>NZ_CP073579.1:1352568-1690710 GCF_018199995.1 Photobacterium sp. GJ3 | reverse complement strand
CGGCTGCTGCATTCAAGCAGACGCTTGAGCTGTGTTGCGACCAATGAAGCGTGAGTCACGTCCTGAATATCCTGAGCCAGCGCGCCACGCCCACTTTCAGGCAGGCCCCGACACTGAGCCAGCGATACACAATGGCAAGTCCGGACACATGATACAGCGGCAAACTAAGCAGCAGCAATCCGAAGACTGGAACGAAAACACCGCCAGCAAGCTCGGGCCGACGCCAGATGCTGGGCCTGGTATGCGCGACCGCTTTGGGCACACCGGCGGAACCGGAGGTAAAAGAATGAGGCCAGCCGATCCGACGACAGGCTGTTCCTGGTACGGGCTGTTTTCGTGGCGCTGAACTGAACGCTGCATCCAGATCCAAAAACGCAACGTCAGTACGCATCGACAGCCTGTCTGGTTTATTCGCAGAATCGCTCGCTTTGCCGCTCGAATCGTCTGGCTGAACAGGGCCGAACCAGACCCAGTGCGGCTGACCCGGCCGGTACAATACGCCAGCTTTTCATACAACCGGATGGCAGGCTGCGGCATCACAAATGCCGTCGTGACGCCCAGTTGCAGACAGGCCAGATGCAGGAAAACCAGTTCGTTGAATTTTTCCCGACCACCGTCACCACATCGCCGGGCGCAACCCCTGTGTGACAGATGGCGGCAAGGTCATCAACCTTCTCTGCCAGCGCGCGCCAGTTGTATGATTCATCCGCAGTGCGCAGCGCAAGATGTTCCGGCCGGACTGCGCCAATGTCGCCAGAGGTAGTCAGACATCATCATTCCCATATTCCCACTAATCTTTGCGCCGAAAGTTGCTGAACAGGCAGCGAACTGCCCGGCACGGACATTCCAGCTGCGCCTGAAAGCAGTGCAGCGTATCCAGCCCCGGTACAGCGTCCGGCAACAGCCAGTGCGAGAGCGAGCGATCTGCGTCAGGCCCAGGCTGGATTCAAGGCTTGAACTGAGAACGGCCTGCATACCTGATTGGCGAGCCGCCTGAATCAGCAACAGACAACGCTGTACCGAACCGATCAGCGTGGGTTTACGACAATTGCAGCCGCTTTGCCCAGCTGTTCAAGCTGAAAATCCGGCTGGCTGACCGCGGCCTGCAGCGTTTCATCCCAGGCCAGCGGCAAGTGACTTTCTGCTGCAAAATTCAGACTGTCTTGCGGTTGCTGACAAGGCTCTTCAATGAAAGCAATTCGTGAATGCAAATCCGGTCTCAGATGCGCAGAAAACACGCGCGCCTGCGACAGCGTCCAAGCGCGGTTGGCATCCAGACGCAGCACCAGCGCCGGATGTGTCGTCAGTAGACGATGATCTGCTCTGATTCCTGAGCCGGGTCCCGCGCCCGACTTTGACTTTCGCGATCCGGTCCGTTGATGGCAGCGTAACCGCAGCGTCACAGCGCAATAACGGTGCCGGGGTAAATACACCGGCAGCAGGCAAGCGACGCGCAAGTTCCATCTCAGCCATCGACAATCCGAACGCCACCGACGGAAACAGTGTCGCTGTCTCCATCATTCGATCAGAGCCATGAACCCAGCCAAACAACGCAAGCGCAGCCTGAGCGCCAGCCTGAGCCAGAGATTCCACACTCCATCCGGACAACGGCCGATTTCCCCGAGGCCACTGCCCCCCCTCGCGCAGCTCGGCAATGTAACCCCGCCGCTCAGTCACACGCCTGCCCCGGAGTATCACACCGCTGTCCATGGATAATCGATATTCGTAGAGTCTGGCCGATCGCTGTGTCATAGGTTCATCCAGCAGGACTACGGATTGCGTTTGAACTTGTTGAAATCAGGGCGGCGCTTCTCGTTGAACGCATTCCGGCCTTCCTGCCTTCTTCGGTCATATAGAACATCATGGTGGCATTGCCCGCCAGTTCCTGCAGACCTGCCTGACCGTCGCAGTCAGCATTCAGGGCGGCTTTCAGACAGCGCAGCGCCATCGGACTGTGCTGAAGCACTTCCGGCACCACCGCACGGTTTCCCTTTCCAGCTCTGCCAGTGGACAACGGTGTTCACCAGCCCCATGTCCAGCGCTTCTGAGCATCGTAGAAGCGCACAGAAACCAGATTTCACGGGCCTTTTTCTGACCCACGATCCGAGCCATGTAAGACGCCCCCCAGCACCGTCGAATGAGCCGACTTTCGGGCCGGTCTGGCAAATTTCGCATTCTCAGCAGCAATAGTCAGATCGCACATCATGTGCAGCACATGCCCGCCCCCGACGGCCCAACCGCCACCGCAGCGATCACGGGTTTGGGGCAGGTACGGATCTGGCGCTGAAAATCGAGCACATTGAGATGATGCATGCCGGATTCGTCTGATAACCGCCGTAATCCCCCGGATTTTCTGATCACCGCCTGAACAAAATGCCGCTTCACCCAGTCCGGTCAGAATGATCACGCCCACGTCGGCGTCGTATCTCGCATCGGCGAGCGCCTGCATCATTTCCTGAACCGTCTGAGGACGGAAGGCGTTATGCACCTGTGGCCGGGCAATGGTGATCCGGGCAATCCCGTCGGATGATTTGTGGTATTCAATATCCGAAAATGGCTGGCCACCGTGAAGCCACTCAATCGGCGCATAAAGTTCGTCTTCGGTTCGTCCCATAGTGATGGTCATAAGCGCTCCGCTGTCATTGAATCTGATGTGTTCTGAAGCCCGGCGAGCTGCACGACTGCGCGTGCAAACGCTGCTGGCCGGGCCAGATGTGTGTTGTGCCCTGCACCGGCAATCTGCGTGACGGGGAAAGCCGTCTCAAATGCCAAGCGGGAAAATTTGGTATCCGTGCCCCGCAGATGTAATGCACGGGAACGGGCTGAATGTGTAAGGCTTGCCGCAGCGGTTCCTGACGCGCCAGCGAGGTCGCGAGCAGCATCCGGGCCACAGCTGCACCATCGTTCTGTCGCCGGATATCAGCCATGTGCTGTCTTTGGGCAGGATCGAGTGAGGAAAAGACCGGCTGCTGATACCAGTCCTGCACACATCGCTCAAAGGCTCCCGGCGAAAGCGCCGTGCCCAGCGCGCATCATGACGCCAGCGCTGTTGTTTCTCCGACGCTGATGCCAGCCCGACATGGCCGCCTTCAATCACCAATTGCTGAATCGGTAAGGATCCAAACAGACCCGCCGCCAGACCATGCATGCAATCCGTCCGCCGAGCGAATAGCCCACCAGCACCAGCGGCTGCCCGGGGGCAAGCGCGCGGAGAGCGTGTCGGCCACTTGAGTCGCGGCCTGATTCAAAGAATCGCAGTCCACAGCAACACTCCGCCCGTGGCCAGGCAAATCCAGTGCAATACTGCGAAAATCCGAAAGGGAACGGGCACAGGTTCGCCAGTCCTCCCCGCTCCCCAGCAGGCCATGCAGAAAACCAGCACCGGCCGGGTTGTCCCCTCATGCACTGACAGGGTGCGGCTAAACAGCATACAACCGCTCCTTCAGCGCGCGAAGATGGGCCGCCGCCTCGCCTGCAGGCGTCTTCACCTCAACCAGTAATGCGCCTTGTCCGGTTTGGAAGTGCTCGCTGACTTTAGATTGATATCCGGCAAAGTAACCGGGTTGTGATACGCCACACCGAACTGGCTTGCAGCATGCGCAAAGGCAAGACCATGCGGCATCTGATAAAGGTGCTGACGCGCTGAGTCCGGCACCGGCAGAAGATCAAAGATCGCCCCGCCGTCATTGTTCGTGACCACAATCACCACAGGTGCCGTGCATTGGCGCATGAGCGCCAGCGAATTCAGATCATGCAGCAATGCCGTATCTCCCAGCATCAGCAGCAATGGCTGTCCGGTCGCCCGCTGAACGCCCGCGGCAGTCGCGACCAGTCCATCGATGCCAGATGCACCGCGATTGGTGTAAACCGAACGGCCTTCCAGCCGGGTGAATCCATCCGCCAGCCGCACAATCAGGCTGTTCCCCAGAAACAACCCCGCTTGCTGGCCGCGCTGGCTTAAATCGATTGCCAGTGCGATTTCGCTCAGCGCCGACGTGTTTGTCAGATAGTCATCCATCAACGCCTGTACCCGCTGACAACCGCTTTTCAGCCCTTCCGCCCATTCCCGCCTGTGGGATGCCGGTTCAGGAAGCAGGCTCGTGGCAGATTCGGCCCAGTTTGCAATGCCGGACACCCAGTGTCGCTGCGGCAGATGAGCCGGATTCTGACGACGGGATTCTGCCGTGACCAGCCAGTGCTCGCACCGGCCATGGCTGATGTGCTCTGCAAGCCACTGATTCAAGCGTTTGGACACCAGCCGTGCGCCAAACTGGATGACAAACTCGCAGTCATTGAGCGATGCGGCCAGCGTGGGATCTTGCAGCCAGAGATCAAAATGTGCCCATGGACTGCTGATCCCGGATTGCGGATCACAAAGCAAAGGGCAGCCGAGTTTTTCGGCCAGTGCCGCCACAGCCTGCGCCTCCGTTGCCGTCAGATCCCCCGCGAGAATCAACACATTCTTTTCCGCCAGCTGAGGCAGATCCGACGGTAAATTCACAGCGACATCAGGCATCCACGTCTGGCTGTATGGCGTGGTCCGTTGCCGCCACTGAGACAGTACCGGACGGATAAAAGCAGACTCATCCGGCGATTCATCCAGATAAAGCGGTTCCGGAAACGGACAGTTGAAATGAATCGCACCGCCATCGCGCGACTGGGCTGCCATCAGTCCATCCACCGAGGTCAGAAGCCAGCTGAGTGATACCGACGCAGACGGGCTGGGCAAATCCAGCGATGTCGTGACATGGCCGGAAAAAATACCGGATTGAACGATCGCCTGATTCGCGCCACAGCCAATCAGTTCTGCGGGACGATCTGCGGTCAGCAGCACCAGCTTTTCACCCGTCAGCCCGGCCTCCACCACAGCCGGCAGCAGATTCGCCACCGCCGTGCCTGACGTCACCACCACTGCCACCGGCTGGCCACTGGCTTTTGCGATCCCCAGCGCCAGAAATCCGAGGCCACGTTCATCGAAATGGGGATGCAGTCGGATTTTCGGATTGGCATCGGCCTCCAGCGTCAGAGGCGTCGACCGGGAACCCGGTGCCACGCACAGGTGTGCCACGCCGTGTCGGGTGAGCTCTTCCAGCAAGGTTCTGGCCCAGATCCGGTTCAGTCGCGCCTGTTCGCTGACCATCAGGCAACCTCCAGCTCATTCAGAACCCGTGCCGGATCATCCAGCAGGGACATCAGGGTCGACAGTTTCTGATTCAGCTCCTGCCACTCACTGGCCGCATCTGAGCCCGGCACAATGCCCGCCCCGGCAAAAAATTTCAGGTGCTCACCTGTCACTTCGGCACTGCGGATCGCAACACAGAACTCAGCTTTCTGGTGGCTGAAATATCCCAGAGAACCGGCATACCAGCCCGGTCAAACGGCTCATGCTGCTGAAGAAAAGCCAGCGCAGACGAACGAGGCCATCCGGCAACCGCAGCAGTTGCGTGCAGGGCTTCAAGCACTGCCGCCCCATTCACCCCCGGTTTCAGCCGAGCCTGAATCGGCCGCTTCAGATGCTGAACCTGCCGTAACCGGATCAAACTGGCAGCTGTCTCAACAGTCAGGTGCGCTGCCAAAGGCGTCAGACGCGCGAGAATGTCATCCACCACATACTGATTTTCCTGACGGTTCTTCCCATCAAGACTCAGCCACTGAGCCAGCTTCTGGTCCTGCGCCGGATTCCGGCCCCGGCCGATTGTTCCGGCCAAAGCCTCGGTCTGCACCTGACAGCCTCCTGTAAGTACAGGCGCTCCGGCGTCGCACCGATAAAGGCGTGCTGCGCATTCAGGGCAAACAGAAAATGAAAACTGCCGGCATTCGCCTGGCCACTGGCCTTGAGTAACTGAGTTGCCAGAACAGGTTGGCTGACCCGGACGGTTGTCTGCCTTGCCAGCACCACTTTCCCAACCTGACCCGACGCCACCTCGGACAGTACTTCGGTCACTAATTGGTGCCAGTGCGACGGGTTCGGCGTATGGCGAACTGAGCGCAGATGGGTGTCAATGGCCGGTAATCCGGGCACTTCAGCCACCAGCCGAGAGAGCGCCTCCAGTGCCGCTGTTTTCCCGGCATTCAGATTGACCGACAAAGACCATTGCTGCCCTTGCCGGAACAGTTCAATCTCCGGCAAAAAGAAATAGGAAGACCTTGCAGCATCCCCGCTGTCGTCAAATGCCTTGCATCCCCAGATCCGCTGGGGTTCCGACAACTGTATCTCTGCACCCGCAGGATCGGTGAAAACCGCCTGCTGACCAAGTACCACAGCCTCTTCGAGCCCGTCTCGGGACTGCCAGTATAATTTGGGAAATAACGGCTGCGCCTCCAGCCAATCCGGTACAGATGCCTCGGGCAGACCGGCGAACGGCAGGGTCAGTCTGAGCGTCCCCTCGGGGGCGTGCTGAATCTGTTCTGTCAGTGCAGAAACCGCCTGATGAATTCGCAAGTTCTATCCTCTTCAAGCACGGAAGGTTTTGCTTCAGCACATGGGCTGAAGACAGATGAAACCAGTCTATGTGCATGGCAGGCAAAGGATCCTGCCCCAGATCAATCTTGCGTGCAGATACAGGGCGTTCGGATATAAAAAGAGCGGCCACTGAGGGGCCGCTCGGGATGTTTGATTGACTTTGAAGCCAGAGATTAAATTAAACAAAGGCCAGGCGTGCGGCAAAGGCCAGCAGGACAACCCCTAATGTTCGCTCAATGATGTGCATCTGATGATGGAACCAGTTTCTTGCCTTCGGCGCAGAGAAAACCAGACTGACCAGCATGAACCAAACGGCATTGACGGAACACATCCAGATCCCGTAGAAAGCCTGTACCGCCAGCGGTGTATCCACGCTGACAACATTTGTCATCACGGCCAGGAAAAACAGGGTCGCTTTCGGATTGGTCGCATTGGTTAAGAAGCCAATCCCAAAGGCACGTCGCAGAGATTGTTGTTCCGTCTCCGATGCGTTTTCTCCGTTCACTGCCATTTGCCCCTTCGCAGGTTTGCTGCGGCATAATTGGACACCCAGATACACCAGATAACAGGCACCGAGAAGCTTCGCCACCAGCAGCAGGGTTTCAGAGGTATGCATTAAGGCGCTCACGCCTAACAGGGTATAAAGCACATGAACGGATAAGCCCGTGCCGATACCCAGCGCCGTCATCACCCCATGCAGACGCCCAAATTTCAGACTTTGCCGAACGGTCACCACGAAGTCTGGGCCCGGGGCAACAACGGCCATGAAATGGATCAGGGCCAGAGATAAAAACTCCGGCCAGTATGCTTGAATCATCACTAACTCCAAAAGGTTAAAGGATGCTGCTGGCCCCGGTATCCGACAAAGCAGGACAGACTCAGACGCTGTCCCTGAATGCCCGGTGTCACCGAGTGCATTTTTCTTGAATTGAACAGCAACAAATCACCGGGTTCCGGTGCAATTTCAACGGCGGGTGCGCCGAGAATATCGGGCTCAATCCCATAACTGTCTTGTCTGAGTGCATCAAACTCTTCCGGCCCAGCTCATTCTGCCAGACCTGTAAATGCCCGCCCTGTTCAGGCATGGTCAGATAAACATTACAGGCAAACTGAGCCGAGAGGCTGTGTGCCCGGAAGCTGTCCGGCGCATCTTTCGCAAAAATATCATGATGGGCTAAAAAGCGGATATTCTCATCAACCACCCGCGATAACCCCACCGACATTTTCTTGCCGTATAAGGTTTCCAGTTGCGCGCCAGCCGGCCAGATCTCATCCAGACAACAGCGCAAGACATCCAGCGGTGAAGCATAAGGCTTACAGCGCTGGCGCAGCTCATGAATGTTGGACTGCGCCTGAGCAAAATACCGCTCAAGGAGGGTGGGATCCCGTTCTGCTTCATAAAAAGCCATGCCGATCCGGCCAATACTCGGCGCATTGATATACGCATCATAGCCGGCGGTCAGGATTCTGTCGCCCAGAGACAGTGCGTGTTCCCTGTCGATAAAATCCTTCACCCGGATCACCAGACAGTCCTGATTGGCTAGCTTTGAAATGGCCGTTGCATCCATGCTTTCAAGATCGAGTAACACGATTCATTCCTTTGATTCGATGTCGTATTTCACGACGAGTTTGTTCTTTTTCAGTTTCACCGCAGCAGAAACCTGTCCACCCACTTCAGCCAGTGAGGCCAGATGCGTGCCACCACAAGGCCAGGGCGCCAGCTCACCAAAACCAACCCAGCGTAACCCTTTGTCATCCACATGGATCTGCGCAGCCAACTGCGCCTGAATCAGCGTTGCCAGGGCATCTTCAATCTCATCGGCAGTGAGGTCACGATTGCTGGCTTCCGGCATAAATTCGATCCGGCATTCTCCCGGCCAGTGATGTGCTTTCACGGGTTTCCATCCGTGTCGCTGACCAATGTTGCCAATCACATGCCCGACACTGTGCAGCATGGCATGCTGATGCCTCACCGCCGGATCCACTTGTAAAGACACGGGACCTGCTGCAATCGGAGCGTCCAGCCAATGCAAAATCACCCCGTTCACGTCCTTCACTTGCAAGACTCGGGCGGAAACACCGTTGTCACTTTGCAGAACGCCGATATCACTGGGTTGTCCACCGCCTTGCGGATGAAACAAGGTGGCGTCGAGTTCAGCAAAGTACCCTGACTCATCTGCTTCACAACGAAGGACTTGCGCACTTCCTGAGAGTTCGGATGTCTCCATATACAAGCGTTTGGTCATTGATAATTCCTTTATCACTTTCATTCAGCGAATGATGCTAATACAAAACTCAATGCATTTAAACGCATCATGAATTCAAAATTCTTTTGCGATTCACGCACAAATGATACCAATCAAAGTCAGTCAATGATCAGAAATAGCGCAGGGGAAATGTTTGAGAACAAGGCAGACTTTTTAGATAAGTCCTGATTCTACAATCAAAAAATCTAACGCAGTGATCGAACAATTGAACAAGCTAGGATGACCAGTGATTGACTGCGATTGGTATGACACAGCGCTTTTCTCAGCCAACTGAAATGAAAAACATCCGGGCTCAAATTCAGCCACTGCCCCAAAGAAAAAACCGGCGCCAAGACGCCGGTTCTGAAGAAGCCATTCAATAGCCAATCAGTTGATGGTGAACAGCGCCATAAAATCATGTACTGGCGTTGCTTCCAGTGCCGCCTGATCACTACACAGATCGACAATGTGTTCACTGATGCCCTGCGGGAATCGGGTGAGCAGGTTCCGTCTGAATTTTCGCTCCAGAACCGGAATCCCTTCCTCACGGCGTCGGCGATGACCAATGGGATAGTCCACGGCCACTTTGTCGGTACTGGTGCCGTCACTGAAGAAAATCTGAATCGCATTGGCGATGGAGCGTTTATCCGACTCCAGATATTCCGCGCTGTAACGCGGGTCTTCCATGATTTCCATCTTACTGCGAAGCTGATCGATGCGTTTGTCACCACGATGGAAGTCATCTTCATAGTGTTCGGCAACCAGATCACCATAAATCAGCGGCACCGCGATCATATATTGCAGGCAGTGGTCCCGGTCTGCCGGGTTGGCGAGATCGCCGGACTTCGAAATAATCCGAATGGCAGACTCATGGGTCGTCACTTCGATCCGTTCAATCTCGTCCAGACGATCTTTGACCTGCTCATGCAACGTCACCGCACATTCAACCGCAGTCTGGGCGTGGAATTCTGCCGGGAAAGAAATTTTGAACAGGACATTTTCCATCACATAGCTGCCAAAATCCTGATTCAGCTTGAACGGCTGACCATTGAACAGCACATCGTAATAGCCCCATTTGGGTGCCGTGAGCACAGAAGGCAATCCCATTTCACCTTTCATGGTGATCATCGCCAGTCGCACTGCACGGGAGGTGGCATCGCCCGCTGCCCACGACTTACGGGAACCGGCATTCGGCGCATGGCGGTACGTGCGCAGCGCGCAGCCATCCACCCAGGCCTGAGAGACGGCATCAATGATCTGATCCCGGTTACCACCCAGCATTTTGGTGACGACGGCGGTTGAAGCCACCCGAACCAACAGGACATGATCCAGCCCAACCCGGTTATAGCTGTTTTCCAGTGCCAGCACGCCCTGAATTTCATGAGCTTTAATCATCGCCGTCAGCACATCCCGCATGGTCAGCGGTGCTTTGCCTTCGGCCACGGCAACACGGCTGAGGTAATCCGCTGTCGCCAGAATACCGCCCAGATTATCGGACGGATGGCCCCATTCCGCGGCCAGCCAGGTGTCGTTAAAATCCAGCCAGCGGATCAGACACCCGATATTGAATGCAGCCGTGACCGGATCCAGCTCGTGAGAAGTCCCCGGCACGCGCGCCCCATGTCGTACTGTGGTGCCCGGTACCGTCGGGCCAAGATGCTTGGTGCATTCCGGAAATCTCAAAGCAAGCAGGCCACAGCCCAGCGTGTCCATCAGGCAATTGCGCGCGGTGTTGTAGGCTTCCGCAGAGGCAATGTCGGTGTTTGCAACATAGTCGGCAATCTTCACCAGCAATGCATCAGGCTGCGGGCGTTCATTCAGTTCAACGTTCAGGCTCATTCATCGTTCCTTTTACTTCAGAGTCGTGATTGTTTCCGCCCCTTCTTTTTGAAGGGGCGAGAATCTTTGGGATGGAAACAGGGAAGATTGCTTCTCTCCCTATTTGCGAGGGGAAGACCGATCATCGACGCTGTTCAATCGGCAGCCAGTCCTGATGATCCGGCCCGATATAATCGGCACTCGGACGGATAATCCGGTTATTGGCACGCTGCTCATACACATGCGCTGCCCAGCCCGTTACCCGGCTCATGACAAAAATCGGGGTGAAGAGTTGGGTCGGAATGCCCATAAAATGGTACGCCGAGGCATGAAAGAAATCCGCATTGGCAAACAAGCCTTTCTCACGTTTCATCACAGCTTCGACCCGCTCAGAAACAGCGTACAGCCGGGTGTCTCCCACATCCTGTGCCAATTTGCTGGACCAGGCTTTGATCAGCGCATTGCGGGGATCCGATTCCCGGTAAATCGCGTGCCCGAACCCCATGATTTTTTCTTTGTTTGCCAGCATTTTCAGGATATTGGCTTCTGCTTCATCTGGTGTTTTCCAGTGTTCAATCATCGCCATTGCGGCTTCATTCGCCCCGCCGTGCAGCGGCCCGCGGAGGCTGCCAATGGCGGCGGTGATGCAGGAATGCAGATCAGACAGAGTCGAGGCACAGACGCGCGCCGTAAAGGTGGATGCATTGAATTCATGTTCTGCGTACAGAATCAGCGAGCAGTGCATCACCTGTTTGTGAAGTTCAGAGGGGGCTTCGCCCGTCAGCATTTCCAGAAAATAACCGCCGGTACAGTCCTGAGTCTGGCTGGCCGTCTCAATCCGGATGCCGTCATGACTGTAGCGATACCAGTAACAGATGATCGCGGGCAGCATGGCCAGCAGGGTATCGGTTTTATCGGCTTGCTGGCTGAAGTCAGTTTCCTGATCCAGATTCCCCAGCACAGAACAGCCGGTTCGCATCACATCCATCGGATGCGCGTCGGCCGGGATCGTTTCCAGCACGGTTTTCAGTGCATCCGGTAATCCGCGTTTTGCTTTCAGGGTTGCTTTGTACTGATCCAGTTCAGACTGAGTGGGCAGTTTGCCTTTCAGCAGCAGATAAGCCACCTCTTCAAACTGTGCGTGATGTGCCAGATCGGTGATGTCATATCCCCGGTAGGTCAGGCCCGTTCCCGTTTTACCCACGGTGCACAGTGCCGAGCTTCCCGCACTCTGACCACGCAGACCTGCGCCCCCCAAGGGTTGATTGCGTGAATGATCCTTGTCTGCCGTCTGTTGATTGTCCGCTTGCACTGAATGGGTCGCAGTCATTCCGGGCTCCTTTCTTCACGTTATGTCACGTTATTGAATTGAGGCGATCACTTCTTCCACCTGCTCTTTTTCTGTTACATGAAATCGTTTTGTTTCTCCCCCTTGATAAGGGGAAGGGATATTAGTGCTCACCATAAACTCAGTATTGTCCCTCCCCCTTTTCAAGGGGGAGGTTAGGAGGGGTTACCGGGCACAGTTTCTGAATCTGCGCACAACCCTACGAACCCCACCCTAGCCCTCCCCTTGCCAAGGGAAGGGGATATTAGTACTCACCATAAACTCAGTATTGTCCCTCCCCCTTTTCAAGAGGGAGGTTAGGAGGGGTTACCGGGCACAGTTTCTGAATCTGCGCACAACCTTACGAACCCCACCCTAGCCCTCCCCTTGCCAAGGGAAGGGAATATTAGTGCTCACCATAAACTCAGTATTGTCCCTCCCCCTTTTCAAGGGGGAGGTTAGGAGGGGGTTGCCGGGCACAGTTTCTGAATCTGCGCACAACCCTACGACCCCCACCCTAGCCCTCCCCTTGCCAAGGGGAGGGAATATTAGTGCTCACCATAAACTCAGTATTGTCCCTCCCCCTTTTCAAGGGGAGGTTAGGAGGGGGTTACCGGGCACAGTTTCTGAATCTGCGCACAACCCTACGACCCCCACCCTAGCCCTCCCCTTGCCAAGGGGAGGGAATATTAGTGCTCACCATAAACTCAGTATTGTCCCTCCCCCTTTTCAAGGGGTGAGGTTAGGAGGGGGTTACCGGGCACAGTTTCTGAATCTGCGCACAACCCTACGAACCCCACCCTAGCCCTCCCCTTGCCAAGGGGAGGGAATATTAGTGCTCACCATAAACTCAGTATTGTCCCTCCCCCTTTTCAAGGGGGAGGTTAGGAGGGGGTTACCGGGCACAGTTTCTGAATCTGCGCACAACCCTACGAACCCCACCCTAGCCCTCCCCTTGCCAAGGAAAGGGAATATATATGCGAGTTGTCACTCACCGCTGAAAAGTTTATCCAGCTTTTGCTCATACTCATGATAGCCAAGATAGTGATAAAGCTCCTCGCGGGTTTGCATCTGATCCACCACCTGACGCTGATGTCCGTCGGCCCGTAAATGCTGATACACATTGAGCGCCGCCTGGTTCATGGCCCGGAAGGCCGACAGCGGATACAGCACCATGCCCACGCCCTGCTCCGCCAGTTCATCGCAGGAAAACAACGGGGTCTGACCAAATTCCGTGATGTTTGCCAGCACAGGCACCTGGACCGCATCCACAAACTGCCGGTACTGCGCCAGCGTATTCATGGCCTCGGGGAAAATCATATCCGCACCGGCCTCAACACAGGCAATCGCACGCTCAATCGCAGCATCCATCCCTTCGACCGCCAGAGCATCGGTGCGCGCCATGACCACAAAACTTTCATCGTGACGGGCATCCACAGCCGCTTTGATGCGATCAACCATTTCAGCCTGGCTGACAATGGCTTTATTCGGACGGTGGCCACAGCGTTTCTGCGCCACCTGGTCTTCCATGTGGACCGCCGCCGCCCCGGAGCGCTCCATTTCACGAGTCGTGCGGGCGATATTGAAAGCGCCACCAAAACCGGTATCGATATCCACCAGCAAGGGCAAATCACAGGCCGCAGTGATGCGGCGGACATCTTCAGTCACGTCATTGAGTGTGGTGATCCCCAGATCCGGCAAACCATAAGACGCATTGGCAATGCCGCCGCCTGAAAGATAGATCGCCTGATGCCCGACCTGCTTCGCCATCATGGCGCAATACGGATTAATCGTGCCCACAATCTGCAATGGGTGATTGTCGGTCACCGCCTGACGAAATCGCTGTCCTGGCTTCATCATCAACTCCTTGGTTTATGTCTGGATGCTTCGTGCTTTAACTGACTTTCAATCAGACGCCGGCTCCGCAGGATATGGCGACGCATCAGCATTTCTGCCAGCTCTCCGTCACGGTCTCGTATGGCGGATAAGATTTGAATATGCTCGTTCAGGGCGCGTTCGGGACGGGAATGCGAACGCGGCGACTGAAACCTGTACATCCGCAGCAGGTGATAAAGCTCATCGCATAACAAACTGATCAGTTTGCTGTTCCGGCTTGCCTGAATAATGCGGTAATGAAAATCAAAATCACCGTGCTGATGAAAATAAGACGCCCCGTCGACCTGCTCGATATGAGCCTGATGGGTATCCAGTAATACTGCCAGCCCTTCAATTTCTGCGTCTGTGATGTGCTCGCACGCCTGCCGTGCAGCCATGCCTTCCAGTGCTTCGCGCACTGCATAAATCTCGACCAGCTTCTCCGGGCTGAGTGCAACGACGCGCGCGCCAACATGAGGAATACGCTCGACCAGTCCAAGCGATTCGACCCGCATCATGGCTTCACGGAGCGGCCCGCGACTGACTTCAAACTGCCGGGCCAGTTCGGGCTCTGAAATTTTACTGCCCGCCGGAAAAACACCGGTCACAATGCGCTCGACCAGCACTTCCAGCAGACTGTTCGATTTCGTCGGCTCTTTCGCACTGTCGCGCTTTCGGTCTGTCATCAGGGGGATTGACGCCAGCGTGTCAACAATCTCACTGTTCTCGAACTTCTCCACAGGGTTCAACCTTACACATTGTCAACAATCATCAATAGATGACTTGAAAATAGTCAGGATCTGACTGATTTTCAAGCCAGGACTTGAACATTCTGATGATGAATCATACAAATTGTCGACAATGTGAAAGCGATCGAGAAATACAACGCTTCATACAGCCTTGAGCAGGCGATGCTTCAGGAAGGGAACCGGAGTGTCAGAGCGACACTCCGAAACAGATTAACGATAGCTCATTTTTGCCGTCATCAGATTAAACAGCTGCGGAAAGAACCGCTTGATGGTTGGTGCCCAACCGCTGATCCCCTGACCGATTACCACTTCATCTTTTCGGGCCGCAATTGCCTTAAGCATCTGCTTAGCGGCTTCATCAGGATCCATACCATTTTCAATCGAGGGTTCCGGCTTGTTCTGTGCAACGCCCTGCCCGTTCAGAGAATGATGCGCAATGGCAGTGCGGACAGAGCCGGGGCAAATCGTCAGGCAGTGAATACCGTATTCGCTGACTTCGGCCCGCAGGCAATCCATAAAACCGACCACAGCGTACTTGGATCCGGAATAGCCGGTTCTGAGCTTTGAACCCACTTTCCCGGCCACACTGCTGATCGACACCACGCTGCCGCCACCGGCTTCAATCATTCTGGGCAGCACCGCTTTCGTCATCGCGACCAGTCCGAAATAATTCACTTCCATTAACTGGCGGTAAACTTTGAATTCGTTCTCCAGAAACAGGCTGCGTTGCGAGATGCCTGCATTGTTTATCAGAATGTCCACCCGGCCAATCTCATCCAATATGGACGGGAGATCCTGAAGCAACCGCTCGGGCTGCGATAAATCCAGCGGTACAATCCGATGCTTGCCTGGCGCCAGCCCGGCAAGAATGGTGTCCAGCCGCTCTTTCCGACGCGCGGTTAAGATAACGTTCGCGCCCTGCGCTGCAAACTGCTCCGCCAGCGCCTGTCCGATACCGGACGACGCACCTGTAATCCAAACGGTTTTATTCTGAAACGTCATGACGGCTCCTTGTCTTGTGTTCCGTGTTGAAAGTCAGCTGACCTTTATCGCGCATTAAGGCTTAACCGGGCCTGCATGCTGAACGATATGTTGCTCAAGTTCGGTGTAATACCCCAGTAAAAACAGCCCCTCCGCCAAGATAAACAGCGGGCCAATCACCAATCCGATCAGATCATCCGCGAAAGCCGGCTTTTTTCCTTCAAAATAGTGTCCGATAAACTGAATGACCCATCCCATCACAAACAGACCCAGACTGATTGCGATCCAGCCAACCCATGAAAGCTCGGCAATGGGAACGGCCGCCCAGATCATGACACTCAATATCAATGCCATCAGCATGCCCAAAGCCACACTCAACCGGAGGTAATACAGCACGCTGAGAGCGGTGACGACCACCGCGCCATTCAACGTCACCGATCCCAGACCCACCTGTAACCGGGCACACAGGCAGATCACGGCGAAAACGATCAAGGGGATGCCAATAAAATGCGTCTGGATGTTTCTTTTTGAGCGGTGATAGCGCGCATATTGGGTGAGTTGCTCTTCCAGTGTTTTCATGCATCCTCCTGATGACACGCAATCAAGTATTGACTCTAGAGCACCAGATGCCCGGCGTGAAACCTGAAATGCAGAATTTGTGATAAGTAGCTGGAAGCAAAGCAGAAAAAAGCCAGCACATTCGGCTGGCTTGACGGGATATGTCAGTGAAGAGCCGTTTAACGTGTGGTATCCGCCGCCATTTTATTCTTTCGGAAAAAAGACAACCTGACTTCATGAATCAGAATCGCAGCCAGAATGCAGGCACCGCCGAGCATCTGCATTGAAGTGACCAATTGGCCCAGAAATACAAAGCCCAGAATTAATGCGAAGATCGGCTCGGACAGCTCAACCAGCTGGACGGTCTGACTTTTCAGAATCGTCAGTGACTTGGTGGTACACCAAAAGCCGCCGATAGTCGGAAGCAGCGCCAACAGCACCAAGGTGAGCCACACGCTGGGATCAATGCCTACCAGCCCCGTCATCGTGAATGGAATCATCAGATAAACCAAACCAAACAACAGCAATCCGCAGACGGGAATCAGGCCGCCGCCAATGTTCAGCTTCTTATTCAGCACCAGAAACAATCCATAGCCGATGCCAGCCAGCACTGCATACATAAAGCCGGTATTCACAGATGCTTCAATGTGTTCGTTTTCCATAAAGATCAGATATAAACCCAAGACGGCAAACAAAACTGACATCCATTCCTGACCGGTCAGGTTCCGCCGCTCAAACACCGCGTTCGCGAAAAATGTCACCAGGGTTGAAACACCGAACAGCAGGAACACAACCACAGCAACATTCAGGGTTTCATAGGCCGCCGTTTCAAAGAAATACAGCATAAAGAAGCCAAAGAAACTGCAGACGATGAGGGCTTTCCACTTTTCTTTCAGGTAAGCCAGCAGGGTGCCGACTTTTTGGGTTGCCACCAGCACGGCGACAATCATCAGAAATGCGACCACACATTTATAAAAGGCAACGGCTTCAGGCGGCATACCGGACTGAAATAAACTGACACTAAAAATGCCCACCATGCCATTAAAGAATGCGGCTAAAAGCGCCAGAATGACACCAAACCAATGTTTTCTATCCATGAATACTCTCTGCATTGTCTGTTGGGAAAAAATAATTGCAGTGATTCGATGGTTTAGCCCCTGCGTGAATCATTCCAATCAGGAATCATCCGGCCTCAGAAAACCAAACACATTGAAAATTGAAACAAATTTCGCTTCACACCATACTGAGATCCTTTTAACCTGACAATCAGTTTCATAAGTCTCACGACTCATTTCACAGCATTGAAAAAGGACAGGTTGAATATGGAGATGATCTTCCTGAACGGACCCAGCAGTTCAGGCAAAAGCTCGATTGCCCGGGAACTGCAATCCTTACTGGACGCCCCTTATTTACATCTGGGGATAGATAACTTCATTGCCATGATGCCCGAAAAATCTAACCGCCTGAACACCCCGAATCAACCTGCTGACGGTTTTTACTGGCGTTCGAAAATGCGAGGCCAGCACACCGTCCAGCGCATTGCTTTTGGCGACTACGGCAAAGCGGTCAACGACGCTTACCGGACCACAGTCCGGCATTTACTCGACTCCGGCCTGAACGTGATTGTCGACGATGCCATCAATGGCGCAGAAGAAATGGCTGTCTGGCAATCCGTCCTTGCCGGAAAACAGTGTCTGTTCGTGGGCGTTTTCTGTACCGATGAAATTCTGGTCCAACGGGAAAAACAACGGGGGGATCGTCAGCCCGGGTCTGCCCTCGAGCAGGCAAGCCGGGTCCATCAGGGGATCCGGTACGATATTAAGATCAACACAGCCACGAATTCCCCCCGGGCCTGCGCACATCAGATTCTGCGTGACATGACCCGCGGAAACAGTTCCTGATGATTTTCTGATTATTTTTTGCATCCCGCGCTTGAATTGAGTTGCACTCATCTTCATATCAGAAGAGTGCTCATTTTCTGAGCATCACCCAACACCCCGAATATCCGATTCAGCCCAACAGGAGCGCTTACACAATGGACTATCTCTACGCTATGGTTCTCTTTGCCGTGTCATCTTCCGTCACGCCGGGACCGAACAACATTATGGTGATGACTTCGGGCCTGAATTTTGGAGTGAAAAAAAGCCTGCCGCTGCTGAGTGGGATCTGTATGGGGTTTGCGATCATGCTGCTTTTGGTCGGCATCGGATTTGGTCAGTTATTTGAGCTGTTCCCCAGCCTGCATTTCATCATTAAATGCCTCGGCGTGCTTTACTTACTGTATCTGGCCTGGCTGATTGCCCGCTCCGCTGATGTCGGATCGTCCGGCGCACAGGCCAAACCTTTCAGTTTCATGAAAGGCGCGCTGTTTCAGTGGATTAACGCCAAAGCCTGGGTGGTCGCGACCGGTGCCATCGCGGCTTTCACCACAGTGGGAGCGGACTTTTACGGTCAGAATATGATGCTGGCGCTCACCTTTTTACTGGTTTCCTTCCCGTGTGTCGGGGTCTGGCTGATGTTTGGATCCCTACTGAAAAAAACACTGACTCAGGACAAGTATCGCCGCCTGTTTAACTACACCATGTCCGCGTTGCTGGTTGTCTCAGTCCTGCCTGTGATGAGCGAAATTTTGAATCATCTGGCGTCATCACATGGCTGATCGGGAATTAACACAAATGGAAGGGGTATACGTACTCGATACAGACTCGATCTGTTCCTCCCCCTTTTCAAGGGGAGGCTAGGAGGGGGTTACTGTGCACAAATGCCAAATCTGGGCGCGCTGTTCGAACCCCACCCTAGCCCTCCCCTTGCCAAGGGGAGGGAATCATCTGCACTCGCAACAAACTCTATCTGTCCCTCCCCCTTTTCAAGGGGGAGGCTAGGAGGGGGTTACTGTGCACAAATGCCAAATTCGGGCGCACCGTTCGAACCCCACCCCATCCTCCCTTGCCAAGGGGAGGGAAGATTTGCACTCGCAACACACTCGGACTGTTCCTCCCCCTTTTCAAGGGGGAGGCTAGGAGGGGGTTACTGTGCACATATGCCCAATCCGTGCGCGCTGTTCGAACCCCACCCTGACCCTCCCCTTGCCAAGGGGAGGGAAGATTTGCACTCGCAACACACTCGGACTGTTCCTCCCCCCCTTTCAAGGGGGAGGCTAGGAGGGAGTTACTGGACACATATGCCCAATCCGGGCGCGCTGTTCGAACCCCACCCTGCCCCCTTGCTAAAGGGAGGGAAGATTTGCACTGGCAACACACTCGGACTGTCCCTCCCCCTTTTCAAGGGGAGGCTAGGAGGGGGTTACTGTGCACAAATGCCAAATTCGGGCGCGCTGTTCGAACCCCACCCTGCCCCCCCCTTGCTAAAGGGAGGGAAGATTCGGACTCGCAACAAACTCGGACTGTTCCTCCCCCTTTTCAAGGGGGAGGCTAGGAGGGGGTTATCCTGCACCAAAGCCAAATTCGGGCGCGCTGTTCGCCCCCCTTGCTAAAGGGAGGGAAGATTTGCACTCGCAACAAACTCGGACTGCTCCTCCCCCTTTTCAAGGGGAGGCTAGGAGGGGGTTACTGTGCACATATGCCCAATCCGGGCGCGCTGTTCGAACCCCACCCTGCCCCCCTTGCTAAAGGGAGGGAAGATTTGCACTCGCAACACACTCGGACTGTTCCTCCCCCCTTTTCAAGGGGGAGGCTAGGAGGGAGTTACTGGACACATATGCCCAATCCGTGCGCGCTGTTCGAACCCCACCCTAGCCCTCCCCTTGCCAAGGGGAGGGAATAATCAGCACTCGCAACACACTCGGACTGTTCCTCCCCCTTTACAAGGGGGAGGCTAGGAGGGGGTTACTGTGCACATATGCCCAATCCGTGCGCGCTGTTCGAACCCCACCCCCCCCTTGCTAAAGGGAGGGAAGATTCGCACTCGCAACTAACTCGATCTGTTCCTCCCCCTTTTCAAGGGGAGGAATAAGACAATTACCCAAAGAATCGCGCGAGTGTCGGGACCCGGCTGAAGATCAGACGGTCGGCAAGCAGCACAGTTAAAATCGTGATCCCGGCCAGTGGGAAGCAGACGCCTAGCACTGCAATCACAACCGTTGCCCCTTTCCACAGCGTCATATTTTTCGGTGCTGGCGGCGCAGAAAGCATGCGCTTCCCTTTCGGGCGGCGCAGCCACCACATCATGACGCCACTGAAGCTGATCAAAATAAACGACAGACACAAAAAGGTATTCACCGCTTTATTCCACCATCCGAAGTCCCCTTCATGCAGTGCAATGCCCCAAGCCATCGCTTTTGCCATTGGCGAATACTCATCATATTGGATATCGGCCAGCACTTTACCCGTGTACTGGTCGAGATGCAGGGTGCGATCCTGCGTCGCATCCGTGATGTCATTACTCATGGTACTTTGCAGCACACTGAACGCGCCTTGCTCACCTTTAGGCAGATTCACCCGAAAAGCCGTCAGACCCTGCGCTTTGGCAAATGCGACCACGGCATCCAGATTTACCGGCCCATGAATCCCATCATGACCAGCATGAGAGCCGGAAGCAGGCATCGGTGTCTGCTCCAGATTCCACGGCACTTCCTCTAACGCGCCATGATTCATCTCAGCATGTTTGGCATCTGAGAGCGGCACATCACCGAAAACGCCGGCCGGGAATGAATTCCATGCCTGAACCATTTTACTGCCCCAGATACCCGACCAGGACAAGCCCGACAGCATAAAGAGCAACAGGAAAACCGCTGTCACAGCGCCCAGATTGGCATGTAAATCGCGCCAGAATGTCCGCCGTCCGCTGTTCATGCGAATCCGGAACATGCCTGCTTTGCTGGCATGATCGCGCGGCCACCACAGGTAAGCACCACTGACAATCAGGATGACAGCAAAACTGGCGGCCAGCTCAATCAGACGATCGCCCAGATCACCCATCAGCAATGTGCCGTGAATCTCATTGGCCAGCGTGTAGAGATTGTCATCCCGATCCAAAGATCCCAGCACCGCTGCAGTGTACGGATTCACCGTTACAAAGCGTCCTTGCCCTGCTGCCGTCACAATGGCGAATCTGGCGGCATCTTCAGGCTGTTTCGGGGTCAGATACTGATGAACCTGCGCATCCGGAAAGGCCTGCTGCACCGCATTCAATTGCTGTGTCACCGGCACAGTCTGCCCGGCAGGTTCGACAAAAAGAATGTCTTTGAAACGAAGGTTGTCGAGCGTGCCTGCATACAGCATCATCAGGCCTGTCACGGCCAGCATGATCAGAAAAGGGACAACATAAAGTCCTGCGTAAAAATGCCAGCGCCAGGCGGTCATATACCAGGTACGCTGAACGGGTAGCGCATCGGATTGCCCGATTTGATTGGTTTGATGGTTCATGATTTTCCTTCCAGTGCGTTCAATGCGCGCACAAATAAACGCCACGGTCCATGACAGACCAAGGCAACTTTATTCTGTATTTGAGAAATGCGAATCCGGCTGACCGAAATCAGAACGGGTGATTACGCCAGTGGCGGCGCTCGGGAAGGAAGAAGAAAATAGTCCCACTGGGAAGGCGAGAAGGCATAAGGCCTGAGCGGTTGTTCGCGATATTGCGCACCCAGCCCTAGCCATCGGTCATCAGTATGAGCCAGGCTGAAAACACCGATGGGACAGTGCCCCTGCGGATCAGGTTTAAGCTGCTCCGTGCCATCATCCAGTTTGACCAGTTTGAAGCCACCGAGTGTACACAGGCTTGCCCAGGTGCCCGCCGGTTGATGGTGGGCATTCACCACAGGCATCGCAACGATCAACAGCCAGCTCAAGAAGCTGGCTATCATCATGATTCTGTATCGGGAATGTCCTGGGCGCATGTATCACTCATCCTTGATCGCGCCTGAATAGTAGATGTTGATAAAAGAATCTACAAGATGAAAAAACGCATTCGTGACGGATGAGCCGGAGAACTTTGGTGGTGATCAACGTGTTTCATCAAATTCTGATCGTTTAGGACCTGATTCGAGGGTGGGAGTATTCGTACGCGCAACACGCTCGGACTGTTCCTCCCCCTTTTCAAGGGGGAGGTTAGGCGGGGGTGACTGAGCGCTAATACCGAATCTGTGCTCGTTTTACGTCTCCTTAAATGCATTCAGATTGTTGTGCCCTTTCCAGATGTCTGTTCAGTAAGTGTTTTTTTCCATTAGGCTGCCTATAAATGTCAAATATCAGATCACTGACTGCAAAGAAATTCACGCTAATTTAACCAACTAAGTCAATTGGTGTGTTCCCTTCCCTGAATATCTACAGGGTAGATGTCGAAAATATTCAATAATTATCTTCATCAACAGGCTATCTTATCAACTGCTTGAAGAGGTAGCAGGAAATAAAGTTACGAGCGAAAAACAGTCAAGCCAATGATTATAAAGGAGAAGTGTATGAATCTCTTACACATTAAAGTGAGTCCAAACATTAACGGTTCTTCGTCGAGGGTAGTCTCAGACTATCTCGTCGACAGGCTGAAGAAGAAATACCCAAGTATCAATGAAAAAATTATTGACCTATCGCAAGAGCCTTTGCCACATCTGGATGGCTGTACTGTCGATGCATTCTTAACAAAACCGGATGAACGGAAAGAGCAACAAAAAAAAGCCGTACAACTTTCTGATCGAATGATAGATATCCTGTTCGACAGCGATTTGTTAGTCATATCATCGCCAATCTGGAATCTGGGATTACCATCTGTATTGAAGGCTTGGTTTGATCATATCACTAGGGCAGGACGAACATTCAAGTTTACAGACACGGCGGGTAACAAGATAGGGTTGGTTCCAAACAAAAGTGTTTATATTGTGGTGTCAAGTGGAAGCATATTCTCGCACGGACCGCTTGTCAGCCATGACCAATTCACCCCTTATATAAAATACGCTTTTCAATATATCGGCATTACCAATTTGAATTTTATCCGGATAGATGGAACTCACGATCCGATTACCCGCGATTTTGCTATTCCCAAAGCGCTCTCCATTATTGATGAAATTAATATTTAGTTGTGAGGTTACAATGTCAAATCGAGTGAATCATTTCAAAACCGTTCCTGCCCTCGTAAAATCTCTTCAAGCAGTAAGTATTGCTGTGGAGAAAATATCCATAGACCCGCGACTCAAGTACCTGATCGATCTCAGAGCATCCCAACTAAACAAGTGTGCATTTTGTGTAGATATGCATTCAAAACAGGCAAAAATTAAGGGAGAAAGAGAGCTTCGCCTCTACCATATACCCATTTGGCGAGAGTCACCACTCTTCAGTGCAAAGGAAAAAGCTGCACTAGCTCTTACCGAAGCGCTTACTAATATTGATCAAAATGGCGTTGACGATAAACTATATGGACATATCTCAGAGTATTTTACCCAAGAAGAGATTTCGGAGATTACTGTAGCAATTGGCTTGGTTAATATGTGGAATCGCTTGCAGATTCTGTCCCAAATGGAACCAGGCTTGCTGGATGAAACTTATGGTCTCGAAAAAGTTTGTTTAAACTAATGGATTGGAGGGTCAAGAAGTATTTTCCGATCCTATTAACAGTTTAGTGCCCAAATTAGGTAAGAAACAAAGCAATCTATTGGAGTAATGCCGTGCACATAAGGTGAACGGCTTTTCAGGCCGCTGACAGAGCCTAAGCTATTCGTCTTAGACTTTTTTGGGGTTATGCTTGGTTTTCACCCAAGATCCTGTCCACTCCCCCTTAGCGAGACAATTCAAAGCTAGAGGTTTCCAGTTGCCTCCGGTATTCAGCCGGAGGAATATTACCTAAGCTCTCGTGGGTGCGCTCTTCGTTGTAATCGAGCGTGATAGCACTGATAACAAGGAAGATAACATGAACAAGATCATGCTTTTTAACAAAGTACGATCCCGCCCTGGGTCGGTTGTAGGCGCTCCCGGCGCCGACAATCTAAAACCTCACAATTAAAAAATAGTGACTATTCGATCGCACCATTTAAAAGTTTGACTCACAACCATCTACAAGTTGAATACAGTCGTCTAATAACTTATTTCCAAACGATGTCATCTTCCGCGAAGATTCAATAACTTTTACTGTTTGAAAAAATTTATCTTTAAACGGCGTATTATTATTCGCCTCATTATAATGGCTTTTAATTTCAACTTCCCGAATCACACTGTTTTGTAAAAGCATATCAAAAGCAAAAATTGTCCTAGCCAACACATACATTGCATGATAAACACCACTTAATGGCCGATGATCTAATCTAAAAGGAGTATAATACAAACCATCATCGTCTGTTATCAAAGGTTCTTGATACCAAATATGATATAATAAGTTATGCGCTGACTCATGTACAATATGTTCTAATATTCTTGTCCAATGTTCACTTTCAGGTTTAAATGTTCTCATTATAAATGTACCCAATGCATTAAGATACGAACCTGCATTTACACCATTGGATTCAATAATTACTATATTATCAATTAATCCATTAATCTCTTTATATAACTCTGGAATATTTTCTTCGATATTATTAAGAGTTAATTCACATATGGTGACGGTATTTTCATAATCCGATAATGATGGGGGCGTTATAAAAAGTCTTTGATTCCTATATTTATCTTCATAAGACTCTTTATGAGAACTGCTCATAATATTATTGAAATAATGGTCAATATTTTGATCAAAAGCATTGCCAAAATATTTTATATCAAGATTATTCTTTATTTTTTTAGTATCAAGATGTAAAAACAGTGCGTCTAATACATCATGGCATTTTTGTTTATTTTGATTATATGCATGATTAATTAATTCTTCATGTATGATGAAAATCTCAACACTCGAGTAGCATGACAAATTATTTAAATATGCATCCGAATGGACCTTAATACTTTTATCATAATCACTCGCTTCGATAACATGTTCAATGCTTTCAAATAATTCACGAGTGTTTATTAATTTAAGTTCTCTTGCTTGTTGAAAACTAGGAATAGCCCAGTCTAAAGATGAAATATCCATACTTTATCCTTTAAATGCACTTGGGTATTTTTTTATATAAATCTGATCTAATTGATCATTTGATTTTAATAGAATTTCTCTAGTATGTTTTGATATGAAAAATGTAAATGAACTAAGAGCTACAATAGCGCCCATAACAAATAACAATGTGTTCATGATTTCATGACCAAAATATTGTATGAGATATCCAAAGGATTGACTTCCGATAGGTATCGTCACGACACAAAGGAAGAAAATTGCGCTTTCAAGCCTGGCCCGAAATTCATTTGGTACAGCAAACGACCTTACACTATTTGTTGCAATATTAATAAATGAAAGGCCAAAACCAGATATAATCATTGAGAACACTTTAAAATAGAATAGCTCTAGTATTGAAAATAATATAATCCCAATTCCAATAAGCATATTACCAATTACCGCAGGCTTCAGCCTTTTATGCGTATTAAAGTCAATTTTTGATAGAATAACCCCGCCCATTCCCATACCAATAGCAAACGAAACTTCAAAATAAGCAAGCGGTTTGATATCATGATAATTATTTGCCACATACAGAGGTAAAATAACAACCATCATTGGTGTCAATATGAAATTTGTCACCATCGCGATATAGCAAGTTATTTTTTCATTATTAATTTTAAATAATATCCTAAATCCAACACTAGCACTTTTCAAAAAGTTTTGACATTCTGTTCTATCTATATTTTCCCCTCTAATTTTCACAAGAAAAAGAAGAAAAAGTGAGATTATATAAAATGCAGATACAATAATGATAGACCACTGCGATCCTATGAGAGCAACACCACCACCACCGAGTATAGCCCCTGCAATCGCTTGTACAGAATTCAATGAGGCTGCAATCCCAATATACTTAGTATAGTTTTCTTTCTCTGTTAAAAACGGGATTGTACTATTAATGCTGCTGGTTACAATAGAGTTTGTTGTAGCAAGAATTGATGCAACTATTGCGAGATAAACAAAAGAAACTTCTAAGTGATAGAAAAAAACATAATACAAATTGATTGTGATGACAGATAAAACCGAACTAAAAACTAATATTTTTTTCTTTTTATTCCTATCGAGTAAATCACCCGATAGTGGTAGGCTTACTAAGTTAATTAGCCACATCAGCGCAATGATGCTACCTAATATGATACTATTACTTCCACCTTCCATTGTTGCAATAGACCAGACAAATATTATACTAAAGCTTCTGAAGGCAAGAAGGCTCATTGCACTAGAAATCAAAAAATTAAATATATTCATATTAAGATACTCATATCAATATCTCATCCAACATTGTCCTAATAGAAAATAAACAAAATTAGCAATAAAATTTAAAAATTCGCATTAAACAGATGTAGTATAAAAATTAAATTAATTTGTTATTCTCGGAAAGTAACATTAAAAAACATATCAACAGATACATAAAAAATTCAAAATATTACATTATAAAAAGCCGCACGAGGTGCGGCAGCTACATGTTAATTACTCACATTTTTCAAACATGGTGTACTTTTCTTTCTCAGTGAGAAAACTTTCTTTTCATCTAATTTTTTCATGTTTCTTCCTTTGTTAATCCCCGAACCAATTCGAGTAACAAATTATTCACACCACTCAATATACAAATCAATGCATATCATTTGATTTTTGTGACCTGGACCCGCAAAAAAATTCAAGATATAACCTATTTTGATGTCGTCCTCTCACTTTCATCATTACAGAATAAAATACGAATAATTCAGAGCTTATTACTGTTTATTTGTGTATTTGAAGATAATTAATCCTGTGCCTTGCAAATAAATCATTTGTTTTCAATGATATAAATTCAAGCAAGAATGCAAGCAACATTCTGCGCTTGATGATTGAAACGAAATCATCTTAGTGTTGATAATATTAACATTAGATATATATGTAACTTGCCCACGCTCGCTTCTTCAGCACTACCTTGACGCAATTGCTGCAAATATAGTTGGTCGCGGGATTTTGTAGATTATGTTAGGGAAAGAGAGAGTTTGTTGAATAAATTGCATCTTCATTTAACGCTGCATATTTTAAACCTATCTCAAGAGTCTTTTTAGCGCGCCGATAGTTTTTGCTGTCACAATGTGATTTGTGACAGCAAATCCATACCACAGCTTTGTTTTTCCTAGCCTTTCACGCAGACGATCTGCTTGAGGGTATGCACCACTTCGACCAGATCTTTCTGGGCGGCCATCACGCTCTCGATATCTTTGTAAGCCATGGGAATTTCATCGATCACGCTGGCATCTTTGCGGCATTCCACACCTTGAGTGGCCGCGACCTGATCGGCGATGTTGTACACCTTCTTGGCTTGTGTCCGGGACATCACGCGGCCTGCGCCGTGGCTGCAACTGTTGAAGCTGTCGGGATTGCCCAGCCCGCGAACAATGAAGGATTTCGCGCCCATACTGCCGGGAATGATCCCTAGCTCCCCTTTCTGAGCGCTCACGGCACCTTTTCGGGTAACAAAGCAATCTTTGCCGAAATGATGTTCCCGCGAGACGTAGTTATGATGACAGTTCACGGCCATTTCAGCCGCCGAAAAATGGACACCCAGCGCCTGCTTCAATGCAGAAATGGCGTTCATCATCATAATTTCCCGGTTTTTGCGAGCGTAATCCTGCGCCCATTCGACCGCTTCGACATAGTCATCAAAGTACTGGCTGCCTTCTTTCAGGTAGGCTAAATCCTGATCCGGCAGGTGGATCTGGTGCCGGGTCATTTCTTTCTTCGCCAGTTCGATGAAGTAAGTTCCGATTCGGTTGCCAACGCCCCGGCTGCCGGAGTGAAGCATGATCCAAACGCTATCGTACTCATCCAAACACAGCTCCAGAAAGTGGTTTCCTGTCCCCATGGTGCCGAGATGATGAATGTTGTTGGTTTTGCGGATCGCCGGATGTTTATCACAGATGCGTTCAAACCGGCGTTGCAGAGTCAGCCATTCACCGGCGACCAGATCGGGAATTTTGTCCCACGCACCAACATCTTTTCGTCCGCGTCCTGACGTGCGGCCATGAGGAACCGCAGCTTCAAAAGCACTGCGCACTCCTTTCAGGTTATCGGGCAAGTCACTGGCCTTCAGGCTGGTTTTGGCCGCCACCATACCGCAGCCGATATCCACCCCCACTGCCGCTGGGATCACCGCGTTCACAGATGGAATCACACTGCCAATCGTGGCCCCTTTACCCAAGTGGACATCTGGCATCACCGCAATATGGTGATGCACGATATCCATCGCAGCGATGTTCTTGAGCTGCGCTTGTGCTTTGGCGTCAAAAGGCACGCCCCGGGTCCAGGCGTGGATTGGCACATGGCCTGTACTTGCCAGGGTTTCGTACTGTTTTTCATGTCTCTTTTCGTGGCTCATTGTTTTATTCCTTCTGCTCTGAGCGAGCAACAAACCGGGGCTGCATTCAACGCCCCGGTTTCAATTCATGCTGACTTTCGGCGAAACCTGCGTTAAACACACGGTATTTTCACCACACCTTTCATTAAGCCTTCCAGGCCGTTATGCACCGTCAGGCTGTCGATTTTTTCTGCAACTTTCTCAAGGGCTTCAAGCTCTTTGAGTCGCAGTAAAGTCGGGTTGTTTTCCATCACTTTTGCGGTGTTATGGAGGCTTCGGGTTGCTGCTGTTTCTTCACGGCGCTTGATCACATTCGCTTCTGCTGCCTTTTGCGCTTCCACGACCTGGTTCAGGATGGCTTTCATCTCGCCGGGTAAAATGATGTCTTTCATCCCGACACTATCCAGTGTCACGCCAACCGCTTGCAGTGAGTCGGCCACTAACGCTCTGACTGTCTCGTTGACATATAGCTTATCGTTGAGGAGATCATCCAGAGTTTGCGTTCCCACAGCCTCACGTAAAGCCAGTTGCAAGGTTTTATAGACATAGTCTTCCACCTTGTCGACAAGGCTTGCGGCCAATACAGGATCCACAATTCGAATGCTGGCACTCAGGTTGATACGCAGACTGACCCGATCTTTGCTCAGAATTTCCTGACCACTAATGTCTAACAACAAGCTTCGCTGGTCATAAATTTTCACGTCAACCTGACGGTTCAGTTGCCAGAAACCGTATTGACCCGGCCCGAGCGTTTTTTCCAGCTTGCCGTCGAGATACAACAATCCGATATGCTGCTTATCGATATAGATATCCGCGACCGGTTTGACCGCAGTGGTATTTTTACTGCGGATCAGTCGGGTGGAAGCATTCACCCCCGCACGTTTCATCACTTGCAACAAGCTGTCTTCAAGCGCAGCTGACTGCGAAATATCAATGGTATCCAGACGAAACTCACCGGCATCTTTCCACACATACAAGTGCTCACCGGGAGCAACGATGCCTTGCAGCATGTCGTTCAAGTACAGCAGACCCACTTCAGACCCAGCCAGTTTCCAATGCATGATGTGCTCGGCGATCGCGTCATGTTTATGGAACAATCGGATTACGTTTTCATCTGCTACAAAGTTTTTGTTGATATCGAAAGTCAGAAAACTCAACGCTTGCTTGAAATCCCAAAACAAGTAATTTCCTGCCGTTAAGATGGCTTCAAATCGTTGATCTTTAAAAACGAAAACGCGTTGGTTCTCTGCAATGATTAATTTTTTTCTGTACATCATGGTTCTCATCCTTGCTGATAATTGAAGGCTTGAAGTGCGAACAAGGTGACTCACTTGGTGACCCGTGGACGAAAAACCCGGGAAATCAGGGAGCATCCTGCTTGCTGACATCCGTTTGGTTTCCGCCGGCTTGCCGACAGCGGTCAGTCACGATTGTTCGCGGTTGTGTTTTTTATCTGTATTTGTAGGAGCGGGAATCGAACCCGCAACACGCAATCTATGAAATTGCTGCTCTACCGATGAGCTATCCTGTTTTTAAGATGGGAATCGAACCCATGACCCACGAAAAATCCTTCGCTGCTCTACCTGCTGAGCTACTTAAAAGCTTGTGTGACGGGTATACGCGTTTGCATCGCTTGGCGCACCGGCGTGACTCAGAATCACAACCATCAAATCACAGACCAGATAATTCAATTGGTGTGCCAACCTTCGAACCACACGAAGGAAAAATTTTAACCACTTGTTTTAATTCAATAAAAAATATTTGAATGCAGAAGATCATATTTCCTGCTGGACGGACGAACACAGAAAAAGCAATATAATCAGATATCAATTTATCTATTTGGATAGGTTCATCATGAAGAAGCGGGTCGCAGTCAGTCTGCTGGGTACTAAGCTGGACTTTTACGGGAAACGCGTCGACCGATGGCAAAAATGGCGCCCGAATGTCAGTCTTTGCAGTCAGCAGGATCTGAAAATTGATCAGCTTCACCTGATGCATGACAACCGAAGTGTCTGGTTAGCAAATCAGATTCGTGATGATATCGGGACCATATCTCCGGAAACCAACGTCGAGTTACACACCCTCAACTTTCATGATCCATGGGATTTCGAGGAGGTGTACGCCAAGTTATTCGACTGGTGCAAACAACAAGACTTCAACACGGATCAATGTGATTATGTCTTTCACATCACCACGGGGACGCATGTCGTTCAGATTTGCAGTTACCTGCTGACCGAGAGCCGTCACTTTCCGGGCAAACTCATCCAGTCATCTCCCGATAGCCGCAATCCGATAAAATCTGTCGGGCAAGTGCAACTCATTGATTTGGATTTATCCAGATATGATCAGCTCGCGAATCGATTCGATATCGAACATCAAGAAGGCAGTCAGTTCCTGAAAGCGGGTATCGCAACCAAAAATGAACCTTTCAACCGACTAATCAACCAAATCGAAAAAGTCGCCATACGGTCACCAGAGCCCATCCTGCTGACTGGACCAACGGGGGCAGGTAAATCACAGCTCGCTTCCAGAATCTACCAGCTCAAAAAAATGCGTGGCACGGTAGAAGGTGCGCTAGTCTCCGTCAATTGTGCCACCTTAAAAGGCGAAAATGCGATGGCCGCATTGTTTGGCCATACCAAAGGTGCGTTTACGGGAGCTTTGGCTGCCCGGGATGGCTTCCTGAAAACAGCCAACAATGGTGTACTGTTTCTGGATGAAATCGGAGAACTGGGGCTGGAAGAACAGGCCATGCTGCTCCACGCTATCGAAAACAAAACCTTTCATCCTGTGGGCAGTGATCAAACGGTGACCAGCCACTTTCAGCTCATTGCCGGAACCAATCGGGATCTGCAACAACAGATTCGTACCGGGGAATTCCGTGAGGACTTGTTGGCCCGGATAAACTTATGGACCTATTCACTCCCGGCACTGAAAGATCGCCGCGAAGATATTCCGGCGAACCTCGACTTTGAACTGGAACGCTTTACCCGAAAAAACGGAAAGCGCGTACAGTTCAGCAAGGAAGCAAGAACTGAATTTCTGCGATTTGCACAATCGCCACATGCCCTCTGGCGGGGAAATTTCCGGGATTTAACTGCAGCCATTACCCGTTTATGTACGCTGGCCGACGCTTCTCGAATTGCTGTGGAAGATGTGCGTGAAGAAATCACCCGTCTTGCATCCCACTGGCAGCAAGATGTCCCGGCAGATCAACATATCGTGACGCAATTTTTGCCGCCGGAAACGGCACAATCCTTAGACGACTTTGATCAGCAGCAGCTGAGCTATGTACTGCAGGTTTGCCGTCAGCATCAATCGCTGGCCGCTGCCGGACGCGTGCTCTTCAATGTCAGCCGATTACAGAAATCGTCCAGTAACGACTCCAGCCGCCTGCAAAAGTATCTGGCAAAGTTCGGACTGAAATGGTCGGATATTCATGCATAGCCGACGAAATCGGACCTACTCCCAAAGTACAGATACGAAAAAGGCAGCGTTTCCGCTGCCTCGATACATATAATCCGGTTGAATTTTACGCGGCCACCAGCTTGCGGCGACGAGCTCTGCGTTTGATTTGGGCAATCGCGACACCGCACAGGACCATGCCCCCGCCAATCAGATGAACAGGCTCAAGTTGTTCGTTCAATAAGAAGCTGGCAATGATGGCTGTAATCACGGGCATCAGGTTCATGAACATTGCCGTTTTATCGGCACCCAGCATCTTGATGGCTTTCAACCAGCACCAGGGGGCAATCACCGAGGCCGGAATCGCAGCAAACAGAATCAGCGGCAGCGATTCACCGGTGATGCCAATCCGCTGGCTGGTAAAGAGCATCGGTAGCAGAAACAGCACGGCAAACACGCCCTGAACATACACCGAGTGCCAGTTACTCAGCGGCATGTCCCACCGTTTGATCAGCACACAATACAGCGCATACACAAAAGCAGCCAGCAGAAGCAAAGCATCCCCTTGATTCATGCCCTGAGACAGCAACTGCGACGGATCGCCATGGCTGAGCATCAGCACCAGTCCGCCCAAAGACAGTACAGCGCCGATAAAAGCCAGTGGCGAGAGTCTTTGTTTCAGAATCGGGACGCTCAGGAACATGCTCATCAGCGGAACCAGCGACATAATCAGTGCCATATTCGTGGCTGTGGTCGTGGGTGCTGCAAAGTACCCCAGCGATTGGTTCAGCACCATGCCGAGCACTGCCAGAAATGCCAGTTTTGACAAATAGGGTTTAATGCTGGCCCAGTTTTGAATCACAGATTTCAGTACAAAAGGGGTGAGTGCCAGCATGGCAAAAAACCAGCGGTAAAATGCGATCGCTCCCGGATCAATCACGCTGAATGAAAGTTTGTTAACAATGGCATTCCCTGCCCAAATTGATACCGTCAATAAGGGTAATAAGTAGATCATGCGCTGCCTTAGATTGAGATCGTAGAAAAATACGCGGAACGTATGATGCTATTGTGTCAGGTCAGGTCGGAAATACATATCTCCGATCGGACACACGACCCTTACAGTCGGACATATCAATAAATTTCGCTCACAGAGGATCTCGCGCCTGTTGGATCCAGCGGTGGCTTTCGTACAAGGCGGAGTGATACATTGCATACTCTCTGTTTCAAAGGACTGACAGGCTATGGCATCTGACCGGATCAACCCCGTGCCACTTTCTATTTATTTTCTGCTGACGCCGGATGTGCATCTGCTGGATCTGGCGGGGCCCTGTCAGGCTTTTCATGAAGCGCTCAGCCAGGGCATGCCTCTGGAACTGCACTATATCGGCGATCAGACGACCTGTCACAGCCATCAGGGACTGACTTTCTGTGGCATTGAACCTTTGCCGGAAAGCTTGCCTGAACCGTCGATCGTGATGGTCTGCGCTTCCAAATATCACCATGGCATTTATCGTAATCAGGCCAGTGAACACTGTATCGACTGGCTCAGAACCGTGCCGCAGACACAAACGAAAATCGTCGGTATCTGTACCGGTGCTTTTCTGCTCGGACTGGCAGGCTGGCTGGATGACAGACACTGCACCACACATCATCAGCTGACGCAGCAATTATCTGAACAGTTTCCGGCGACCACAGTGCTGCCGGAACGGATTGTGGTGCAGGACGGGCAAGTCTATACCACGGCAGGCGTGACCGCCGGAATTGATCTGGCGCTTCAACTGATAGAGGAGCGCAACGGCTGTGCCTTTGCCATGAACATCGCCAGAGAACTGGTGGTCTACCGCCGCAGAATGGCCAATGATCCGCAAATCTCGAAACAGCTTTCCTATCGCAGCCATATTTCACCGCTGGTCCATGCGATTCAGGATGATTTGCAGCGCCGGATCAGCGAAAAAATCACATTAAACGACGTTGCTGCCCGCTTTCGTGTGTCTTCCCGCCACATGCAGCGCGAGTTCAAACAAGCGACGGGCATCACCATCCGGGCCTATCTGGTCGAACTGCGGCTGGAAGAAGCGAAAAGCTATCTCGATAACGGGGAGACAATTGAATCTGCTGCGCTGAAATCCGGCTTTCCTCAGGCCAGCGCATTGCGCGCCGCCTGGAAGAAAAAGTATCAGTCGCTGCCCGGAAAATTTGCGACGAAGCACAACACTGCGGCCCAGATGATTGATTCACATCGGTCTTGCAATGCTGAACCAGACAGTGCGGGCTGAACCAAAACAGGCTCACTCCTGCCCTTGCTGTGCCAGGCCGGAGCGAGTTTTGAACGGCTCTGAAAAGAAGAACAGCAGCCCGGTGACAGCAGACACAAAACACAGCCCGGAAACCGCCAGTGTGACCCCGGCATAACTTTGTGTGGCATCGAAAGATAACCCTCCCAGCCAGACCGTGCCGAACACAAAGATCTGATGCACGGTAAACAGGCAGCCGAAGATTTTCCCTTTCACCTGTTCGCCATAAGCCTGCAGACACATCATGGACGTCACGATCACCGTGCCCATATAAGTCAGACCAAAAAGAACCGCGAAGATCATGCACATCAGCAGGTTGTCTGCCGCCAGCACAATCAGCAGCGATGCTCCGCGAACCAGATAAAGACCTGCCAGAATCAGTGCCGGCGCTGAAAAACGCAGCAGATATCCCACCCAGAATGCACCCACCAGTTCCGCAGCACCGAGCACACTGAGCGACGTGGCCACAAGGGTGGCTTCGCCTTCCCCGCCACTGAAACGCTCCTGAAGCAGCGGGACCAGATGCACATCAATGTACGCCATGGATGCCCCGCACCCCCCGAAAGACAATGCCAGCAGCAGGAACAGCGGTTTTCTTAGATGCTGATGCCATGTCAGCGCATCCGGCTGATTTTCAGCCTCTGGCGCGAGCACAAACGCACGACGGGGAAACAGACGGCACAGCCAGAGACTGGCTGGCAGAATCAGCAACGTAAAGACACCAAAGATGATCAGGCTGATGTCCTGCCAGACCAGAAACGTATTGAGCCAGACCCAGAGCGGTGACAACACCATAAAGCCAATCGCGGTGCCGTTGGTGATCGCCGCATAAGCCATGCCTTTGTTGCGATGGTCAAAAATGCGGTCCACCAGTAATGCCAGCGGGACGAAGGTCATGGCGGTTAATGCGTAAGCTGCCAGTACCCCGAAAAGCACCAGAAACAGCCAGAAATGAAAGGTGAGTGTCATGAGCAAATACACAAACATTGCCACAATGACACCCGATAAAATGGTCTGCGCCGGGCCAATCCGGTCGCAAATCCAGCCGACCACCGGAGACAAAATGCCAATCGATAAGCCAAACAGGGCGCTGGTGAGCGAAAACACACCCCGACCAAGTCCACACATGCTAGCCAGATCCAGAAAGTAAACCTGATAGCTGCCCTTGATCGATGATGCCCAGAAGGTCACCAGCACCCCCACCGAAATAGCGATGATTTGCGTGTTACGGGAAATATCCATTCGTCCTCGTTCCGCATCTGAAAAGAATCCATTTGATGCTTTCCATGCTATGAACTGCCTGAGTCATTGCCTAGGCCAAAAAGAGACATTTTTTCACGCAAATAATGACATCTTACCGAGATCAGATGGATGCTTTCAGCGCGGTCAGCGACTCAACACCCAGCCCCGGTGCTTCACCATCTGACCCATCAGCACCATGACCACCGCACCAATCAGCACCGGAGTGAGCAGAAAAGACCAGCTTTGTCCGGTCAGCATAATCAACAGCGGATTGGCGCCTGCAGGCGGATGGGTGGTTTTCGTCAGCAACATCGCAGAAACGGCCAAGCCAGATGCAATCGCCATCGTCAGTGGGGTGACGCCAATAAAAGCGACAAAAAAGACACCGATAAAGGCTGTCAGCAGGTGACCGGCGATCACATTCTTTGGCTGTGCCAGCGGGCTGTCCGGCACCCCAAACACCAGCACGGCTGTCGCTCCGAACGGTGCCATCAGCCAGAGTCCGGCGGTTGTCATGCTGTCTGCCAGTGATAACAGCCCAATCGCCAAAGCCGCGCCAATGCCAGAAATCAGCGCCATACCGTATTGATTCATTTGATACTCCTTTGTGTTTTAGGTAGACCGATTTGTCTCCTTCATTAGAGTAGACAGATCGGTCTCCTTGTGTCAACATCCTTATGAACTCAGTGAATCAGAGAGGTTTCAGATGAAAACCGACAAACGACAGCAACTGATCAGCACCGCGCTGACGCTGTTCTACCGTCACGGTATTCATGCCGTGGGGATTAACGAAGTGCTGAAAGTCTCTGGCGTGGCCAAAAAAACACTCTACAGCCACTTTGCCAGCAAAGATGAGCTGATCCTCGCCACGCTGGCCGCACGCGATGAGATCTTCATGGCCTGGTTGGCGCGACGTCTGGCACCGGCACACACCCATGCTGACGTGATCACCTGCCTCTTCAGCGCCCTGAGTGACTGGTTCCATGGCCGGGTGCCTGAACTGAGCCCCTTTCGAGGCTGTTTTTTTATCAATGCATCGGCTGAATTCAGTGAAGAAAACACCGTCATTGCCGACTATTGCAGCGAACACAAACGCAAAGTCCGGTTGCTGATTCAGCAACACCTTCACACACCAGACGAGGCCTTAGTGGATGCCATTTGCCTGTTGAAAGAAGGTGCCATTGTGTCGGCATTTGTCGGGAAAGATCTGGATGCGGCAGAGAAGTGTACTGGGGTGTTGCTGAATTCGATCTCTTCTGGAAATCAGCACCTGTAGCATTTCTTCCCCCTCAAAGGAGAGAAAGTCAGTGATCGCAACATGCTCGATCAATCCCTCCCCTAGCCAAAGTGAAGGAAAATTTAGCGCTCGCAGTATGCTCGAGCAATCCCTCCCCCTTTTTCAAGGGGGAGGCTAGGTGGGGTTATCAAACACCAGCGCCAGTTCCGAATCCGTGCGCGCTGTTCGAACCCCACCCTAACCCTCGCCAAAGGGAGGGAATCATTAGTGATCGCAGCATGCTCGATCAATCCCTCCCCCTTTTCAAGGGGGAGGCTAGGAGGGGGTTATCAAACACCAGCGCCAAATCCAAATCTGAGCGCGATTCACGAACCCCACCCTAACCCTCGCCAAGGGGAGGGAATCATTGGTGATCGCAGCATGCTCGATCTGTCCCTCCCCCTTTTCAAGGGGAGGCTAGGTGGGGGTTATCAAACACCAACGCCAGTTCCGAATCCGTGCGCGCTGTTCGAACCCCACCCTAACCCTCGCCAAGGGGAGGGAATAATCAGTGCTCACAGCAAACGCGATCTGTTCCTCCCATAAGGCGAAGGAAAACACAGCGCTCGCAGCAAACGCGATCTGTCCCTCCCCCTTTTCAAGGGGGAGGCTAGGTGGGGGTTATCAAACACCAGCGCCAGTTCCAAATCTGAGCGCGCTTCACGAACCCCACCCTAACCCTCCCCTTACCAAGGGGAGGGAATAATCAGCGCTCGCAGCAAGCTCGATCAATCCCTCCCCCTTTTCAAGGGGGAGGCTAGGTGGGGGTTATCAAACACCAGCGCCAGTTCCAAATCTGAGCGCGATTCACGAACCCCACCCTAACCCTCGCCAAGGGGAGGGAATAATCAGTGCTCACAACAAACGCGATCTGTTCTTCCCATAAGGCGAAGGAAAACACAGCGCTCGCAGCAAACGCGATCTGTCCCTCCCCCTTTTCAAGGGGGGCTAGGAGGGGGTTATCAAACACCAGCGCCAGTTCCAAATCTGAGCGCGATTCACGAACCCCACCCTAACCCTCCCCTTGCCAAGGGGAGGGAATAATCAGTGCTCGCAGCAAGTTCGATCAATCCCTCCCCCTTTTCAAGGGGAGGCTAGAAGGGGTTATCAAACACCAGCGCCAGTTCCAAATCTGAGCGCTTCACGAACCCCACCCTAACCCTCCCCTTGCCAAGGGGAGGGAATCATCAGCGCTCGCAACAAGTTCGATCAATCCCTCCCCCTTTTCAAGGGGGAGGCTAGGAGGGGGTTATCAAACACCAGCGCCAGTTCCAAATCTGAGCGCGCTTCACGAACCCCACCCTAACCCCTCCCCTTGCCAAGGGGAGGGAATCATTGGTGATCGCAGCATGCTCGATCTGTCCCTCCCCCTTTTCAAGGGGGAGGCTAGGAGGGGGTTATCAAACATCAGCGCCAGTTCCAAATCTGAGCACGCTTCACGAACCCCACCCTAACCCCTCCCATTACCAATGGCGAAAGAAAACTCAATGCTCACAACAAGCTCGATCAATCCCTCCCCCTTTTCAAGGGGGAGGCTAGGTGGGGGTTATCAAACACCAGCGCCAGTTCCAAATCTGAGCGCGCTTCACGAACCCCACCCTAACCCTCCCCTTGCCAATGGCGAAAGAAAACTCAATGCTCACAACAAGCTCGATCAATCCCTCCCCCTTTTCAAGGGGGAGGCTAGGTGGGGTTATCAAACACCAGCGCCAGTTCCAAATCTGAGCGCGCTTCATCGGTGAATCAGCCGATATATCATCTCAACAACTTCGTCTAAATTACACATCACTTCCTGATTCGTAAAACGTAATACCCGAATCCCTAATTCAGCCATCAAGGCATCACGCTTTGCATCGTACTGCAGACCCAGTTCCGAATAATGGCTATGGCTATCGCCATCAATTTCAATCACCAGCTTTGTATCCGGGCAATAGAAATCCACAATATATCGGCCAATACCATGCTGACGACGAAACTTCACGCCAAGCTGATGACAACGCAGTTTTCTCCAGAGACGCCGCTCAGGTTCAGTCAAATGAGTACGTAATTGGGAACGAAAGCTTTTATTTTCAGTGGCATTAAATACCGGCAACTCACAGATTCCATTCAACTTAAACTCAATCCGCCATCCACGACCAGTGTATGCCCCACGATATAGCTGGCTTTGTCGGACAAAAGAAACAGGATGGCTTCAACCACCTCAGCAGATTCAGCATAGCGTTTGATTGGTACAACCGCAGACACCTCTGTCCGGGTGCCGGGCACGGCTGCTTCCCGGGCTTCCCAGCGGGCTGTCCAGGTCACCCCTGGCGCGACAGCATTGATGCGAATTCCCTGCTGAATCGCCTCCAGTGCAACCGATCGGGTTAAGCCTTCAATGGCATGTTTTGCAGCGCTGTACATCGCAGCGTTGGGGGTTGGACGCAATCCATTCACAGAACTGAGATTCACAATCGCAGCCCCGGACTGCATGAGTTGAAGCTCCAGTTGTAAACACACGGCCTGTGCCCAGAAATCCTGCTCAAGTGTTTCGCGCAGCGCTGAAGGGGCAACTTCAGAAAATTGTCCGCGGGAAGCCAGTTCAGGCGACGCATTATTCACCGCCAGATCCAGCTTGCCGTATGTCTCTTGAATATGTGCAAACAAGCGATTCAACTGCGAGTCATCGCCAATATCCACCGCATGATAATCCACAGAACTGAGTTGCGGATACCGCGCAACCTGTTGCTGCCAGACGGATTCCCGTCTTGAACAGGTAATGACCTGATAATCTTCTGCCACCAAACGCAACACTGTTTCGAGTCCGATTCCCTGGCTGCCACCGGTGACCAATGCTGTTTTCATCTTTCCTCCTTGGATTCAATGACTCAATCCGACAAATAATATTCGACGGTTGAAACGACTCTGATTTTCTTAATATGCGGATTATTTTTATCGCGCGCACTGATTGAAAACTGTCCCTGCGACGCTTTGCGGATTTTGCCGAGTGTGCTGTCGGAGTCCGATGCAAATTTTTGTGCCACTTCACGGGCGTTGGTCGTGGCTTCTTCAATCATGCCGGGCTTAATCTCGTTCAGACGGGTAAAGAGATATTCAGTCTGCGTCTGATACGCATCACCGGTAAAGACAATCCCCTGTTTCCCTAGTTCTGACAGGGATCCCATCACAGCCCGGACATTTTCAATCTCGCTGGAATAAACGGTCACGGTTTGAAACGCCGTATATCGGTAAGCCACCTGAGCCTCGTTGCCATATTGCTGAGCCGATTTATCGGTGATCGCCGGGGTAGAGACAGAGATTTCATTCGCGCCGATGCCATTGCTGCGAAGATAAGCACGAATTTGCGACGTCTGTCCGTCCAGCATCTGATACAGCTCCCCCAGATCATTGCTGGCAACGTTAAACTGAATCGGCCAGATCACAATATCCGCCAGAAACTCCCGTTCAGACAATCCTTTTACCGTCACACTACGATCGAATTGTTTATAAGCCAGTGCTGCATGCCCCAGCAAATATCCTAAACATGCCAACCCGAGAAAAATAAAAACCCCGAGCAGCGCGAGCCCGATTTTGTCCTGTTGTTTTTGCATGCCAATTCCCTATATGAATCGTGTCCTCAAACAATGGCTTATTTTTCCATGCAGATGAAATATAGGTGAAAAATCATGACCATGAACGATGAAAACCCAAAAACGCAGCCGAAGCTGCGTTTTTTCCATCCAAAGGCAGGGACGACGGGATCAGGCGTAAGCCAGCGTGAAGCGTTGATTCATATTCACAGGGGCTTCCAGCTCATCAATCATGGCTTTTGCGTAGTCTTCAACTGAAATCTGGCTGTTGCCTGCCGCGTCCGTGAGCAACTGATCGGTACCCAGCTGATACTGGCCGGTCCGCTCGCCCGGTGCAATCATCGCCGCCGGAGACAACATGGTCCAGTTCACGCCCTGCTGGGCACGCAGTGCATTCAGCGCATATCTGGCCCCTTCGGCTGTGGCTTTGTATTCCACCGGAAACTCTGGCGTATCAATCAGTTGTACACCGGGTGCGACTTCCAGAGAGCCCGCGCCACCAACAACCATCAGGCGATTGGCCTCTGCAGCTTGTGCTGCCGCCAGAATGCTGTCGAAACCCTGAGCAAAGTAACCGGCGACATCCGTTTGTGCGTGCCCGGAAAATGCGCTCAGTACGGCATCGTAACCTGCCAGTTGCGCTGTCAGTGCCTGGGTATCCTGCACATCGGCTTTCTGAATCGTCAGGCCGGGTTGTGTTGCCAGGCGCTCTGGACGACTGACCAGTGCCGTCACCTGATGACCACGGCTCAGTGCTTCTTCTCGCAGTGCTGAACCAATAAAACCACTTGCGCCAATGATTGCAATGTTCATGATGTTGTCCTCGATTGTTTTCGTTGATGGACACATTGTGCGATGAAAGATTGATTTGAAAAATACGCCGTTGGATAATTCACTGTTATTGATTCCATAACAGTCAGCATGATGAGCCACACACTTGATCTCAATACCCTGCCCTTATTCATTGCCACCGTTGAGGCAGGATCATTTACGGCTGCGGCCGAGAAACTGGGCTGTACGAAAACCAAGATCAGCCTGAATATCAAAGCGCTGGAAGCCCATCTGGGTTCTGCGCTGTTTAACCGGACCACGCGTCAGGTCACGCTGACGGAAGCGGGTCAGCAGCTCTATCTGGCCTGCCAGCCATTGCTGACAAAGCTGGACGAAACACTCAGCGAAGCCAGTACCAGTGCGCAAACTCTGTCTGGCACCCTGCGGATCACGGCGCCAGTAGATCATATGGCACTGATGCTGGCTCCCGCTGTGGCCGCTTTTTCAAAACGACATCCAAAGCTCACGGTTGAGCTGCGGGGCGGCGATAAGGTGTCGGACATGGTGCGCGATGGGATTGATTTAGCCATTCGGATGGGATGGCTGAAAGATTCCAGCCTTCGGGCGCAGAAACTGGGCGAGTTTGAGCAGCGTGTGATGGCTTCTGCCGGATATATACAGGAAATGGGCAGACCACAGCATCCGAGCGAACTGAAACATCATCGCTGGATTGAGTTTTCGCCCCTGCCAAGCGCGCTGACCTGGACGTTCACCCGGGCAGACGAACAGGTTCAGGTTCAGATGCAAAGTCATGTTCGGGTCGACAACACCAGTGCCATGCGCAGCCTGATCAAAAGTAACGCGGGATTGTCGGTGATTGCGACCCATTTCGGCGAAAACGATCCGGAATTAGTGCCCTTGTTCACCGACTGGCAATTACCCAGAGGCGGGATTTACGCCGTCTTCCCGCCGGGTGCATTTATTCCGGCGAAAGTCAGAACCTTTGTTGAATTTTACCGGAGATGGCTGACCGAAAAGATGTCAGCCCATGTGTAAATTCCATCCGGTGTCTCACAGCATCGCTACAGCCCCAGCCGCCCAAGTGCTTGAATGTCTTTCAGCCATAATTGCCGCTGGGTTTCTGTCGACAGGATCACCGACCCCAGCAAAGTGGTTTCGGCAGGGCTGACCCCGCAAAACTGAAGCGTAAAACGGTCAAGCTGGGCCAGCACAGGTTCAGCCTGTTCGGCCAGCATTTCGGCAGGGGCATCCATCGTCAGAATGATCCGGGCCGTTTTCCCTTTCAGTAACGGCACCGGCTCCGGGTTATCGCCTTCAAACTGAAAAGCAAATCCCGGCAAGAAGGTTCGATCAATGAAGCCTTTCAATTTAGCGGGTAATCCACCCCACCAGATCGGTGACACAATCACGATATGTTCAGCCCACCGCAGGGATTCCTGGAAATGCGAAAGGCAGGGTTCTAACGGCTGAACTGCATCGTAACCCGCATCAAGGCTGGGGGTGAAATGCATCTCAGACAGGTTCAGACGACGCACACTCGCGTGCTCTCTTGCTTCAATCTCATATGCATCAGCAAGAGACTTTGCAAAGCTTTCCGCTTTCGGATTGGCATTCAGTAACAGAATTTTTTTGCTCATGATATTTCCTTGTTATCCAAGATCAATCATGAGTGTAAAGTCTGCCCTATAGGACAGAGTCAAGCCCCTGAGGACAAGTATGGATCGTTGCAAGGCATTGCTCGACCTGCTGAATTTGCGCATTCAGTCGCTGGCGTTCTGCCATCAGCTCACCCCGGACGTCCTTTAAAAACTGATGAATGCGCGCCCAGTCCACCACACCATGCTGATACCGGATCACACCTTTCAGGCGATTCAGAGTCACCCCCAGTTGTTTGGCTTCTGCGATCAACTGCAAGACCTCAATATCCGTTTCAGCATAGGTCCGGTATCGGTTCACCCGAGGTAAGGTACGAATCAGGCCCATCTCCTCATAAAGCCGGATCGCTTTAGCGGATAATCCAGTGCGTTGAGAAACTTCTCCGATGTACATCGACTTCTTCCGTGTTGAGTAACAACGTATTGTCACACATCTGCGCGCAATGACAACATCACCCGTCATGCCACAAGCCAAGCTGTTTCAATCGTTTATACACGGTGTTCCGGCTGACGCCCATGGCTTCGGCGGTTTTGCTGACATTACGTCCCAGCGCTTTGTACACTTTGGGCAAAGCGACCTGCCAGTCATCTTCCAGCAGATCAGATTCGAGCAGGTCTGCCTCTCTGGTGATGCCTTTGAGATCCCAGAAAAAGTCATCCGGTAAATGTTCCGGCTGGATTCGTTGATCGCCGGCAAGCACCACGGCCACGCGCAACACATTGAACAGTTGCCGGATATTCCCCGGCCAGAGGTGGGACAGAAACAGCTGCATCACTTCTTCGCTGACATCCCCTTTCAGTCCGTTGTCAGCCAGTTCTGCCAGCACCGCCTCAACCACTTTCGGCAAATCTTGCCGGTCTTTAAGCGGTGGTAAGCTCACAGTGAGACCATTCATCCGGTAATACAGATCTTCACGGAACTGTCTGCGCTGAATGGCTTCCCGTAACGGCTGATGCGTGGCACACACCAGACGAAAATCCACCGGGTAGCGCTCGCTGCTTCCCAGTGGGGTCACACATTTATCCTGCAGGACCCGCAGCAGTCTGGCCTGAGTTGAAAGGGGCATGTCACCGATTTCGTCCAGAAACAAAGTGCCCTGATCCGCGCGACGAATCAGGCCGATACTGCCTTTCGGACTGGCACCGGTGAACGCACCTTTGACATAGCCGAAGAGTTCCGCTTCCACCAGCTCGGAGGGGATTGCCGCACAATTCACGGCAACCAGCTCAGCATCATGACGTGCAGATGACGCATGAAATGCACGGACAAAAATTTCTTTGCCCACGCCGGTTTCCCCCTGAATCAGCAGCGGAATATCACTGTGGACCACACGTAAGGCCTGATCCACAGCGCGAGCCATGTGTTTATCGCCGGTGTCTAAATCGGTGAGTACACGCGCATCGCCAGAAGGAAGCGTCGTGGGCCCTGGCGCTGTGACCATGGGTAAAGTAGCCGTCTCACCGGAGACGTGCGGTGCAATGATCCGGGCAAACAACGGGATGGCTTCCGGCCCTTTCACGGTCATCACTTCTGCGGCTTGCCAGGCCAGCAGCGTTGCCAGTGGCTGGCCGGTGACCGTCTCAATCGGCAGGCCCTGAAGTGACTGTCCCAGTAATGCATTGGCTCGCTGGTTCGACACCAGAATCTGTCCCTGCGCATTAAAAACCAGTAACCCTGCCCACTGGCTGTCCAGATTATCAGGACTCGTATTCAGCATCAGTTGCCAGAAATGCTGCTGATAAGCGGCTGAAATCATCTGATTTTCAATGGCCTGTGCCATGACTTTGGCCATACCGTGCACCAGGGTGGTCGGCAGATACGCGTCACTGGACACATTCAGCACCCCGACCAAGCGTCGGTTGGCATCAAAAATCGGCGAAGCAGAGGCACTCATCATCCGGTTCACCGCCAGGAAGTGTTCATCACACTGTACATCTGAGATCGCCTGCGTTTGCAGCACCGTTCCAATGGCATTGGTCCCGACGGCTTTCTCCTGCCAGCAGGCCCCCGGGGTCAGTAATTCAGCCGGAAGCTGCTGACAGAACGGCGGAGCACCCCATCGTTCCAGCAGATACCCCTGCGAATCCGTCAGTAAAACCAGACTGTTACTGTTATGGAGCATTCGCTGGTACATGGGCAGCACTTTATCCCGTGTGACCGAGACCATCTGCTGAGACTGCGCCATCCGCTGCTGCCATTGTTCCGAGCTGAGCCGGGTCACCACAGGTGCCTGTTCGCAGTCCAGCCCATAACCCCGGCAACGTTGCCATGAATCCGCAACCCGGCTTATCTGTCCGGCTTTTCCATTGAGACTCGCTTTATCTTCCTGCATGACTGATCCCAGAACTGATCCCAGAACTGACTCCTGAAAAATCGCCACCGCACAGCGGCTTACACACCGGTAGAGGACCTGATGAACGTTGCTGAATGTTCAGACTCACTGAACATTTCACAACAGCAGAACCCAATGCCGGTCTCTGAATTCGGGCAGCACGCTGATAAATATTCGGAAAATCATCAGGATACCGACCCGGCACAAATGTTAAATAATTGTGGCACAAGTTTAGCAACTTCGTTAACAGGTTAATTTCAGGAGCCCGATAACACATGTCGCTCAAATTGGATCAGGTCACCCGCATCGTCGACGGCAGTCATTGGATCAAAAACGCCAGCCTGACGCTGGAGCCCGGCTCATTCAATGTCCTGTTGGGCAGAACTCTGGCCGGTAAAACCAGCCTGATGCGGTTAATGGCAGGGCTGGATCGTCCAACGCAGGGCCACATCTATTTCAATGGCCAAGAAGTCACCGGCGTTCCGGTTCGAGAACGCAATGTGTCGATGGTCTATCAGCAATTTATCAACTATCCCAATCTGACGGTTTACGACAACATTGCCTCCCCGCTGAAACTGGGCAAACTGCCTCAGGCTGAGATCGATGCGCGTGTCCGCCAGACCGCTGAAATGCTGCATATCGAACCTTTTCTGAAACGGTATCCGCTGGAACTGTCGGGCGGTCAGCAGCAACGCACAGCCATGGCCAGAGCATTGGTCAAAGATGCAGACATCATTTTGTTCGATGAGCCTCTGGTGAATCTGGACTATAAACTGCGCGAAGAATTACGGCAGGAAATGCGCGAACTGTTCGCCGCAAGGAACACCATCGCAGTGTATGCGACGACTGAACCCAACGAGGCGCTGGCACTGGGTGGCAATGTGGTGCTGATGCATGAGGGAGAGATCATTCAGTCGGGCCATACGCCGGTTGTCTATCACAATCCGGCCAGCGTCACCTGTGCTGAACTCTTTGGTGAACCGCCGATCAATCTGATTCAGGGACGGGTCAGCCAGAGCACGGTGTCGTTTTCCGACCAGATTCATTTTGCCCTGAACGACGATCTGGGCGACCTCGCGCCCGGTGATTACATCTTTGGGATTCGCCCCAACCACCTGACGCTGGTGCCCGGACATGACGACGATCTGGAGCTGGCCGTGACGGTCGAGCTGGCTGAAATCAGCGGCAGCGAAACCTTTCTGCATGTTTCCAACCGCGACATGAGCATGGTGCTGCATTTATCTGGCGTCCATGAATACGCCGTCGATGCCCGTATCAGCATCTATGTCCCCACCCACAAGCTCTATGTCTTTTCGCAGGCGCGCCAGTTAATCCAGACTGCGCGTTCCGACTGGGAGAAACGCTGATGGCTGAAATACGTCTCGAATCTCTGGCGCACAGCTATACCGCCACGCCCACCGGCGATGATGACTATGCGATCCGCCGGATGAACCATGTCTGGACGGATGGCGGCGCTTTTGCGTTACTCGGGCCATCCGGCTGCGGTAAAAGTACCATGCTGAATATCATCTCCGGACTGCTGTCGCCTTCAGAAGGCCAGGTCAAATTCAATGGGAAAACGGTCAATCAGCTACCGCCGCAGGATCGTAACATCGCGCAGGTTTTTCAGTTCCCCGTGATCTACGACACCATGACGGTCTTCGACAATCTGGCCTTCCCGCTGCGCAATATGAAAACGCCGGAGGCGCTAATCCGCATCAAAGTTCACGAAATTGCAGACATTCTGGAGCTGACCCCGGTTCTGGACCGCAAGGCCCGTAACCTCAATGCCGACGAGAAGCAGAAAGTCTCAATGGGACGTGGTCTGGTACGGGATGATGTGTCTGCCATTCTGTTTGATGAACCCCTGACGGTGATCGACCCGCATCTGAAATGGAAATTGCGCCGCAAGCTCAAGCAGATCCACGAACAGTTCAATATCACCATGGTTTACGTGACCCATGATCAGCTTGAAGCTGCCACCTTTGCAGATCAGATCGCGGTGATGTACGAAGGTCGGATCGTTCAGTTCGGCACACCCCGTGAGCTGTTTGAGCGGCCCAACCATACCTTCGTCGGCTATTTCATCGGCAGTCCCGGCATGAACCTGTTACCGGTTGAACGGGACAGTGACTCACTCAGTCTGAAATTCAAAGGGTTGAGTATCCCGCTGTCTGCCCACCAGCGGGAAGCGCTTCACCAATCGCAATCAGCCAATCTCAAACTGGGCATCCGTCCAGAGTTTATTCAGCTCTGGGAATCGGAACGGAATCTGAGCTATCCCGTGACCATCACCCACACCGAAGATCTGGGCACTTACAAAATTGTTACGGCCATGCTGGCCGATACGCCGATCAAAATCCGTCTGGCTGAAGGGGCTTCCGTGCCCGAATCACAAGGCTGGGTGACCTTCCCGGCCCAGTGGCTGAAACTCTATATCGACGAATATCTGATTGATGACCAGGCTCCGGGAGGCACCCATGCAGCAAAAAACTGAAAATAACCGCGCCTGGTGGCTGGTTGTCCCGGTATTCCTGCTGGTCGCCTTTTCAGCCATTGTCCCGCTGATGACCGTCGTCAATTACTCCATTCAGGATATTTTCGACCAGAATACCGCTTATTTTGTCGGCACCGAGTGGTATCGGGAAATTCTCAATGATTCCCGCCTGCATGATTCCTTACTGCGCCAGTTCATCTATTCGGCCTGTGTGCTGCTGATTGAAATTCCGCTGGGTATTCTGGTTGCACTGACCATGCCAGCCCGAGGGATAAAAGCGTCACTGGTGCTGATTGTGCTGGCGATTCCGCTGCTGATCCCCTGGAATGTGGTCGGGACAATCTGGCAGATTTTTGGCCGGGCCGATATCGGCCTGCTGGGCTGGTTTCTCAATCACATCGGGGTGGATTACAACTATGCCTCCGACCCGGTGGATGCCTGGATTACTGTGCTGGTCATGGATGTGTGGCACTGGACATCGCTGGTTGCCCTGCTCTGTTATTCCGGCCTCAGAGCCATCCCGGATGTCTATTATCAGGCAGCCAAAATCGACCGGGCTTCCAGCTGGGCGGTCTTCCGCTACATTCAGTTACCCAAGCTGAAAAATGTCCTGCTGATTGGCGTACTGCTGCGTTTTATGGACAGCTTCATGATTTATACCGAGCCTTTTGTGCTCACGGGCGGCGGGCCGGGTAACGCGACTACTTTTCTGTCGCAGGCACTCACCAAAATGGCTGTCGGTCAGTTTGACCTGGGACCAGCCGCGGCATTTTCCATTATTTACTTCCTGATCATTTTACTGGTGAGCTGGCTGTTCTACACCGTCATGACCACCATGGATAAGGAGAAATAACCATGCAGACACGCAAAACCATCGGGCTGCTGCTCTATATTCTGTTTCTCCTGCTGCCGATTTACTGGCTGTTGATGATGTCGTTTAAAACCAATGAGGAGATTCTGGGCGGACTCTCTTTCTGGCCACAGCATTTTACATTCGATAATTATGCGGTGATCTTCACCGATCCGTCCTGGTACAGCGGTTATCTGAACTCGCTGACCTATGTGTCGATGAATACGCTGATTTCATTATTCGTGGCTTTACCTGCAGCCTATGCGTTTTCCCGTTATCGCTTTATCGGCGACAAACACATGTTTTTCTGGCTGCTGACCAATCGGATGGCGCCACCCGCGGTTTTTCTGCTGCCCTTTTTCCAGCTTTATTCTTCGGTCGGGTTATTCGATACCCATATCGCCGTGGCACTGGCGCACTGCCTGTTCAACGTACCATTGGCCGTGTGGATTCTGGAGGGCTTCATGTCTGGTGTCCCCAAAGAGATTGATGAAACCGCCTATATTGATGGTTACAGTTTTCCGCGTTTCTTCGTTCGGATCTTCCTGCCGATGATCCGTTCCGGCATCGGGGTAACGGCGTTCTTCTGTTTCATGTTCAGTTGGGTCGAACTCTTACTGGCCCGAACGCTGACCTCGGTAAACGCAAAGCCGATTGTCGCCACCATGACCCGGACGGTCAGTGCTTCCGGCATTGACTGGGGGGTGCTGGCCGCAGCCGGTATTCTGACCATTATTCCCGGATTGCTGGTGATCTGGTTTGTCCGGAACCATGTTGCCAAAGGCTTCGCCCTGGGCCGTGTTTAGACCTCACACGAGAAGGAGAACCGCATGAAGTGGATGGCTTGGACACTCCCCAGTGCGCTGTTTTTTATATCTATCGCGGGTCTGTTACTGACCATGACGGTATTTGAAATTCTGAAACCCTGTGTAGAACGCAAAGGCTTTCTGCCGATCCACACAACACGGGGCGATCGCCTGTTTATCGGCCTGCTCAGCAGTGCTTATATTCATCTGATTTTCATCGGCATGACCGACTTGTCCATCTGGATACCGTTTACGTTATCCGTCTTGTGGCTGGCGATTGTGCTTCGTTGGGGATAACACAAGTCGAAGGAGTTCAATCATGAACCGGAAACACCCTGTACCTGCACCAACGACCCTGGGGCTGATCATTACCCTGCTGCTGGCTCCGGCCGCGTGGGCGGATCAATACAGTGATGCCGCAGATAAATGGGTCAAAGATGAGTTTGCCCAATCGTCACTCAGTCAGTCCGATCAGCTCAAAGAGCTGGCCTGGTTTACTGAGGCTGCGAAACCTTTTCGCGGCATGACGATCAAAGTCGTCTCAGAAACCATCACCACCCATGAATATGAATCTAAAGTACTGGCAAAAGCCTTTGAGGAAATCACAGGCATCAAAGTCACGCACGATCTGATTCAGGAAGGGGACGTCGTTGAAAAGCTGCAAACCGAAATGCAGTCGAACCGGAGTATCTATGATGCTTATATCAATGACTCCGATTTGATCGGCACCCATTTCCGCTACGGGAAGGTCATCCCGATCAGTGATTACATCCAGGGCGAAGGGAAAGACGTCACCCTGCCGACGCTGGATCTGGACGATTTCATTGGTCTGAGTTTCACCACCGGGCCGGATGGCAAAGTGTATCAGTTACCGGATCAGCAATTCGCCAACCTGTACTGGTTCCGTGCCGACTGGTTTGAACGCAACGATCTGAAAAAACAATTCAAAGATCTGTATGGCTATGATCTCGGGGTGCCGGTCAACTGGTCGGCTTATGAAGATATTGCCGAGTTCTTCACCGAACATGTGAAAGAAATCGACGGCCAGCGGGTTTACGGCCATATGGACTACGGGAAAAAAGATCCGTCTCTGGGCTGGCGATTCACGGATGCCTGGTTCTCCATGGCGGGTGCCGGGGACAAAGGGCTGCCAAACGGGAAACCGGTCGACGAATGGGGCATTCGGGTCGATGGCTGTCGTCCGGTCGGTTCCAGCGTTGAACGGGGAGGTGCAACCAACGGACCAGCGGCCGTTTATGCGACCACCAAATACGTGGACTGGCTCCGCAAATACGCCCCGCCAGAAGCCCAGGGCATGACCTTCTCGGAAGCAGGTCCGGTGCCGGCACAGGGCAATATCGCGCAGCAGATTTTCTGGTACACCGCCTTTACTGCCGATATGACAAAACCCGGGCTGGCCGTCGTGAATCCGGATGGCACGCCAAAATGGCGGATGGCACCGTCCCCGAAAGGACCGTACTGGGAAGAAGGCATGAAGCTGGGCTATCAGGATACCGGGGCATGGACACTGATGAAGTCGACTGATCCGAAACGTCGGATGGCGGCCTGGCTGTATGCGCAGTTCACGGTCTCGAAAACAGTGTCGCTGAAGAAAACGCTGGTGGGTCTGACCCCGATCCGGGAGTCTGATCTGAATACCGACATCATGACGGAAGCCGCGCCCAAACTCGGCGGACTGGTAGAATTTTACCGCAGCCCTGCCCGTGTTCAGTGGACACCAACCGGCACCAATGTTCCGGATTACCCGAAACTGGCGCAATTGTGGTGGCAGTACATTGCAGAAGCGGCCAACGGCGAGAAAACCCCGCAACAGGCACTGGATGGTCTGGCCACAGCACAGGATCGGGTCTTACAACGCCTGGAACGTGCCAATGTTCAGGGTGAATGTGGTCCGAAACTCAACGAACCGAGAGATGCAGCTTACTGGCTGTCTCAGCCCGGCGCACCCAAGGCCAAACTCGACAACGAGAAGCCGAAAGGTGTCACCATTCAGTACGCAGAGCTGCTGAAATCCTGGCAGCAATAGCCGTCAAAACAAGCCTAAACACAGGGGAGGCGATTGCCTCCCTTCCAAAAAAAACGATTGAAATCAACGAAGTGTATGTCACGATCATTGCCCGCCAGTAAAGGGGGACAATCAGCGATTGATTGAGCTGCTCTCAATTCATCCCCAAACCAAAATTTGAGTCTGCGCACGGGAAGCGAAGGCCTCGAATAAACTTATTCGCTGAAGGCGGACAGGTAAAGCTTTTCGACTTTGGCTCTGGCCCAGGGCGTCCTTCTTAAGAACTTCAGTGACGACTTGATCGACGGGTCGTTTTTGAAGCAGTTAATATCAATTTCGCACGCCAGAATCGTCCAGCCATAATGTTCGACCAGCCGGGTCAGAATTTTTTCGAGGGTCATGCCATGCAGCGGATTATTGGGTTGTTCATGATTCATGAGCTGTGTACTTCAGATTGTCAGAGAGTATTAGGCACCGAGTATACAGGAGCTCGCCTGCGCACCAAAACAGACAACACCAAACAAGGCCAGACATCCCCTGCCGAAAATCGAGTGACCGGGCACCATTCAGCCAACGTTCCGGACACAACGCACCTGATTCTTACCCCGGAGAATCTCCCCGCTTGCCCCCAGAAAGTTAAAGGGCCCCGCCCCCAGATTGAACACGCCAATCCCGGCGGCATGGCGCACATCCAGTTTCTGATGACTCCGCTGCGCGCCCGCTCCGTGTGCATCCAGCAGATTCAGCGACAAAAAGCTCAAGGCTCTGCCAAACGCGAGATAGGTTCCGCGCGTGCCACGATTGTGCTGATCCACATGCGTGGTGGAAGCCCAGTAATATCCCCAGTCAGGCAGTCCGGCCTCATTCAGGATGGCGGTTGAATGAAACAACACATCAATCGCAGCGTCGCCATCTGTATCCGGCGAGCGGGTATAGTCGACCAGACTCTGTAACTCTTTCACATTCGGCATGCGCCAATCCGTTTGCCCTGCTGTGGTTGCAGATTCACAGATTTCAATCGCGTGGTCCCAGTCGCGGCTGCTGTGATCGTTTTGCTCCCACATCAGCCCGGTGGCCTGGTCCGTGATCGTTCCATTGCCATTGTCGAAAAAGCTGTTCTGTCCGTACAGCGTATTCCCGGTAACACAGCGCACGTAGAATTTTGTCCGCGCGGCCGGATAACCGTTGATCCGTCCGGTAAGATAATTGACGCCAAACAGGGTGGCGTCACCATGCATCGTGGTCGACACGTAAAGCGTCCCGGTCGCATAGGACGCATCCATCCATCGTTCTCCGGCACGGACACCAAAGGCCCTGTCGAACTCAGGCGCGAGAAAAGGCGTCAATCCTGTGGGTTCAGTGCCCAAAGCTGTGCTGGCGTCTTTCCCGCTGAATAACATCAGTGAATAGGCTTCTTTGACGTTTGGCAGCCGCCAGCGGTACCCCCCCAGCCTGAGCGTCTGGCAATAATGAACCGCGGCTGACTGCGACAACAGGTCGTCCTCATCGACCGAGCCACTGCGATTCACGTCCGTACTTTGGGTCCAGCGCAGCCCGGTCACATTGTCCAGTACGGTCCGGCCATCGCTGCTGGTGGTATAGCTTGGCTGGTTTCCCTGATAATCCGCATCATACCCGGCACCAGCGCATCGGATTTCCGCCCCGGTTTCCGAGTGATAACAACGACTCTGGTCCGTATCGACAATCGGATAGGCGTAAGTGGTTTGCCAGACCACTGTGTTGGTATTCGTCGATTCAGGCACAACAGGCTGATAATCCGCATTACAGCCGCTCAGCAGCATCGCCAAGAACACACCATGCCGGAAGACCTCAGTTTTCCAAAGATTGAAAGCACACATCTTCTGATCTCTATCTATGTTGACATCGGCAGTGACGTGAACCCATCAAAATACAGCACCCTCATTGCGTTCACAGCATGCCGGAATCCCGCTTCACACAGATTCATTATGTGCATGCGAACGCATTGAAGTGCGTCAATCAAAGTCAAACGTTGCGTTTTACGAAGCGACCTCACATTCCCTTAAGGAATACTTGATCAGGAATCAAAGCGTGAATCACCTGAAAATCCAGCCGGGCTGGCTCAACACTCACTTCATATCCCTGCATGACTGCACCAGCAATCTCACACGATATTCATACCAACGGGCGAACCGCTCAGATCCTCTCTGATCTTGGACGTCAGAATATGATCTTCCCACTGACCTGCAATCTTTAGGTATCTTTTGGCATGACCTTCTCTTTCAAAGCCGAGTTTCTCCAAAACATATCCGCTGCGGGTATTCCCGGGCATATAATTTGCCATCACCCGATTTAACCCGACAACATCAAACATATAGCGAATACCTGCCGTCAGAATTTCCTGCATCAACCCTTGCCCCTGATATTTTCGGGCAATGGAATATCCTAAAAAACACGCCTGAAATGCACCGCGGGAAACCCCTGTAAAATTACACACACCAATCACTTCTGTCCGTGCATGATTCAGCGCAACAAAACGGTACGCTTCGCCAGCCTCAAAAGCAGATTGCGCTTCCGCGAGCTGGGTTTGCCAGTTCGCCAGTGTCAGATAATCGTCATTCCGGACAGGTTCCCAAGGTGCCAGGTGCGCCTGATTGTCGATGTAATAAGCCAGCAGTAACGCGGCATCTTCTACCGGTAAAATTTCCAGAACGGTTCTGTGCGTTTTCAGCATATTGTTTCCTTTCTGGTTTATGGTGTATCCGTTTACAGCTGAACCGGCATCAAATCGTCATAGTTCTGAATGACTTGCAGCGCCTGCGAGAAATCATTCTGACCATTAAAGTCATGAGCGAAAGCAATCACATCACATCCGCTCTGAATCCCTGCAAGGACGCCCGCGCTGGAATCCTCGAAAACAACCGCAGCAGTAGCGGGAAGCGCTAATTGATGCAAAGCTAACGTATAGGCTTGTGGATCTGGCTTATGTTTAGAAACATCTTCCTGCGTAATCACCACATCAAACAAATGATTGATTGCGAGATCCTCAAGAATTTGCTCGACCATCCAGGAAGCGGCTGAACTGACAATGGCACAGGGCTTACCTGCCGCCCTTAATGACTCGATATATCGCAAAGCACCTGAGTTCAGAGAAACTTGGTCTGAGAGCAAAGCTTCATAATAAGTTCTGAAATGCAGGTTAAATTCGGAAAGAGAAGGAGAAATCCCCGCATGCTGGAAGAAGTAGCCGGTCACAGTCTCCCAATTTTCTCCCATCACAGCTTTGTAAATGTTCTGATCGACGGTCACACCGTAATCTTTGCAAGCCATCGAGAGGGCCTGAGCTTTCAAAGGCTCGGAATTCACCAAGGTACCATCCAGGTCAAACAGATAAGCCTGATATTCCTTCATCGCATCTTTCATTTGATGTATCCAACATTGAAACCAATTAATATCGCGATTGATAATAACCTGAAACCCTTATGTTTTCTCAGTGTTTATTCTGTCCAATACCGACTAGACTGAATTGAATCTCAACCATGAAGGAAACAACAATGATTCAACAAGGCCAGAAACTGCCGGAAGCGACCCTGAGCGAACTAACCCAAGATGGCATGGTTCACCATGACGTTTCAGCACTGTTCGCTGGAAAAAAAGCGGTGCTGTTTGCGGTTCCGGGTGCATTTACGCCAACCTGTTCTGAAGCTCACCTGCCCGGTTATGTGGTACTTGCCGACCAGATGAAAGCCAAAGGTGTGGATCTGATTGCCTGCGTCTCGGTGAACGATGCATTTGTGATGCAAGCCTGGGGCGAAGCGCAAAATGCTTCTGAAATCCTGATGCTGGCCGACGGTGACGGCAGCTTCACCAAAGCATTGGGTCTGGAAATGGATACAGCCACATTCGGTGGCCTGCGCTCACAGCGCTACGCCATGATCATCGACAACGGTGTGGTGACTCAACTGAATGTTGAAGTGCCAAAAGAATTTGAAGTCAGTAAAGCAGAAACCATTCTGGAACTGCTGTAATTCAGCCTCTGACCAAAACGGAAGCAAGCGCTTCCGTTTTTTCTCAACGCAACGGTAACTCAAAGAAAATCATCCTTTGTGTTTTTCCATTCAGTGTCACGGTATCCCGACAGATCTTCGTCTGGACAAATCCCGATTTCTCCAGGACCGCAATAGATGGCAAATTATTCAGGGTCGTTTTCGCGATGAGTTGATTCAGTTTCAGTTCTTGTCTGGCCAACGTCACAAGACAGGCAATGGCTTTTGACATCAGCCCCTGACCTGCCACAGCCTGCCCGACCCGATATCCGACTTCTGCTCGGGTTGCAGACAGATCATATAAATTTACCCGACCAACGATCCGGCCCTGATTTTCCAGCACAAAAAAATAATATCGCCCCAATGCTTGCTCTAACAGCTGCGCTTCAATCTCAGTGCGAAACGTGGAAAGCTGCCGATAGCTCTCCGGGCGGGGAGGCACAGATTGCTCAAACCAAACCCGGTTTTCCTGCTCAAAATCAAAGAGCGCCTCAATATGCTTTCGCTGCAGTGTTGACAGAGTCACAGCAGAATTCTCTGACAGACGCGCGTTCTCAATGATCACGCCTTTCCTTCCAAATCCGTGATTGAAAAGTGATGACTGGCAATATGAAAGCCCTCACGCAGATAAAACCGGTGCGCCGGGAAACGCTGAACACCGGAGTCCAGATGCAATTGCTGGCATCCCTGTGCCCGGCCATAATCTTTCAGCCATTGTAGCAAGCACTCACCGACGCCTTTGCTGCGATGCTGCTGGTCGGTCACCAGATCATCGACATAAATTGCCTTGCCCCAAGCCAGTTTTTCCGTCACAACAAATCCGGCAACACCCATGACTTGTTCGGCTGACTTCACATAGATCACCTGATAGCCCTGCGCCATTTGCTGTGTGATTTGCGCCAGCAAAGACGCGGAATTATATTGCGGGCGTAATTGCAGCAACACATTCAGAACACCCTGAATATCCGGGTGGGTTTCGAGTTGCATTGTTTTCTCTAAAATCGATACTTCCATGACGTTCTCTTTAAGGTTTCGGCATCGCACCTGGCAACTGCTTTAATGAACTGGGCACGATCAGGCGATGCATAGGGGTGACAAAAAGCATATAGAGTTTACCTAACCTATTTTTCACGTGGACGACAGTGGTCACATGAAGGATCGCCTGCGCGCCATCTGGCTCAACATAAAATGACACACGCACGTTCAGATGTTTATCAAGATCTTCCACAATCACTTCCTGATGGGACATGGCGTGAATCGAAAAGATCCCGACCCGGTCTCCAATCTGATAGGCCGACAAGGGTTTATCGCGGTCAATATCGCCAAGTTCCCCCAAATTTTTCAGGCCCACGAAACCCACCACCTGATTTCTGATCTTCATCAGCAAATTCACCCAGGCAGGCGTCGTTCGTGCCACCGTGAAAAAGATTTCTAAAGCAGACTGTCCCTGATAGGGCACACGCTGCGTGTGACAATCATAAAAAGATGCATCCTGAATCAACGGGAGAATGCCGGACTGGCTCGGAATCTTCATGCTTTATCTCCTGAGCTCTGCCAGCACCATGGTGACCCGGTCAATCCCTTCACCAAAGCCATTGCGCACCACTTCAGTGATTTCAAATCCGAACCGGGCGTAGAAACCCTGCGTATGCTGAGAAGTCTCAATCTGCACGCGCGGGGAGCACTGCTGGTCGCGAATCAAATCGAGCCGGTATTGCGCGAGTAACGATCCAACGCCTGTTCCATGATGCGCCCTGTGTACCATGCCCCAGCATAAATAACTGACACCCTGAACATCACTCACCCCGCCACAGCCAATCAGCTGCCCGGCTTTGATCACCACATAATAAGGCACCTGTAAGGCAAAGCTATCCAGAAACGCAGCGAATTCTTCGTATTCCGAGGCGTCAAAATAAACCGCGGCATTGCTCTGAAACACGGCCAGACAATCTGATTTATCCTGTGCGGTATAGGGCCTGATTTTAATTGTCTCTGTCATCTTTATTTCCCTTCCAGCCAGTGACGGATATCGCGAACGACTTGCCCGGCCTGACTTTCCCCTTGCGGGTCCCGGAAGCCATGATCCAGGTCGGGGTAAATTGTTGCCATCAGATTGGGTTTCGATAATTTGAGCGTGTCTGTCATCGCCGAGAATGCCGCCGGATCCACCTGCGTATCCTTCGCGCCCTGCATCAGAAGTACAGGCACATCAATCGCGGATAACAGTTGCTGCTGATCCAGCGTGAACATGGTTTTCCACCACAGGAAGCCGTGTCCACTCATCGTCAGGTCCATGGCATCACTCTGTATCACCTGACTGGCAAATTGCCGGAACCCGGCTTCAGCTTCCGGATAAGCCTCGGGGGCATCTGAGATTTCATATTAAACAACACGTCATCAAGGAAAAAGCGGCCACCGCCGTTCAGCGCAATCACATGAGAAATCAGGTCCGTTTCCTGAGCCAGCATCTGGGCAACCAAAGCCCCTTCACTGCCACCAAGCACCACGATACGCTGATAACCTTGCGCTGCGTGGATCGTCTGAAGGACTTTCAGGTAATCCCGGACCCGCTGCTCCGGGGAGTCATACCTGAGGTAAGCCGCCGGGCAATCCTGACGTTCCGGGTTCTGGTTCCAAGGCAATTGCGCATTGATGCCATACTTTTCAACCGTCAGAATGTCTGCCTGCGCCATCACCTGACTAAACAGACGATTGATGTTGTCATTGTGAGCCACACTGTTGCAATCCGAGCCCTGCATCAGGATCAGCAATGCGTCATCTGTACCTTTTTTCAGGTAATACGTGATTTCAGAACCGTCCTCCCGGGTGATCGGTTCCGAGGCATGAATCCCCAGTGAAACACTGGATAGCCAGCAAAACATCAGTAACTTTTTCATCGCCCCTCCAAAGTTCAGGCAATCATGCTGGCGTGTGCTGCTTTCACTTGCAGCTTGCCGTTTTTCTTCAGCCAGATCCGGGTAAAACGAAAACAGCCATTCGCAGGCTGGCCATCATACTGTCCGTTGATGTCGGCTTTGAGACTCACGATTGCAAATGTCCCGATCTGCCGAATCAACTCTTCTGAGGTTTCAATCGAATCAATATTGACCAGGCCGGAAATATGCGCGGATAAGTCATGATCACGGGTTAACCTTTGCCCCAGATGATTGGTGAAAATCAGATCCTCAGCGAGTAAAACTGAGAGTTGATCTGTGTCTGAACTCAGCATCGCTTGTTTGAGTTGTGCTTCTGCATGTCTGACTTCATTAATGAAGTGACTGTCCATAGTGCTTCCTTTCGTTTTATTCTGATTTCATGTCACGACATGTCATTGCTTTCACATGTTCAGGCTACATCTGAATGAAATTCAGTGTATTTGCCGATTCAAGACGCCCTCCCTATGATTTCCCGCCTGCGCAGGAATGCCAAAAAAAGACGATACAAGTCAGTCACCGATCGGACGGATGATTCACGCCATCATTGATTTTGACCGGTTCCAGTTCGTAAGGATTGACACCTTCCAGACAAGCAACATTGATGGCGAACTGATGGGGATTTGAGCGACGCTGATGATGGGTGTAGATACCGCAGGTTTTGCAGAAATAATGTTTGGCGGTCATGGTATTGAACTGATAAAGCGTCAGGTTTTCTTCTCCTTTGACGACCTTCAGGTTTTCCAGCAGGACCGATGCTGCAATTGCCCCGCGCTTGCGACACATCGAGCAAGTGCAACGACGCGGGTCTTCCAGACCATGGGGCATTTTCAATTCAAGTTCCACGGCACCACAATGGCAACTCGCCTTGTGAATTGGTTTGATGTCCATTCCCTTCTCCTGTTGACAGCGATTCAGCAACTCCCTGAAATTTCAGTCATCTTAATGTTTTATGCATCCAGATTCATCTGCTGTCATACCTTGATGTCCGATTCTGTGCAATTACGCAATAAGTTGCGCAATATTTTGTAATTATCCTCTTGCGTCATCCCGTTCAAAAGCCTCGGTCTGTTCAGGCAGAACATCCAATATTGCAACTTCCAGTATCATGCCGCTTTCCTTCCATTGTTGTTCACAGATTTCGTCTGAAAACCTAACACAAACAATCCCGTAGAGATTCAGATTTTTTCAGTTCGCTGAGTGCTCATGAAAACGGCAAAAACATCCGAGATAAAGATGGCAGCCCTTGTCAGGGTTTTGGTAATCTTATCCGTTCATGGCTCTGCATGAACCAGAGCTTCCTTCGATCTCACTGTCGTTCACATGAAAAATATCGAAACGAAATGGTTGCAGGATTTCCTGACCCTGGCCGAACTGCGTAATTTTTCGCATGCGGCTGCTGTTCGCAATGTCACTCAGCCCGCCTTCAGTCGCCGGATTAAATCCCTTGAAACCGAACTGGGCCTGAATCTAATCGATCGGGGAAAAACGCCGATTGAACTGACGCTGCATGGAAAACAGTTTAAAACCACGGCCCAATCCATCCTGCAGCAACTGGATGATGAAGTAAACCGCCTGTCTGGTAGTTCATTTCTGGGCCGGCATACCGTTCGGATCAGTTCCTCGCATTCCATGGCGATCAGTGTCTTACCGAAACTGCATGCCTGCCTGTTTAACCCGGCATTGAATACCCAGCTTTCAGTGGTAGCCAATGAAGTTGACGAAGCGGTGAAACTCCTGATTGATGGCAAATGCGATTTTCTGTTTTCATTTTATGAAGACCGGCTGCAGGTGGCCCCTTACCGATCCATCCATTTAGGACGCAGTTATCTGTATTGCGTCTCTGCGGTGGACGAACATGGCAAACCGCTGTTTGACCCGGCCGAAAATGAAGCCGTGCCCTGCCTGGATTACACACCGGAGAGTTACATGGGACGGGCATTGCAGCGGTCTAACCGGACGCTGACGCACAACACCGTGTGTACCTCATCCATGACGGACTTCATCAAAGCGTTGGTGATGCAGGGCAAAGGGATCAGCTGGCTGCCGGATTATGCGATCAAAGAGGAACTGGCCGCAGGTCGTTTGCAGATCTTATCTGCCCGAGAGCCTATCCCGCTGGATTTATACGTGTATCGCTACCATTCCCGGCTGCATGCAACCTGCGAGGCCATCTGGAGTGCGATGAGTAAGATGAGCCCGATTGATGGGTTATTGAGCCGGGAATCACAACCTCATTAACTTCTGCACCATCGGCCAAAAAAGGAGGCGCAATCAAAAATTGCGCCTTCTAACATGAAACTGTTTCGTTTCAGTTCAATTAGCTTAATGATTCTGTGATTCAGATAGCTTTCGCATGACTTCATCCAGATTAAATGACGCAGGTTTTTGTCTGGGTGGAAACTCTTTAAATGTTTCCAGGAACTGAGCCACATACTGCTGCGCAGGCACTAGCAAAAACGCATGACGGAGTACCCACTCATAATATGTATTTGAAGTAATATCTGCCGATTCATAGGGATCAGCACGCAAATTAAAGATCTTCGGCAAACGTAGCGGGATGAAAGGTTCAGCCCAGACCCTTAAAGTGCCCGGAACGCGTTGCTCCATAAAGACAATTTTCCAGCTTTCAAACCGCATTGCCACCAGTTGACCATCATCATTAAAATAGAAAAAATCTTTTCGTGGCGACTTTTCTTCTTTACCGGTCAGATAAGGAAGCTGATTATAACCATCTAAGTGTACTTTGAACGTCTCACCATTGGCTTTCATCCCTTTGAGCAGTTTGTCTTTCACATCGGCGTCACCTGCAGCTGCAAGCAAAGTCGGTAACCAGTCCAGTCCACTGATGATCTCATTTGAAACCTGATTCGCTTTGATTTTCCCAGGCCAGCGAATCATCGCAGGGACACGGAATGCACCTTCCCAATTGGTGTTTTTCTCACTCCGGAATGGACTCAAACCACCATCTGGCCAGGTATTTTTATGCGGGCCGTTATCCGTTGTATAAATGACGATGGTGTTATCAGCAATGTTCATTTCATCCAGTTTGTCGAGCAAAATACCCACATGGCTGTCATGTTCGATCATACCATCTGCATATTCAGTTCTGGCGTTAAGTCCCGGTTTATCACGATTCGCCTCTTTCACATGAGTATATAAATGCATTCGTGTTGCATTCCACCAAACGAAAAACGGCTTTTCATCTTTCACTGACTTTTCCATAAATTGGATTGCAGCATCTAAGGTTTCTTCATCCACGGTTTCCATACGTTTTCTTGATAAAGGACCGGTATCTTCAATTTTGCCGTCAGCCGTGGAATGAATGACACCACGAGGGCTATATTTTTTCCTGAATGCTTCATCTTGAGGGTAGTTAAAATTTTCAGGTTCTTCTTCTGCATTCAAGTGATAGAGGTTACCAAAGAATTCATCAAATCCATGACTTGTTGGCAAAAACTCATCCCGATCACCCAAGTGGTTTTTACCAAACTGACCCGTGGCGTAACCGAGAGGCTTCAGCAGTTCCGCAATGGTCGGGTCTTCTTTCTGCAACCCTAAATCAGCGCCCGGCAAACCGACTTTGGACAAACCGGTCCGATAAGTCGATTGCCCGGTTATAAATGTTGAGCGACCTGCAGTACAACTCTGTTCAGCATAATAATCTGTAAAGATCATGCCTTCCGAAGCAATTCGGTCAATGTTCGGGGTGCGATACCCCACTACTCCCATCGAATATGCGGAGACATTCGTCTGCCCGATATCATCTCCGAATATGACAAGAATGTTGGGTTTGTCTGTTGCAGCAGAGGCACCCACTGAAACCGATGCAATAACCAGCAACAAAATAAAATACAGCCACCTAAAATGATTCGTATTCATTCTGATTCCTTCCTTCATTCATGAAAACCTGTTCAACAAACATACTTTCATATTGCGTATCAGGTCATGCCTGTAGCTCCAGTTTAGACCAGTTCAAAGTACTTGCTTTCTCGATGTCTCCACACAGATAAGCACCCGTTGATCAGTCGGCATGCATAAAAAACACAACGTGTTCTGGCATGTTTTCAGCAAATGTCATTATTGGCGTCACAGCACGACAAGACTCAGGACAGAGAGGAGAGAGGAGGGAGAAAAGAAAAAACCTCCCTGCGAACAGGGAGGGTGTAGGGCGGTACTAGACCTTTTGTTGTTATTCTTTGGATGTGTTTCAGCTATACAGCTTGGCTTTATACACCGGGCGCATCAGATTCTGTGCCGAGAAGATATCGTTCAGATCATCTTCACTCAGTAACCCGCGCTCCAGCGCAACTTCCTTCACGCTGCGGCCGGTTTCTGCACAAATCTTACCGACGATATCGCCTTCATGATGGCCGATGTACGGATTCAGATAAGTCACGATACCGATTGAGTTAAACACGTAATCTTCACAGATCTGACGGTTCACGGTAATACCCGACACACATTTGTCCGCCAGATTGATGCAGGCATTGCCCAGCAGTTCAATCGATTCAAACAGTGCCTGGCCAATCACAGGCTCCATCACGTTCAGTTGCAACTGGCCTGCTTCCGCAGCCATGGTCACTGTGGTGTCATTGCCGATCACCTTAAAGCACACCTGATTCACCACTTCCGGAATCACTGGGTTTACTTTTGCTGGCATGATGGATGAGCCCGCCTGCATTTCAGGCAGGTTGATTTCATTCAGACCAGCACGCGGGCCGGATGACAGCAAGCGCAGGTCATTCGACACCTTGGACATTTTCACCGCCAGACGTTTCAGGGCCGCATGTACAGTCACATAAGCGCCGCAATCTGAGGTCGCCTCAATCAGATCTTCTGCCGGTACGCAGTCCAGACCTGTTGCTTCCGCCAGATATTGCACAGCCAGCGCCTGATAACCCGCGGGGGCATTCAGACCAGTACCGATGGCGGTTGCACCCAAATTCACTTCCAGCAGCAGCGCGGCAGCGTAATGCAGGTTTTTAATCTCTTCTTTCAGTAGCACGCTGAAGGCACGGAATTCCTGGCCGACCGTCATTGGCACGGCATCCTGAAGCTGGGTACGGCCCATCTTCAGCACGTCGGAAAATTCTACGCTTTTCGCATCGAATGCTGCCTGCAGATGCTCAATTGAGCCCAGCAGTTTCATGATGCTGTGATAGACCGCAATGCGGAAGCCTGTCGGATACGCACAGTTGGTCGACTGACTTTTGTTCACGTGATCATTCGGGTTAATGATGTGGTACTCACCCTTTTCACGACCCATCAGTTCCAAGGCAACGTTTGCGATCACTTCATTGGTGTTCATGTTGACCGAGGTGCCAGCGCCGCCCTGATAAACATCTGAAATAAACTGATCCATGCACTTGCCGGTTTCCAGAATCAGATCGCAGGCCTGAATAATCATCTGACCAACATCGGATGGAATCGAACCCAGCGCCATATTCGCTCGTGCGGCTGCTTTTTTGGTAAAAACCATGCCACGCACAAATTCCGGAATATCCGAAATACGCATGGATGAAATATTAAAATTCTCGTAAGCGCGCAGGGAGTGAATACCGTAATATGCATTCGCAGGGATTTCACGTGTGCCGAGCAGGTCTTCTTCAATACGTACCTTTTGGGCAATGTCTAACATAGCGGTCACCTTTGACTCTGGGTAGAAAAGACGGAAATACAATGTTCTTTTTACCCGGCAAAAGGAAATGCTGAAAAGTAAGCGATGATGCAATTAATGCATAGCGGAAATGATTGCATTCAACAGAAAATTATAGTTATTCCGTTTTTTCAGCCCTCTGCAGTGAAATCCTATTTCAAACCAACGGATAATTAATCAGCTTTATCCCATTCCAAGGCATGATTACCCAAACGGCTCTGCGATCACTTTTCTGGCCTTCCCACCTTTCATCAAAACAATGTGCATCATGAAATTTATCCTTCGTCACAAATTCGATTTTCCCATGCATCAGAGGAATGAAAAAGGCCAGCTGAAAAGCTGGCCTTTGCATTCTTTTTCACGATGAGCCGTCAGGCGGTTTCTTCTTTCACTTTCAGGTTTTCGCCCTCAGCACTGTAATAGATGCTTTCATCCAGCTCGCCCTCACTGCGACCAACCAGAACAGACACCATCAGGTCGCCACAAACGTTCACAGTGGTCCGGGCCATGTCCAGAATCCGATCGATACCGGCGATAATTGCCAGACCTTCCATTGGCAGGCCAACCGTCGTCAGCACCAGCGACAACATAATCAGACCAGCCCCCGGCACGCCTGCCGTACCAATCGACGCCAGTGTCGCCGTCATGACAATGGTCACGTAGTCCGCAAATTCCAACTGGATACCAAAAGCCTGAGCAACAAACAGTGCTGCAACCCCCTGATACAGGGCCGTGCCGTCCATATTGATGGTTGCACCCAGCGGCAAGACAAAACTGGAAACACCTTTCGAGACACCCAGATCTTCACGGGCACATTTGATACTCGCAGGCAGCGTCCCTGAACTACTGGTTGTTGTGAACGCAACGGCAGCCGGTGTCATGATCCCTTTGATATAAGGCACAGGATTCAAACGGCCCACCACCTGAATTACAGCAGGATAGAACAGCAATACCAGGATCACACTCCCCAGATAGGCCACCCCAATCACCTTGAACAGCGGCAGCAGAATTTCCAGGCCGTATTTACCGGCGACCCAAGCCATCAGGCCGAAAATCCCGTAAGGCGCGAGCTTCATCACCAGTTCGGTCAGTTTGTACATGGCTTCCGCCAGACTTTCAAACACTTGTACTGCTGGTTTGCCTTTTTCACCACACAGGTTCAATGCAACACCCAGACCCAGCGCAAACACAATAATTTGGAGAATATTCCCCGCAGCCAGCGCGCTGATCGGGTTATTCGGAATCAGACTGAGAATGGTCTGAACCAGAGTTGGCGCTTCTTTCGCATCTGCGGCAGCAGCAGAAGCTGTCATTCCCAGTCCGGCGCCCGGTGCCAGAATATGCGACAGGCCCAGACCCACACTGATGGCCACAGCGGTCGTGCCCAGATAGATCACAATTGACTTTGCGCCAATCCGGCCCATTTTCCGGGTGTCTTGCATTGAAGTCACACCCACAACCAGCGAACAAAATACCAGGGGCACAATCAGCATTTTGATTGCATTCACAAACAATGTACCAATCGGTTTCAGCAGCTCGGCATCCGGGCCCATCAGACTGCCGGCGATCACCCCCAAAATCATCCCGACCAGAATTTTTTTCCACAATGCCAGTCGGCCCCAAACCCCTTTCGGCGACGGCTTCACGCTTGCTTGATCCATGTTGATCCCTCTTCCATTGGCAAAAGTCAGGACGTTCTGTTTCAGGAACGCTCACTGCTTTGCTCATCATGATGCGTGGGTTGTCCCACATTTAAAGAAGCAGAATTGTTGCAAGCATGATGCCAAATTGTTCCAATGGCATATCTATTTGATTTTTATCATTTTTATGTTTTAAAAAGACAGTGGCCCGTGATGCAATGGGGTATAACCAAAGGAATACCTATTGAAAGACACGCGATAAGCACTATAAAAACAAAGGGTTATATACATTCCTTTGGTTATAGTCTTAAGACAGGTTATAGGGGTTTCATTCACCCATTTGGGTTTTCTTCAACCGCTTACTCAACGCAGGCTGCGAAATCCCGAGCAGTCTGGCCGCCAGTGACTGATTGCCGTCTGAGCGGCGCATCGCTTCCTGTGTCAGTAAATCCCCGATGTCCTGTAACGAAGGCAAAGGCAGATCCGGATCGAACAGCATGACTTCTGCCTGCGCGACAGATTCAGGATCGGACTTTTGCTGCGCCAGTACCCGTCGGAACACATCCATCGACAGCATTCTGGCGCGATGCTGACTCATCGCATCATAGGCCAGCGCCCGTAATTCCCGAATGTTGCCGGGAAAGGTGTAATTAGCCAGCAACACTGGCAGCTCCTTAGGAATCGTTGGCTTTTCTTTGCCCAGCTCATCGGCGGCTTCCTGCAAAAAATGCTCGAGCAGTAGCGGAATATCCTGACGGCGTTTTCGCAGTGGCGGAATATCGACCTGATGCGTTTTAAGCCGGTAATACAGATCTTTGCGGAACTCACCAGCCTCCTGTTTCCGGACCAGATCCTGATGCGTGGCCACCACAATTCTGGCTTTCAGGCGTTTGGGCCGGTCGCTGCCAAGCGGGTAATATTCCCCCTCCTGAATCAGCCGCAGTAATTTCACTTGCGAGGCCTGACTCAGATCGCCAATCTCATCCAGAAAGAGCATCCCGCCCGCGGCCTGCTCAATCAGCCCGCCGCGAGCCGCATCTGCTCCGGTAAAAGCCCCGCGATGATGGCCGAACAAGGTATCCGCAAAGACATTGTCGTCCAGCCCGGCCACATTCACGCTGATCAACGGACCATTCCGGTTGCTTAAACGATGCAGCGCCCGGGCAATCAGCTCTTTGCCGACCCCGCTTTCACCGCATATCATCACGGGCTGGCTGCTGGGAGCGACCGACTCCAGATACTGAAACACCGAGCGCATCGCCTTATCCCGAGTGATGATCCTGGCGAACACCTCCGGCCTTTCCAGTGTATCGGTGAGAAAACGGCGACGCAGAGCGTAATTTTCTGCCTGCATCTCCTGCAGTAAAATGACGCGCTTCACCCCTTCCACCAGCCGGTTCTCTTCCGTGGTTTTCACGAAATAATCATGGGCCCCAAGCCGGATACAATTCATTGCCGTTTCAGCCTGATTCAGACCGCTGATAATGATCACTGCGACTTCCGGAAATTCGGCTTTGATCTGCGTCAGCAAGGCTTCACCGGACAAATGCGGCATCGTCAGATCCAACAGCACCAGCCCGATATTTTCCCGCTCTATCATTGCGATCGCTTCACGGCTGTCCTGACACTGAAATATATGGTTAATCCCGCCACGGCGTTCCAGCACAATGCTCAGACTTCGTAAAAAAGCCGGTTCATCATCAACCAGTAAAACGCCAAATGCCGGGTATGGATTGCTATTCATGAATCAGAATTCCTTTGATGGGCAGGCAGTGCCAGTGTCACGCAGGTACCTTGCTGAGGAATGGAGTCGTAAGTGAGTGTCCCGCCATGTTCACTGACAATACTGAACGAAATCGACAGTCCCAGCCCGGTTCCGCCCTGCTCCCGTTTGGTGGTAAAGAAAGGATCGCTCAGACGCGACACATGCTCAGGATCAATGCCCTGTCCCTGATCCCGTACTACCAGAGTAAGTTTTCTCTCCACAGGGAGGTATGCAGTCCGGACCTGAATCGCCTGTTCCGGTGAACTCAGGGCCTGACAGGCATTGATGATCAGATTAATCACCACCTGTTCAATGCGTTGTGCGTTCCCTTCAAAATCAGGGAGGTTATCGCCGTAAGTTACCGAAAAGTGATGCGTAGACTGGGAAATCGTGCGATCCACTAAACGAATCGCTGCCGCTGTGACTGTATTCAGATCCACATGATCACGGCAATTGGTGGGTTCCTGACGGGCGAAATCTCTTAAATCGTCCACAATGCGACGAATCCGCTGGGTGCCTTCCAGCATCTCATCCAGCATCGATGGAATTTCATCCCGCATCCGGCTGTAAGACAAACCGCCCAGCGAAAAATCGCCATGCTGCTGGTAATGCGCTTCCAGAATGTCTTCCGCATCCTGATAGGCATCTTTCAGCAACGGCAGATTCAGCAATAACAGACTGCTGGGATTATTGATCTCATGCGCCATCCCGGACACTAAGATGCCCAGAGACGTCATTTTATCGGCCTGAATCAGTTGCTGTTGCTGCAATTGCTGCGCTTCTGTTCTGCGGGCCACCTCCCGGCTGAGGGCACGGTTCCAGATCATAATGCCGCCCAGCACCAGCAACAGAATCCCCGACACCACAGCGGCAGCCATGCCCAATTGCTTCCAACTCACGCTCTGGTTTTCCAGCGGTCCCAGCCATTTGTCGTAAATCGCCTGCTGGCGGCCCGTGTTTTTCAGAATCGCCAGCCCTTCGCTGAATTGGGCCAGCAGATCTTCATTCCCTTTCAGCACCGCATAACCGTAATGCTGCGCGCCCAGCGGCCGTCCCACCGGAATGATATTCGACAGCTCCAGGGCCTTGCCGGTATACAATCCGGGCAGATTGGCGACCAGCGCGTAATCATGTTGACCGGAGGCCAGCAACCGGAGGGCATCGGCATGAGAGTCCACCAGAACCAGTCCGGCACCGGGTTGCTGATGGTTCAGAAAGTCATGCATGGCACCGCTGTGCTGCACGATGACCGATTTGCCGCTGAGGTCAGCTAAACCCAAAATCGGTTCAGCCCCTTTTCGGGCAAAAACAGACTGATGCACAATGGCGTGCGGAGGAGAAAAGCTATACCGCTGTTGCCGGGCACTGGATTGCACCATCCCCTGTACGATATCAATCTCGCCCTGATCCAACTGACGCCGGATATCTTCCCAGCCACCCATCCGGAATTCAATCTGAATGCCCATGACTTCAGCGATCGCACGGGTTAGCTCGGTGTTGTATCCATCCGGCTCGCCATCGTCATTGATAAACTCGTAAGGCGGATAATGATGATCGCCACCAATCACGATCACTTCGCGGCCTTGGGCTGCCAGCACACTGACACTACTCAGCAAAGCCAGACCGGTAACCAGACAACGAGTCCAGTTCCGCCATACAGCACGACAGTCATCTACGCTCAGAGGCATGCTGAGTTCCTTTATCCGCCCGGTTTTATCGCAGCCTTCTCAGCCGGAAACCGTCTCTTGAGACATGCAGGAGAAAGGTGATTCTCCTCCCAATTGAATGACCAGATATTTTATAGATTTGTCATCAATAGCCAAGGGAGGATCAATCGGAATGCAGCAAGAATTCGATCTGAATTGAAGAAAATACCCGTTTCACAGCATTGGTGCCCGTTGGGCAGAACAATCTATTGCTCCGCAAAATTCAAACGCAATCGGAGCATATCCCGGTGCTGTAAGCCATGCTCAAAAATGGGTTCCTCATAATGGTCCGTAAAAAAATCTTTCACGACGGATACCACCCGAAACCCCATTTTCTGATAAAACGTCAGCTGGTAGCCAAAAGTGCCCGTGCCCAGCTCGACAACATCCACACCGAGCTTTTTCAGCCGGGGAAACAATGCTGACAGCAGCTGTGAGCCAATGCCCTGCTGCTGATAGAGCGGATCAACAGCCAGATTGAAAATCTCATAAATGCCGGGTTTCGTCTCTTTGGCGACACAGACACCCAAAATTTCTCCCCCAACAACCGCCGCCAGACAATACGCATCATTCAAGTAAGCCCGAATACAGGTTTCTGACGGATCAGCTTCAAGCAACAACGCCATAGGAACCAGTGTTGGATCGACATGTCGGAATTCAATCATCGTAAAGTCAGCACCATGTTCAGTTCTCCATCGGTTTGACCGGCCACCTGAAAGCCCGCCTGTTCATAGCGACGTTTCGCCGGAAGATTATGCGGAAACACATTCAGCTGAAGGACATGCGCCTGATGAGCGGCAACCGCGATGCGCTTTGCCGCATCAATCAGAATCTGGCCGACTCCGTACCCCTGATAGGCAGATTTCACATACATCTGCGTGATCAACGCCACGTGAATTTCCAACGCTGAGACACCACAGAGTCCAATCAGTAATTCACCATCAAAAGCGCCCAACATCGTATAGTGCGGATCCTGCGATGCAATTTTCTGTTCAAAATGCATTTGAGGTAACTGCCGCTGCGCCTCATAACTGGCACCAAAACACTCGGGATGCAAACGCAGACTTTCCAGACGAACTTCCCGGTAAGGCTGAAGATCGGCAGGCGTTAGCGCCCGTACTTTTACATGCATCTGATGTTCCCTGAAGATTCCTTTCCCTCCGCATCTTAACCATAAATTCAATGGGTTGCACAATAAAAGTCCGACCCTCACCCTGAATCTCAGAGCGGTTCCATCCCTGAACCGGCCCATTTCAGGATAAGAAGCGGTGATAGTCCGAAGCACGGGGTGGCTCAGAAGTCAGCCCTAAATCCCGCTGTAAATGGGGTGACAAATGTTCTGCAGGTCGCAGTGACTTTTCTTTGTCAGGTCCGCATTTTTCAGATTTTGACTGCCAGAACAGCTGAAAATTAAAGATTCGGTTCATCACAAGTCTGATCATGTTTTATCCCTCAATTCACATCTCTTGCGGGAATTATGCGTATAATGGCGTTTATCAACGAACGATGATTTGTGACACCAACTATAAGCTGAAATTATGGACAATCGACTCCAGCACTTATCCGGTTTGCGCTACTTTGAGGCAGCAGCCCGCCGTCAGAGCTACAGTAAAGCCGCGGAAGAACTGTTTATCAGTCAGGCGGCTGTCAGTCAGAAAATTCGTCAACTGGAGGAATCTCTGGGATGCAAACTGTTTTACCGCCAGGGTCGAAACATGATGCTGACCCCTCAGGGATCCAGTCTGTTCACCGATGTTTCCCGCGGATTCGACCAGATTCTCGCAGGGTTGAACCGTATTCAGGCCGAGCCTCTGGAAGGCATTCTGACCGTGAACACTTCCCGTTCATTCGCCTCACGCTGGCTGATGCCGAGATTATGGAAATTCACCATGATTCATCCCGATATCTCGATTCGGGTGGATGCCACCGCAGAAAACCCGGACATGAAATACGGCCGGGCAGATTTGGCAATTCGTCAGGGATTTAAAAATGACTTCGGCGACAGTATTCAATCCTGCATCTTATATGAAGAGCCGGTTTATCCGCTCTGCTCACCAGAACTGGCGCATGCCATCAAGTTCACGCACCCGGAACAATTGCTGAAATGCTGGCTGGTGCACTGGGCGGAAACCTGCAATTTAACCTGGGCGCGATGGTTTGAGGCTGCGGATGTCCACATGCCGGAGAGTAATCTGCAATGGATGGAAGTGAGCACCTTCGAAATGGGTCTGAATGCTGTGATGGCAGGTCATGGCGCCTGTTTAGGCACCTTGAGTCTGGCGGGGATTATCTGGACAATGGGCTGCTGGTTCAACCCTTTGATATCGGCCTGGTGCCCGGTATCCGCTACACCCTGTTTTACGATCCGACTTCCCCGCGCATGGCCCGTGCTCGGGCCTTTATCGACTGGCTGAAACAGGAAGTGAGTCTGCTTCAAACCAAGCCGACGCTCGTCTGAGCGTCCGCGCGTCATCCCCGCTCTTCCCCCGTCGTTCCCGCGCAGGCGGGAACCCAGTGACGTTGATGCGCCAGAGCCTCGTCTGAGCGCTGGGATGAGTGTACAGAATGGCTGAACCTCGTTGTGGTTTTATCTGTGCAATGATGATTTTCTCATGCTGTTAACCCGGCGCTCTATGGATTCCCGCCTTCGCGGGAATTACTGTAAGCGATTGATTTAAAATAATAAAAATATAGATAAACTTGAGGTGTCGCTCCAGCTCTTCCCCCGTCGTCCCCGCGCAGGCGGGGAACCAGTGACGTTGATGCGCCAGAGCCTCGTCTGAGCGCTGGAATGAGTGTACAGAATGGCTGAACCTCGTTGTGGTTTTATCTGTGCAATGATGATTTTTTCGTGCTGTGAACCCGGCGCTCTATGGATTCCCGCCTTCGCGGAAATGACTGTAAACAATTGATTTAAAATATAGATGAACTTGAGGTGTCGTTCCAGCTCTTCCTCCGTCGTCCCCGCGCAGGCGGGGAACCAGTGACGTTGATGCGCCAGAGCCTCGTTGTGGTTTTATCTGTGCAATGATGATTTTCTCATGCTGTTAACCCGGTGCTCTATGGATTCCCGCCTTCGCGGGAATGACGGTAAATGTTTGATTTAAAATATAGATGAACTTGAGGTATCGCTCCAGCTCTTCCCCCGTCGTCCCCCGCACAGGCGGGGAGCCAGTGACGTTGATGCGCCAGAGCCTCGTCTGAACGTTGGGATGAGTGTACAGAGTGGCTGAACCTCGTTGTGGTTTTATCTGTGCAATGATGATTTTTTCGTGCTGTTAACCCGGCGCCCTATGGATTCCCGCCTTCGCGGGAATGACGGTAAATAGTTGATTTTAAATATAAAAATATAGATAAACTTGAGGTATCGCTCCAGCTTTTCCTCCGTCGTTCCCGCGCAGGCGGGGAACCAGTGACGTTGATGCGCCAGAGCCTCGTCTGAGCGCTGGGATGAGTGTACAGAATGGCTGAACCTCGCTGTGGTTTTATCTGTGCAATGATGATTTTTTCGTGCTTTTAACCCGGCGTTCTATGGATTCCCGCCTGCGCGGGAATGACGGTAAGCGGTTGATTTAAAATAATAAAAATATAGATAAACTTGAGGTGTCGCTCCAGCTCTTCCTCCGTCGTCCCCGCGCAGGCGGGGAACCAGTGACGTTGATGCGCCAGAGCCTCGTCTGAGCGCTGAGATGAGTGTACAGAATGGCTGAACCTCGCTGTGGTTTTATCTGTGCAATGATGATTTTCTCATGCTGTGAACCCGGCGCTCTATGGATTCCCGCCTTCGCGGGAATGACGGTAAATGGTTGATTTAAAATATAAAAAATAGATGAGCTTGAGGTGTCGCTCCAGCTCTTCCTCCGTCGTTCCCGCGCAGGCGGGGAACCAGTGACGTTGATGCGCCAGAGCCTCGTCTGAGCGCTGGAATGAGTGTACAGAATGGCTGAACCTCGTTGTGGTTTTATCTGTGCAATGATGATTTTCTCATGCTGTTAACCCGGCGCTCTATGGATTCCCGCCTTCGCGGGAATGACGGTAAATAGTTGATTTAAAATATTAAAAAGCTAATTTTGAGGTGTCATTCCAGCCATCTCACGGTAACCACTTGTCTCCGTCGTCCCCGCGCAGGCGGGGAACCAGTGACGTTGATGCGCCAGAGCCTCGTCTGAGCGCTGGAATGAGTGTACAGAATGGCTGAACCTCGCTGTGGTTTTATCTGTGCAATGATGATTTTTTCGTGCTGTTAACCCGGCGCTCTATGGATTCCCGCCTTCGCGGGAATGACTGTAAACCATTGATTTAGACTATTAAAAATCACCACCGCGTCTTTATATGTCGTCTCCATCTCACTCGTCATCCCCACGAAAAATACAGACGTTCACATCGACTCCGTATAAGGCTGTTATGCTGCAGAAAAACCGCCAAACAGTTCATTTGGTGTTGAATGTTGATTTATGAGCCACTACAATCCAACTCAAATGAGCCACACCAAATGAACCATTACTCTGCGTTCAACGCCGTATAAAACGCGAAGGAGTCACCATGCCCAATCTGTATGGCTATATTCGGTTGTCACCGAAAATGACCGATCCGGAAGCCTTAGTCCGGCAAATCACCGAAGTCAGCCCTGATCTTCAGCTGTTTCGGGAAACCGGGATCCGAGGCAATATTCCGGCCGAAGCACGTCCGCAGTACCGCGCTCTGTGTGAAGCGCTGCAGCCGGGCGATCAGTTGGTCGTGCGATGGATTACCGATCTGGGTTTTCACTTTGATGCCTGCCACCAGACCCTCCGGCAACTGCTGGATCAAGGCATAATCGTCCGCACACTGACCCAGCCACTGACATTCAAAGCGGAATGCCCGATCACGGATGCCTTGCTACTGATGCTGAAAGGCTATGCCAGCTCGCAGACACAGCAGCGATTATGGGCCGCCGAAGCCAGCCGTCACACACTGCGCAAAGACTCGGCCGCCTGGCAGGAGAAATTCCGGGGCCGCCGCGCGAACCATGCGCTGCATCGTGAAATCGCGCAGTTACTCCGGTCCGGTAAAACCCTGCAAAGCGTGGCCAAGGAAACCGGTGCCAGTCTGTCGACCGTCAAACGTGTCAAAGCAAAGATGCAGCAAAACGATCTGTAATACTTCTATTCAAAAGAGCCGACTCATGCAAAAACGATTACAACCCAAAACATTCACCGTGCAACAAACTTTTAACCTCTCCCCGGCGATGCGCCGTATCGTGCTGACCGGCGAAGCGGTCCGCCAGCTCCCGGCTGACAGCGCCGGACAATATGTAAAACTGCTCTTCACGCCGGACGGCAGCACCGACCTCAGTGGGCTGGCAGACGATCAGCGCCCCGTCCTTCGCACTTACACCATCAGCGAGTTTGATGCCGGAAACGGCACATTGGCGATTGATTTTGTGAAACATCACCACGCAGGGGAAGTCAATCCGGAAACCGGTGGCTACGCCAGCCACTGGGCGATGCATGCCAGCGTGGGGGACACCATTTCACTGGGTGGTCCAAATACCATTCAGGGGCTGTCTGACGGGTGTGACTGGGTGTTGCTGATTGGCGATATGACCGCTTTGCCTTCCATTCAATTGAAACTCGCCCGCTTCGCGGCAGACGCCAGGGGTTATGTGGTGCTGGATCTGCACAGCAATGCAGATTTGCCTGATCTCAAGCTGCCCGCAGGCATAACGCTGATCGTCCGAACCTCAGAAAGCACCGCATCTCTGTCTGAACGCGTGAGCGCGCTGACCTGGCTGTCCGGCACGCCGGCCATCTGGTGCGCGTGTGAATTCAGTCAGATGCGGGCAATTCGTCAGCATCTGAATCAGCAGCCGGATTTTGATCGCAAAACCTGTTATATCAGCAGCTACTGGAAGGAAGGCGTCACGGAAGACGGACACAAAGTGCTTAAGCGGGATGATCAGGAAAGCTATGCCGGATAAATCACACTGCGAATCCCTGTACACAGCGCAATGGAAAGGACTATGTGAGAAAGATCATGTGAATAAAAACCCTGCCAGCCTGTTCATCCGGCAGGGTTTTCCCTGCTTTATGTGTTTCGAAGGAAATCCAGCATCCAACGGGTGACGCGCTCAGCATCAACCGGCTTTTGCAGGGAGGTTAAGCCGTTATCCAGCACCTCAGCCGGTAACGACGCTTTACGTGCCAGCATCAAATCCTTTGAGTAGGGCTTACTAAATTCAGGATGCCCCTGAATCCCGAGGAAATGCGGCCCGACCTGAATCATGGCATAAGGACAGAAGTCGCTTCCGGCAAGCACCACGGCGCGATCCGGCAATTTCACCACCTGATCCTGATGACTCACCACCAGTGATAACGCGTCTGGAATGGCCGCCATGAGATGAACACCATCCGGCAGGGCCATTAAATCATGGGTCGCCACACCAACGCCCCAGCCCTGCGGTGCCTGAATGACCTTGCCCCCCAACGCTTTGGCAATCAGCTGATGACCAAAGCAGATCCCCACCAGTTTCTTGTGTCGTGCATCCAGCTCGCGGATAAACGCCAGCAATGGCGGGATCCAGGGTAAGTCATCATTCACACCATGACGACTGCCGGTGGTCATGTAGACATCGCATTCATCCACATCTGCGGGCAGTTCGCCATCCAGCGCGCGGTAAAACACCAGCTCAAGCTGGTCGTCGGCATGGTGCAGCAGTTGCTCGAACATGGCCGGATAATTGCCGTGTGCGGGTTGCAGGTCGTCGCGGACATCATCACACTGCAGAATGCCTATTTTCATCCCCATTGTGTCTCCTCAGACTCTCGCTGTGGTCAGTCGGCCAGTCACTGCATCGACAAAGATCTGGCTGTATACTTCCGCAGAAAATTCAATCGGATTGCCCCCGGCGGACGGATCCTGCACGGCCATTTCCCCCACCTGTCCGGCTTCTTCAACCGTGATATCAATCTCGGCCAGTGTATGCGGGATATTCAAAGCGGCGCGGAAATCCAGGATCCAGTTCAGGAAGCTGTCAAAACCCGGTTCCGGCAAATCAAGATACCGGGCCAGATGCGTGATCTTGTCTTCAATCACACTGCGGTTTGCCGCCAGAACATAGGGCATCAGAATGGCATTGAGCAGCCCATGATGTTTGTTGTACAAGGCGCCCAGCGTATGCGCGATGGCGTGCATGCCGCCCAACCCGCGCTGAAACGCCGTCGCCCCCATGCTGGATGCCACCAGCATTTGGGTGCGCGCTTCCAGATCGTCCCCCAGGGCAACCGCCTGCGGCAGATAAGTTTTGATCAGACGAATTCCTTCCAGCGCAATGCCTTCCGCCATGGGGTGATAACTGGTCGCACAGTAAGCCTCCAGATTATGCGACAGTGCATCCATGCCGGTTGCCGCGGTGATATGCGGTGGCAGGCCCGTTGTCACCAGCGGATCAAGCAAAACCCGGACCGGCAGCATCTTGGGATGGAAGATAATTTTCTTCACATGATTTGCGCTATCGGTAATGACCGATGCGCGGCCCACCTCAGACCCGGTGCCTGCCGTGGTCGGAATCGCAATCACAGGAGCGATGGCCTCGGCATTGGCCTGCTGCCAGTTGTCTTCGACATCTTCAAAAGCCCACAGAGGCAGGGCCTGACCCGCCATCAGGGCGATGGCTTTGGCCGCGTCCAGACTGGAACCGCCCCCAAAGGCAATCACGCCATCGAACCCGCCCTGACGGTATACCGCCAGTCCGTCCTCAACATTCTCTCCGGTCGGGTTGCCCTGGATTTTGCTGAAGACTTCGCAGCCAATACCGGCTTCCCGGCACAGTGCCACGGTTTTTGTCACCATCGGTAATTCAGCCAGACCGGGATCTGTCACCAGCAACGCCCGGCTGATCCCGGCGCCGCGGCAGGCTGACGCGATTTGATCCAAACAGCCTGCACCAACAGTCATCGGCGTCGGATAATTCCAGTTTCCTTGTAAAGCCATCTTGCGCTCCTTTGTGCCGGTTTAAGCCAGTGTTTTGATATGGAAAGATTTCGGACGGGTCAGGGCATCAAAGCCCAGTACCGACAAGGTACAACCACGGCCGGATTGCTTCACGCCGGTCCACGCCAGTCCCGGATCGAGATAGTCGCAGCGATTGATAAAAAAGGTGCCGGTTTCAAGCTGTTCACCCAGTGCAATGCCGCGCTCAATATCCTGCGTGAACAGGCTGGCTGTCAGCCCGAAATCGCTGTCGTTCATCAGCGCAATCGCTTCTTCATCACTGCTGACCTTCATGATGCCGACCACAGGCCCGAATGATTCTTCATGCATCACCCGCATCGTGTGATCCACCTGGGTCAGGATTTGCGGCGCAAGATAAGGCGTGCCCGGTTTGCTGAGCGGAAAACGGGTTTCATCAATCTGCGCGACCGCGCCCTGTGCGACCGCTTCCTGAATCTGCTCGCGGACAAACTCAGCAGCGCTGGTCCGAACCAGTGGCCCCAGCGTCGTTTCCGGATCATCAGAACGTCCCAGCCGGTACTGGTTGACGATGGCGACCGCTTTCTCGACGAAAGCATCATGAACGGATTCATGAACATAAATCCGCTCGATGCCACAGCAGGACTGACCGCTGTTGAAAAACGCACCGTCAATGGCCGTTTCCGCCGCAACATCCAGATTGGCATCGGCGCGAATGTAGGCCGGGTCTTTGCCACCCAGTTCCAGTCCCACCCCGATAAAGCGCCCGGCAGCGGCCTGCTCCACATGCGCCCCGGCAGGGACCGAGCCGGTAAAGGCGACGTAATCCACCTGCGCCGACTGAATCAGGGCCGTGGTGCTGTCGTGACTCAGATGCAGCACCTGAAAAACGCCTTCAGGCAATCCGGCAGCCTCAAAGGCTGCTTGAAATCGTTCCGCACACAAAGGCGTTTGCGCGGAGTGTTTCAGAATCACACTGTTCCCGGCCAGCAGGGCTGGCACAATACTGTTCACCGCGGTCAGGTACGGATAATTCCACGGCGCGATCACGGCAACCACACCCACAGGTTCACGGGTGATGTAACGGGTAAAGCCCGGTTTTTCCGGCAGTGTGATCGGGGCCAGCGCCGTTTCACTGGCTTCAATCATAAAACGGGCACGCTCAGCCAGGCCGCCCACTTCGCCTTTGGCGAAACGAATCGGCCGTCCCATCTGCCAGCAGATCTCCTCGCCAATCACATCCCGGTTGGCTTCAAACCATTCAACGGCTTTGAGGCAGATCGCTTTCCGCTCGGACAGTTCCGTGTTGGCCCAGTGTTTCTGCGCATTGCTGGCCTGCGCCAGCGTCTGCTGAATCTCGGCCGCTGTTGCCAGTGGCCGGGTGACATATACGCTGCCGTCAACCGGCGAAATCGTCTGTTGCATGTTTGTCATTACGGGTCTTCCTTTCGCTCCGTGGGCCTTAAATGATTTCGAAATAGCGGTCCATTTCCCAATCCGTCACATGTTTTCTGAATTCTCGCTCTTCCCACTCCCGGCTGGCCGCGAAGTGATCGACGAACTCATCTCCAAACATAGTACGAGCCGCTTCCGACTGCCTGAATCGCTGCGCGGCATCCCACAGGGTGCGGGGTAATTGCAGCTCTGGTGCATGCGTCTGTTCATACGCATTGCCTTTCACCTGCTCAAACGGTTCCCATTGCTGCATGATGCCGTACAGACCAGAAGCCACGGCCGCGGCCAGCGCCAGATACGGATTGGCATCCGCTGCACCTAACCGGTGTTCAATCCGCTGTGATTTCTCACTGCCGGGGATCACCCGCAGCGCTGTGGTTCGGTTTTCCACACCCCAGGTGGCATCGGTAGGTGCCCAGTAACCGGGAATCATCCGAGTATAGCTGTTAATGGTCGGCGCAATCAGGCAGAGAAATTCCGGCATCAGCCGTTGTTGCCCGGCCAGAAAATGACGCTGAATCTTGCTCATGTTGTGGGTTTGCGTGGGATCGTAAAACGCTGAAGAACCATCTTTGTTTTTCAGCGAAACGTGAATATGACCACTCTGGCCCGGATAATCGCCGGACCATTTCGCCATAAAGGTCGCCATCAGATCCCGCTTCTGCGCCAGCACCTTCATGAAGGTTTTGAACAGCGCCGCTTTGTCGGCGGCCGCCTCTGCACCATCAACGGCCAGTGCCGCTTCCAGCACACCCGGCCCCGTTTCTGAGTGGATCCCTTCAATCGGGAAGTCCATCTGTTCGCCCATTTCAAGAATGGCCTGATACAGGTTCGAATGAACCGAGTTCCGGATCATCGAATAGCCAAACCAGTCCGGCGTAATGGTTTCCAGATTGCGGAATCCTTTTTCACGTGCAGAGTGAGGCGTTTCGTTGAAGACAAAAAATTCGTACTCCAGCGCCGAAAACACCTCAAATCCCATTTCATCCGCTTGCTGCAGCACCCGGCGCAATGCGCCTCTCGGGCAAACCTGCTCCGCGGCCTCGGCAAATTCGGCAATGAACAACAACATCCCCGGCTCTTCGTAGACCTCGCGGCAGGTCTGCGGCAGAATTTTAACCGGCGCATCCGGATAGCCGGTGTGCCAGCCGGTATAAGTGGTATTGTCATAAAGCTGATCTTTAGAATCCCATCCCAGCACCACGTCACAAAAGGCAAATCCATTTTCCAGCGAGGAAAAGAATTTCGACTTCGACATATATTTCCCGCGCATGATGCCGTCATTGTCGAACAGGCCAACTTTGACATGTGTCAGGCCACGCGCTTCAACGATGGCCATCGCATCTGCGATTGTCTTCACTTCTCTGGCTTCCATGTATACCTCTTTTGTTTAAGTCACTCGTTCCTGAGTCTGGGTGTGAATTAACTGAGTTCAGATTCCGCGCTGGAGATCAGGTCAAACTCTTCTTCCGGTGCATTCGCAACAATCCGGTGGCGGCTGTAGAACGCGAAGTAAGACAGCATGACGGCATAGAACAGGGCCGACCACAGCGCCGCCTGAAGGCTGACCACAAAGGTCGAGGCCAGTGCCACCAGCGACAGCACCAGCGCAATGCCGGAAGTCAGGGTGCCACCCGGCGTTCGGTAAGGACGCGCCAGGTCCGGTTCTTTCCGGCGCAGCAGAATGTGCGACAGGCTCATCAGCGCGTAAGACACAGTGGCACCGAACACGGCCATGGTGATCATCAGATCACCCTCGCCGGACAGGGACAACAAAAAGCCAATCACGCCGGGAACAATCAGCGCCCAGACCGGCACTTTGCGCTCGCCGGAAAGCGACAGGAATCGCGGCAGATAACCGGCACGGGACAAGGCAAACACCTGACGCGAATAGGCGTAGATAATGGAGAAAAAGCTGGCAATTAAGCCAAACAGGCCGACAACGTTCACGAACTTCGCGGCCACAGAATCAGTCCCGTAGACAGCTTGCAATGCCCCGACCAGTGGTGCACTGTGTGATTTCATGGCCTCGGCACCTGCACCCCCAGGCACCAGAATCAGTACAATGGCAGCAAAGACAATCAGAATCAGCATCGACGCAATGATACCGCGTGGCATATCCTTGGCTGGATTGGTCGCTTCTTCTGCGGCCAGCGGAACCCCTTCAACAGCCAGAAACAGCCACATGGCAAACGGCAGCGCAGCCCAGATCCCAAGGTAGCCCTCTGGCAGGAAAGCACTGGCACCGGCAACATCAGCACGAACTGGAATATCAAAAAGGTTGTTGATGTCGAAGTGCGGCAGCATGCCAAAGGCAAACACAATAATGGCAATTACGGCGAGCAGCGTAATGCCCATCATGATCCGCAAGGCTTCCCCTGCACCCCATAAGTGAATGCCCACAAACACGCAATAGAAGGCGGCATAAACGATCGGGCCATCAATCCCAATCAGTTCATTCACATAACCACCAATGAAAATCGCGATGGCGGCAGGGGCAATGGCATATTCCAGCAAAATGGCTGTGCCCGTCAGAAACCCGCCCCACGGCCCCATGGCCCGACGGGCAAAACTGTACCCCCCGCCTGCGGTCGGGATGGAAGATGACATTTCCGCCAGACTGAGAATCAGGCATAAATACATCAATCCCATCACGAGCGTTGCCAGCAGCATGCCGCCAAATCCGGCACGCTCCAGACCAAAGTTCCAACCGGCAAAATCGCCGGAAATCACATATGACACCCCCAGACTGGCCAGTAAAACCCAGCCAGCGACTCCTTTTTTGAGCTGTCGCTGATTCAAATAATCGTCAGAGACGGTGTTACTTTCGACTGCTTGTGTGTTGCTGTCAGACATAACGGATCCTCTTCAACGTCAATCGGGTCAAAACGCTTATTGTTGTTAATCAGTTGTTAACTTAAAGGCGCTGTTCAACCCCCGGCAACAAGAATCAGTTCTGCTAACAATGGGGTATAAATTTTCTTAATAGTATGGTTGCCCGACGGTGTCGGGATGACATTAATCCATTGAATTGAAACACAAACATGTTGGCCTTTTTCTCCCTGTCGCCCTCACTATTCATCCGTCGGTCTCACTTGTCCTGTCGTCCCCCGCTTCCCCCCGTCGTCCCCGCGCAGGCGGGAACCAGTGACGTTAAAAAAACTTCCCGCACGCAATAAAGCCGATCAAATTCACTCCGTGTAACGCTCTGATACCGTGCCCTGTGGATTCCCGCCTGCGCGGGAATGACGGTAAAGAGTTGATTTAAAATATAAAAACATAGGTGAAATTGAGGTGTCGTCCCCGCTTCCCCCGTCGTCCCCGCGCAGGCGGGGAACCCGTGACGTTAAAAAGACTTCCCACACGCAATAAAGCCGATGAGATTCACTCCGTGTAACGCTCTGATGCCGTGCTCTGTGGATTCCCGCCTTCGCGGGAATGACAGTAAGCAGATGATTTTAAATACAAAAATATCACTGTAACTTGAGATGTCGTCCCCACCTCCCCCGTCGTCCCCGCGCAGGCGGGGAACCCGTGACGTTAAAAAAACTTCTCGCACGCAATAAAGCCGATCACATTCACTCCGTGTAACGCTCTGATGCCGTGCCCTGTGGATTCCCGCCTTCGCGGGAATGACGGTAAATAGTTGATTTAAAATATAAAAACATAAGTAAAACTTGAGGTGTCGTCCCCACTTCCCCCGTCGTCCCCGCGCAGGCGGGGAACCAGTGACGTTAAAAAGACTTCTCGCACGCAATAAAGCCGATCAAATTCACTCCGTGTAACGCTCTGTTGCCGTGCCCTGTGGATTCCCGCCTGCGCGGGAATGACGGTAAGCAGATGATTTTAAACACAAAAATATCACTGTAACTTGAGATGTCGTCCCCACCTCCCCGTCGTCCCCGCGCAGGCGGGGAACCCGTGACGTAAAAAAACTTCTCGCACGCAATAAAGCCGATCACATTCACTCCGTGTAACGCTCTGATACCGTGCTCTGTGGATTCCCGCCTTCGCGGAAATGACAGTAAACAGTTGATTTAAAATATAAAAACATAGGTGAAGTTGAGGTATCGTCCCCACCTCCCCCGTCGTCCCCGCGCAGGCGGGGAACCCGTGACGTTAAAAAAACTTCTCGCACGCAATAAAGCCGATGAGATTCACTCGGAATAACTCATCCCGCATAGAGTTCTTTGTCCAGCCAGGGCAAGGCATCGCGAATTTGCGGTAAAAAGCGCTCGCTGATAATCTGGCGGCTGTCCTGCGCCAGAATCTGAGGCAGATTCCCCAGCTCATGATGCCGGCTGACCAGCGTCAGATTCCTGAAAAATGGTTCATCCCGCGGCAGAGGCAGGCACGTCAGTTTTTCCCGTGTCAGCCCGCACTGAAACAGGCAGAGCGGCGTGGTGATGGTCCAGCCCAAGCCAGCAGCCACACTGGAAAGCACAGCGAAGGTATTATCGAGTTGCATCCGGATAGGAATACTGAGGTCCAATCGCCGCAGATAGCGCTCAATCGTCGCACCGATCAGTGAATCTGCGGTATATCGGACAAAATCCAACTGACTGATTGCCTGATGCAAGTTCTGAATCTGATGGGCAAACTGGCTGGGAATCACCAGCACGAAAGGTTCACGCAGAATACGGTGGCGGCTGAGGTGCTCGTTATTATCCAGCGCATCATCAGAAATAATGATATCCACATTCCGCGACAACAGCGCCTGGGCATGCATATGCGAGCGGCCGGTACTGATACACCAGTTTTCACTATGGCGTTTGATCACTTCCACCAGAGGCTGGCCAAGTGACGTGGCCAGCGAGTCCACCATGGCGACTCGCAGCAGGTGCAGTTTCTGAAAACTGCCTTTGGTCATCACACCATGGGTTTTCTCGGCTTCCGCCAGCAAATGGCAGGATTGGTCATAAAAGTATCGCCCCGCCACAGTCAGCTCTACAGGCCGGACACTGCGATCCAGCAGCATCACCTTGAGGTTTTGTTCCAATGCCGAGAGGGTTTGCGACACCGAAGACTGTGTCAGCCCCAGCTGTGTGGCCGCCATCGTCATGTTGCCGCTTTGTGCCGTCGCGACAAACACCTCAAGCGAGCGCAGGTCAAATCCGAATCCTTTCAACGCGTTCTTCCTTTTCCATCCCTGTGACGCAACAACATTCATTTCAGGGGCGCCTTGCATCCATCAACCCATTGCCGTCCTGAATACTGCGTACACCGGTAAATTTCATTAAGGTATCAATAACCCATAAAAATACCTCAATATCAATGATATCGGTCACTGTTTCGAGATGATGGGAAAGAACGATCCTGCGTTAATCGGCGGATCAAAACACGCCATCACAATTGAAAAGCCTGATCTCTGTCCTCACCGACTTTCAGCAACATACTCGACATTCTGGAGTCCAAGTGCCGGTAAGATATACTCGGCCAAGAGCTGCAACGGGTAATCTTCATCCTGATTGAGATAGGCCCCTGAAGTCATGGCAAAGATCAGTTGATGCTCCGGAACCACAAACATTTCCTGGCCGCCACTGCCACGCATCCCTGCAATCGTCACTTTCCGTCCATCGACACGAATATCCGGCAACCACCAGTGATAACCATATTCAATCGACTTCCACGACCAGAACTTACCACGCGGAGTAAAGCTCTGTTCAACCCATTGCGGATCGAGCAGTTGCTGACCCTGCCACTCCCCCTGATTTAAATAAAGCTGGCCCAGTTTGGCTAAATCACGGGTTCGCAGATACAAACCTGAGGACCCTAAGTACTGTCCCGTTCTTTCATGCGCAAACCAGTCATAATTTGTGATGTTTAACGGACCAAACAAAGCTTGTTCCGCGTAATCACGTAAATTCTGTCCAGAAACCCGTTCAATCACACCGCCTAACAAAACACTGGCACCCCCCTGATAAATAAAGGTTTCACCGGGTGGAAAAGCCATGGGTCGATTGAGAATATATGTATAAGGATCGGGCGATAACCACATTTTCATGGCATCGCTGTTCTGAACCCCCCATTCCATCCAATCCAGCCCAACATTGAACATCAGTGCATTTTCTAGCGTGACTTCCGATTTGCGCTCCCGGTCAGCAATGGCCTCCTGCTGAAAATAACTGAACAGTGGCTGCTTGAGATCCGGAATATCACCAGACTGTAAAAGTCGACCGATCAAAGTCGCTGTCACTGTTTTTGTCACTGAGCGCATCTGATGGGAGGTATCCGGGCCCGGCGGATAATGTGTTGGCATTGGGGTGCCGGTTGGCGTATTCGCAGCCTGATAATATTGTTCAAACACCAACTGGCCGTTTTTGGCAATCAGCAGCGAGTGAACATGCTTCCGCTGACTGCGACTGACAAATTGATGAAGTGAAACCAACTTATCTTCATCAAAACCCTGTGCACTGGGTTCGTTTTCGGGCCAGTCCTGCTGACTCGAAATTTGAACCCAGCGAAAATCACTCATATCCACATAGTTTTGAATGTAAAACGAGGCAGCGATCGCGCCCAGAGAAAGAAAAATCAATTTTTTCAAGACCCACCCTGATATCCGTACAATTCAAAGACGATCACCTATATCAAGCATGTTCATAAAAGAAAAGATACGAAACAAATTTTAGATCGTTGAAGCACAGAACCATTTTCAATGAAAGACAGAGATTCACGCGTCTATTGAATTCAATCACAGTCCAATCCACTCAATCAGGCCAATGATTTCTGTGAGTTACCTTTGAATCTCAATTTGATTTATTTTGATCCCGTCTTGCTTGTAAAAAATCTCTTGCCGATTCAATTTCCATGATTTCGTCAAGATAAGGACGAATTTCCTGTTGCTGAATCGCATCGAAGTAATAGAGAATACAGTGAAAGTTACGTAATGGATGATAAGGATCTGGCGCATTTTCATCTGCCAGGAAATCAGGCATGATATCCATGTTTTTCAATGTCACTAAACCAATCCCACCTTCATACATTGATTCTTCAAATTCCTCACGAATCATATATCGGAGACCATTCAAAAAAGGAAAAACCTCAACCTTCGGCGAATGATTAAATCCGGTCATCTTAAAGGCCATCAGAGCGCCTGCGCCAGCCCCTACAAAAGCCAACGGACCAACAAATATCACAGCCAGTAAGCACACTTCTGGTACGACTTCAACTGTACTGATCATGATGCCGTTTTGAGTCAACTGACCTGTTTGCCGTTCAGTGCACTGATACAGAAAATAAGATGCGCTTCCCATGATGAGTGCCATCATCGCAAATGCAAGATACCATCCCCAGGAATCTCCAAAGAGGAGTGCGAAGATAGCAATCATCAGAACCCCTCCGGTCGGCTGCACCCACCGAAGTGATGGTACTAAATCGCATTCCCACGCATAAATCACGTCCGCTTCCAGCACCTGCTGAATCTGCTGTTGTTTGTATTCTTCCGTGCACTTGGGCAGGTGTTTGAACTTACACATTATTCAAGAATGACCTCTATCTTCCACCACCTGAACGATGGTGGATATTCATAACACTACAAAGCACTATGACGTTGAGATTTTATCTGCACTATTTTTCTCACGTTTTATTTTACTCATATACTCATCATCAGATTCTGTTGAGATAACACCTTTCAAACATGATTCAATGACTTTCTGTTGTTCTTTATTACAAGAATATACGACACAATGGAACCGTCGCAGCTCTCCATAAAGATCATCACCATCATCATTTTCTCTTGGCATAAGATCCATGTTTTTGAAGCTGACACTATTTACACCATTTTCAAATGATGGATTTTCAAAGTCAGTCCAAATCGTATACTTTAGTGTTTTCAAAAATGGAAAAACCTTTACTTTAGGGTCATTATTAAACCCAGTCATTTTGAAAGCCATTAAAGCGCCTGCACCTGCCCCTACAAAAGCCAACGGCCCAACAAATATCACGGCCAGTAAACACACCACAATGCCCACATAGGCGGCATAGCGGGTGGCGGCATAAAATACTTCCGGCACTAACTCAACGGTGCTGACAATGATACCGTGTTCCGTCAATTGGCCCTGTTGACGTTCGCTCGCCTGAAACAGAAAGTAACTCACTGGCATCATGATGGCCATGACAGGGAGAAAAATAAAATACTTTTCGTAACCATCAACGACCAAAAGTGCAAGCAGACACATGGCCCCCATCACACAGGGTTGTATATAACGTAACCGCTGCACCAAATCGCATTCCCATTCATAAATCACATCCGCTTCCAGCACCTGCTGAATCTGCTGCTGTTTGTATTCTTCCGTGCACTTAGGCAGGTGTTTAAATTCATTCATATAAAGTTTATAACTACCAACTATTGATATCGTTTAACTTAGTCAAAAAAAAGACAATTAAGCTAGGCCATCAATCTCTCGGAAATAATCATCCATCAATTGAATCGATATCAGTTCTTTCAATTGGATTTCAATTTCATTTTGCTGTAATTCATTACAACAATAGGAGATACAGTGAAAGTTTCTCAAATCACCGTAAAGGTCATCTTCATTATTATTCTGGTCAGCCATCAACTCCATGTTTTTATATGTAATATTCGTTACACCATTCTCATACATAGGTTCCTTAAAATCTAACCGATACATATATTTTAACCCCTTCAAAAATGGAAAAACCTTTACCTTAGGGTCATTCATAGACAGGACCTTAAGCATTAAGCTTTTCATAAATTCCATCTAAGGTTCTGTCTTTCTTGGATTTTCTCTGAGCTGCTTTGCGAGCATTCATTGATATATATACCATAGCCCATTCCAGTCGCCCTGATATTTCAGACCTTGCTTGGTGCATCAAGCTTTCCAATATTGGAAGTAGCCAAACATCAACATTTTTTGCCGCTTTTAATACAGATACTGACGGCAGGCTGGTTATGGCAATACTTCGCCGAACAATCAGCGCTAGCAAACTGGCCCAAATCAGCCCCTCAGCAATGGCTTTTTGTGCCGTTACAAAACGACGCCAATTCGTATGCGACTTTAACTCCTTGAATAGCAACTCAATTTGCCATCGGCACCGATAGAGCGCCATGATATCGTCTGCTGAAAATTGTGATGTCGGCAAGTTTGTCAACCACAGACAAAAACGCTTTTCTTCAGCGAACCATCGACGCACCACCCGGAACTCGTACTTTCCTCGCTTGCATCTCAGGTCAAGAACTTCGGAGCGGTTAGTTTTTCGGCTAATATCCTTGAGTTTCATATCTATTAATCTTGGTAAACGCCGACCATTGCCATTGTGGGCACTAACAATTGTTGGGTTCAGTGATTTACCGCCACGGACGATAAAATGGCCGTTATGACGAGAAAGTTGCTCGAAATAGCTAAAATCCACATAGCCAGCATCGGCTAAAAGCAATTTTTTCTCTAGGTTGCCAGGTGTGGGCAAGTACGTCCGCTCAGATGCTGTATCTGCCGTTACTGTCATCGTTTTTGGTGACTGGTCAAACAGCGACATGGTCATATGACATTCAATCGCAGCAGGATAGTTTTTGAAGCGGCTTGGAAAAACCTCACGAAGTCCGTCGTGAACTCGAAAAGAACTGCCATCCTGCAGAATAACATCGTCGAAATGAGATAAATTTGCTGGCATTGAACGCGAACTCTTCTGGAACAGCTGAACTATTGCAAATTTGACCAGCTCTTTCATAAAGTCGGCAAAACTATCTTTTCGCAACTGGTTATGAAAAGGCTTATAAGCCACATTTTGCTTTTCACTCAGACACATCCCGTTGAACTGGCGATGAAGGTCGGCAATGGCGTGGCAATTGCCCTTGCTCAAAGCCGCGAGAAGGCTGAGTACCAATTGTTGAGGCTGAATTGCTCTGGCCCGCTGAGTAAAACCACACTTTCTTGCAGTTTTTTCGAGAAAACTGGCATCGAAGAATTGCACCAGTTGCTTTTTTAAAGAGATAATCGTCATCGGCTTCACGGTTGATTCTGGTTGTTTGTTTGGCGACGATTATCAGATCATAAGTGAAGCCTTTTTTCTATCTAAAATATGGGGTTAGAGCTAAAGATCCTGTCTATGAGGGTCATTATTAAACCCAGTCATTTTGAAAGCCATCAAAGCACCTGCACCAGCTCCGACAAAAGCCAACGGCCCAACAAATATCACGGCCAGTAAACACACCACAATGCCCACATAAGCGGCATAGCGGGTGGCGGCATAGAAGGCTTCTGGTACGACTTCAACTGTACTGATCATGATGCCGTTTTGAGTCAACTGACCTGTTTGCCGTTCAGTGCACTGATACAGAAAATAAGATGCACTTCCCATGATGAGTGCCATCATCGCAAATGCAAGATACCATCCCCAGGAATCTCCAAAGAGGAGTGCGAAGATAGCAATCATCAGAACCCCTCCGGTCGGCTGCACCCACCGAAGTGATTGCACTAAATCGCACTCCCACGCATAAATCACGTCCGAATCCAACACTTGTTGGATTTGTTGTTGCTTGTAGGCTTCGGTGCACTTGGGCAGGTGTTTGAACTTACACATTATTCAAGAATGACCTCTATCTTCCACCACCTGAACGATGGTGGATATTCATAACACTACAAAGCACTATGACGTTGAGATTTTATCTGCACTATTTTTCTCACGTTTTATTTTACTCATATACTCATCATCAGATTCTGTTGAGATAACACCTTTCAAACATGATTCAATGACTTTCTGTTGTTCTTTATTACAAGAATATACGACACAATGGAACCGTCGCAGCTCTCCATAAAGATCATCACCATCATCATTTTCTCTTGGCATAAGATCCATGTTTTTGAAGCTGACACTATTTACACCATTTTCAAATGATGGATTTTCAAAGTCAGTCCAAATCGTATACTTTAGCGTTTTCAAAAATGGAAAAGCCTTTACCTTAGGGTCATTATTAAACCCAGTCATTTTGAAAGCCATCAAAGCACCTGCACCAGCTCCGACAAAAGCCAACGGCCCAACAAATATCACGGCCAGTAAACACACCACAATGCCCACATAGGCGGCATACCGGGTGGCGACATAAAATACTTCCGGCACTAATTCAACGGTGCTGACAATGATTCCGTGTTCCGTCAATTTTACGTGCTGACGCTTGGTTGATTGATACAAAAAATAAGATGCGCTCCCCATAACGAGCCCCAACAGACCAAATGCCAGATACCACCCCCATGAATCCCCCAGTAAAACAGCGAATACAAAGCTCATCAGGACGACACAGGATGTTTGAACCCATCTCAGACCTTGTACCAAATCACATTCCCATTCATAAATGACGTCCGCTTCAAGCACCTGCTGAATCTGCTGCTGTTTGTATTCTTCCGTGCACTTGGGCAGGTGTTTGAACTGTTTTTTCATCAATCCGCCTTCAAATAAAAAATGGGTGCACAGTCAAATGATGTGCACCATTTAATAACAGTTCGACGTTATTTTTTTGATTGAGCACTTCGTTCATCTAAAAAGTCTTCAACCGACTCAAGCTCAAGCATTTGCTCAAGGTACAATCTGATATTCTTATACTGTGATTCACTTGAATAAAAAGAAACATAGTGGAAATCTCGCAACGCTTTGTAGGGATCGACCGCATGACCATCTTTTTCCCAATCTGGAAGAATATCCATATTATTCAGACACACAAGACTAATACCATTTTCAAATGCAGGCTCTTCAAATTCAGCCTCAATCATATATCTTAGCTCTTTCAGAAATGGAGAAACCTTTACTTTAGGGTCATTATTAAACCCAGTCATTTTGAAAGCCATCAAAGCACCTGCACCAGCTCCAACAAAAGCCAACGGCCCAACAAATATCACGGCCAGCAAACACACCAAAATACCCACATAAGCGGCATAGCGGGTGGCGGCATAAAATACTTCCGGCACTAATTCAACGGTGCTGACAATGATACCGTGTTCCGTCAATTGGCACTGTTGACGTTCGCTCGCTTGGTAGAGGAAATAGCTCACTGGTATCATGATGAGCAAAGGAATTCCAAAGAGAAAATACTTCTCATATCCATCAATCAGTAAAAACATAATCAGTGTCAGAAATACCATGAAAGCTGGCTGACCCCATCGGTGTTTTTGCACTAAATTACATTCCCAAGTGTAAATCACATCCGCTTCCACTACCTGCTGGATCTGCTGTTGTTTGTATGCTTCGGTGCATTTAGGCAGGTGTTTAAATTTTTTTCTCATTCGATATTGACCTCAATCCGGGCAAGTTGATGCTGGCTGGGTAACAAAGATTTTAATTTTGCCATCTCCGTCTGCGGCAGGTCACCCGGTTTAAACTGAAACTGATAGATAGTGCTCACGTTATTAATGTCTTCATCATCGTTTTCTGCATAAGGGTCTTCTTCCATGCAAATCACAAAAACCTGCACAATCTCAGAGAAAGGTTTACTCCGATAATTGATATATTGTTTCAATAAAAAAGGCAGTTTAACTTGATAATACAAACCATCGTCTTTCTTTTCCCAGCGGCCAGCCTGTAGCTCTGCGGCACTCAAATGACGACTATTTGTCGTATCTGTTTTTGCCATGCCATTCTGGTTGCCATGCCCGACATTCACCGCCAGGCCGATGCTGTCACCTTCCTGTAAACGCGGAAAAAACAGGGTAAACTGCTGTTCACTTTCAATCACTACGGTAGCCGCACTGTCACTGCGCAACGTCTGAACACTTCGTCGTACCAAAGCAGACTGAATAGACGGTTGATTAATTAAACTGAGTAACTCGCGATATTCCTCTGCTGCCGTCCAGTCCTGCTTGGGTTCTTTCCCCCAAATAGACCGCCGGAGCCAGCTTTCCATCGGTGTTTTATAGAATAAAATCTGGTAGGCCGTAATCGCCATATAAGCCAGCCCTAGCCAAAAATTTGCAGCGACCATCCATCCTAGCAAAACCCGGCTTAACGCCAAACCGACCCCCCTGCTTAATAAGCTGTTAAAACCCAACCCTCCCCAGCTCAAAAACTGCCCAGTTAATACAAGCGTTTTTAAACCTAAGACCACTTTATCTTCTGCAAAATCAGCCTTTTTAAAGGCTTCTACGGTTTGCCAGGCTTCTAAGCCAGCGGCAACCACACCAGCAAAGGCCGCAGTCATGGAGCGTTGAATATATTGATTTGCCAATTTACGTTGGGCGCCACTAAACCTCCGAATACCTTTCTCTGAATTTATATATTTCAGAGAGCGCTCTAATAACCTGCTTTCCCCCTGCAACTGATTCAACGACAGCCCCCGCAACATCGCCGCGGTACTGTTGACCAGCCAGGCAGCGCTGTAAACCACTGTCTGTTCCTGCAGTTTGGTGTCCGGATAAGGTGTGTTGGCATTCATTTTGACCAGCGTTTCCATCTGGATCAGAAAATTTATCGCGTTCAAGCCGGCCACGACTAAGTCCATCCGGCCAATATCACTGAACTTTTCCGAGGCACTTTTCGATGCATCATACATCCATGTTTCACCGGCATGCTGTTTATATGCTTTAAAAAACACGGGGGTTTTCTTCACGAGTTTCGCCAGCTTTTTCGCAATCTTATCCATGCGTTTCGAAGTTTTCTTGTAGTTCTTCGAACCTTCAGTCTGGTGTTTTAAAGTCTCCTTAAGATCAAGATATTCTTTCGACAGATCGTTAAACCGCTGCTGCAACCGCCGTGTTTCTTCGCGGAACCTTCCGTTGATTTCAATCTCACCTTCAGCAATTTTTTGCGCAGCCCAGGTTGCCATCGCCGCATTTCGGCCAGCAATTATCTTCTTGCTGCGCAACAATAACGCCACCGTGCTATACAAGTGTTTACTGAGCAAGGCCGTTCCCTTGGCTCCTCGCATCACCGCAGAAGCCTTCGCACTTTCAATCAACTGGTCCAGCGGTAAAAGCAGCCCTTTTGTTTTTATGAGTATTGTGGATTGATCATCCAGACTGAAACCGATGACATCATTGAAAGCCGACATCGCCCCGCCAATCGCCACATTCGAACCTTTGATGGCCTGAAGCAAACTGGCTTCAGACAACAATTTATCCAGTTCGAGGTACACATCACTGGAAAAGAAGGTTGGGACCAAGGCCAACAGGTTATCCGGTTGTTCCTGAACCAGCGCATTGAGTAATTTTTCTTCTGCTTCTTCACGCTGCTGACTCGTCACGCTGAGCACGTCCAGCATGTCTGAGATCAATGTGATCAGATACCCCATATGTTCAGGGTTTACGAGATCAATCCCCAAATGCAAGGGTTCGGTACCTAACGTATGAAAGGCATCAACCAAAACCGGAAATGCACGCTCAATTTCCTGATAGGCAATCGCCTGATTGTCGATAAAAGACTTGTAATATGCATCCAGCCGTTTCCAATCCACTTCTTTATGCGCGCGTCGTCGATCTGCATATTCTTTCAGGTAGGGCTTCAAGCTTTCTTCATTCACTCCCAAACGTGTCAGCGTGACACGCTCCTTGATATATCCCTGCCTTGCAATTTCCAGATCCCCGACATAGAGTGCTTGCAAATCACCTGTCGGATCATTCTGTGGAGAAAGCACATCTTTGTAATAGTAATACTCCAGACAGGCATCAATCGCGCGTTCAAAATCTACCCAGTCTTTCGGGGCAATTTCCGGCAAATCCTCTTTTGGAATGGAGACCCGCACAATGGATCGTATAGACTCGGCAACCAATGTTTTTCGATGATCTTCATCAGACAACGTGGTCGCGAGCGTTGGGAGCAATAACTTCAAATACAAATCGGTCAGATCACCGAAAGGATCATCTAAAGCAACCATGAACTGATCACACGCAAGCGGAAGTTGGTAACAAAAATCCTGAACGGTTTTCGTCTGAATGAGCTTCACAAAATCGCTTTGTGTTTGCTGGCTGTTTTGCCCTGCACTACTCCAGTCAAACACTGAAAGCCGATCCAAATCCGCGACATAATCTCCAATCAGAGCAACTTGAGCCGTATGTGTCGCATGATTCCAGTCCACTTCACGCATCACACGCCGACGGGCATCCTCATTGTCTACATAGAAATCCTGAACCCGCTGGGTCCAGCGCTTCACCGCATAGGATAAGAAAATCGGCCTGTCGGATGGGCACAGTAATTGTGGTTTAGCAGGCTGAGGCTCTGATGTTTCACGTTCTTTGGCGGTATCACCAGCGACATACCTGAATTCGCCCTGTTCGACTTTATATTCGCGAGCTTCCCAGGCATCAGTCTCCGGATTCTGAGCCAGAACATACAACCAACCATCTCGCAGCTGACGCAAGGTGTAGGGCGTTTGTTCAGACTTAAACATTCCTCCAGGAAATGTTTCTAAGTCAGGAATCGGATGCTCTCCTTTGCCCGTTTCATCCTTCGTGTCTATTGCATAGCGAATCGGACTCAATGCAGTAAATTGACTGCGTTGTGACTCTGCAACCACCACAACGGGGAAATCAGTCTTCTTTGTCGCATCGCCAATGGCAAAAACACCTTGGTCCAGTAATATGCTGCTGGCAGGGTAAATGATGTCATGACCATGGTTATAGGTACTGACAGATTCCAGATAAACCGGCAAGCCAGGTTTCAGTTGCTCATGCTGATCAGTCCAATGTGGATTCAAAGCCAGCAATTTTTCAACAGCGAACTGGTGTTGTTCGGCAATTGAACTCAAGGTATCTCCCTGAGTGACGACATGACATTGACGTTGCCCTGCTTGCCCAGTTAAAGGAATGATCTGATCCATATCCAGCTTCACGCCATGCTGCTCCAGAAAAGCCGGGTCAACACTTTCTATCTCATGGTTACCTAATGCATTACGGCTATAAAGCAAGTACTGATCTGTGATCACTTGCCCGCTGCGTTTCCATAACGCCAGAATAAAGTTAACCGGCCGCGTTTCGACAGTCTGAGCATTCATTTCGCCCTGACGACTCAGCGTTGCCTTGAATCGCGGCGTGTTGCCTCCCATACAACGGTATTCCTGAATCAACTCTCCTTCTAAGAAGTGATAAAGGTACCCTTCCGTAGGCAATCCCAAACGTTCACCAACCTGAACGGCAGGACGGATCGGCACAAATGCTTCGTTGACGGATACTGCATCTTTTTCATGCGGCAAGACCTCGTCAATGGCCAGCATGTCCGCGCTGCTCGCATGCCATCCGACACGAAGAGATTTGGGCTCATCCTCTCTCACCGCACAACTGTAAAAGGTATGTTGCCCATAAGGCCGCTGCGACCATTGTGCAATCGCTGCTTCCGCATCAGATTTTTTCAGTTTCAATGTCAGAAATGGTCGTACCGCACTTTGAAACAATTCAGCCCGGCAAGCAAATTCAACGGTATAAGCCATTGTCGGTTCGGGATCTTGCTCCCTCACCGGCATGGCGGGGCCTGTCATCGATCATAGTCTGGAATTGGGTCATAACTTGCCTTTACATACTTTATTACTTTCGAAATAAAATCTGACATCACGTACATCCACTAACCGTTGATAAACCAGCCATATTTTATCTGAATCCAGACCAATGCAGCAGATTGCAATTCGTTCGAAAGACCAGATGAAATCACTTTTCAGGTAGTGATAATGAAATCAGAAATAAAAGTGGAAAGGGGATCACAGAAAGGGCCTGCCGCGCGAGGGGCGACAGGCGCGAGTATTATGCAGCGGCGACGAAGGCGATTTCGACCAGATAATCCGGATCGGCCAGCTCAACTTTAACGCAGGCGCGGCTTGGGGCGCTGCCTTCTGGCAGCCAGGCATCCCATGCGGCATTGAATGCATCCAGGTTCGCCCAGTCGGTGATATAAATCGTGACAGACAGGATGCGGGACTTGTCGCTGCCCGCACTGGCGAGCATGGCTTCTGCCTGCGCGAAAACCTGTTGCGCCTGACCGGTAATATCGGCGCTGGTATCGGATTCCGGCACTTCAACGAAGTGAGCAATCCCATTAAATACAGTCACATCTGACCAACGTTTGGTCGGGTTAATACGCTGAATATCCATTCTGTGTCCTTCTTACTCAATGTAAAACGATCACTCTCAGTTGATCTGTACGTTATTTCGTTGGCGCGGGAAACATCATACGAGCCAGCCGGGCAAGGTTGTATGCATCCACATAGCCGGAATGCTGACGGCCTTCCCATTCCAGCCCGCTCATGGCCATGGCGGCACGCAGGCCGATACGCTTATTCTGTACGTGAGGCTGCAGCTTAAACAAAGTCGCCAGATTCAGGTATTCCCGGAACGGGACTTCCAGCCCTTTGGCTTTGCACTCGGCGCGTAAAATGGCATCGTCCCGGCCCCAGGCCGCATAAATTTTATGACGTCCGCCGAACTTTTGCTCCATGGCTTTCAGAATACTGGCAAGCGGTTTGCCGTTCTGTGCGACCACTTCAGGTTTGATCCCGGTCAGCTCGGTGCAAAAAGGCGAGATTTCATCTGATTCCGGCTGCACAAAATACTGTGCGCGGCGTGAAATCGTGCCCTTTTCCAGATTCAGTTCTGCAACGCCAATCTCAATGATTTCGCCGGTGCGGGCTTTGCCGTCTTCATTCCAGCAACACATTTCAAGATCAAAGCAAACGATGCGGGTGTAATTCATATGGATCCAGATTCGTTCATCAGTCCCATTCAGGGCAAAACCTGTGGCTGATAGAGTCTCAACAAAGCGGCGAAGCATAGCATGTCTGCGCATTCGCTTCAGCCCTTGCCAATCAGATCCCTCGCATTTACTCTTGCAACTGTCCCGAATGCGTATCAGAGCCGTCCTCTCATGAAAAACGTCTACCGCCCTTTGTTTGATGATCACAACCCGCCCGGTGAGGTGTTTTTCGGCCATCAGGCGTTTTTACCCCACACCACCACACCAGTGCACACGCATCCGTGGGGGCAGCTTCAGCTGATCAGTGGCGGGATTCTGGAGCTGAATGCCGACGGAAAACGATTTCTCTCACCGTCTCAGTACGCGATCTGGATTCCACCCGGCATCAGACACGAAAGCTATATGCGCCGCAGCATGAATTACTGCTCGATGAACATCGTGAATCCGCTGGCGCAGAAATTACCGGCCTATCCCTGCCTGCTGGAAGTGACGCCAATCATTGAGGCTATCGTCAGCGATTTACGCAATCGCCAGTTACAAGTCGCACAAACCGAGCCGGACAAACGCCTCATTGCTGTTTTACTGGACCAGCTCCAGCAGGCGCGGGTGCATGATCAGTTTCTGCCGAGCAGTGAAGACAAACTCCTGAAACCCATGTTGCGGGCGCTGGAAAAGAATCCGACCGATCCAACCACGCTTGCAGAATGGGCCAAGAAACTGCATACCACAGAGCGGACACTCGCCCGGCACTGCCAGCAAACTTTGGGAATGAGTTTTATCGAATGGCGGCAGCGGAGAAAATTTATCTACTCGCTGCACTTGTTGCGGAAAGGTTTATCTGTCAAAGAGATTGCGCTGACGCTGGGTTATCATCAGGCATCTCCCTTCATCAGTTTGTTTAAAAAGCATGCGCAATGCACGCCGGAACAGTATCGTCAGAAGCAAAACCGGCAATAACAGCAGCGATCAGCTGCCCATGGCCTGATCGGGCTGGTTGAGTAATAGTCGCCCAGCTGCATGACGGCTGAGTGGATGCCCCAGCAGGAACCCCTGCCCATGACGGCAACCCAGAGAGGAAACCAGAGCCAGCTGGCTTTCGTCTTCAATCCCGACTACAGCCACCTGCATCCCCAGACTCGCGCTCATCCCCACCACCGACTGAATCATTGCTTTGTTTGCCTCAGATCCCGGTAAGGTGCCGATACAGGCACGGGCCACTTTCACTTTATCGAACGGGAAATCACGCATAATGGTCAGGCACGCATTGCCGTTCCCGAAATCATCCAGTACCAGCGAAACACCCAGATGTTTCAGATCCTGCATGATTGCCCGCATCAGATGCGGATCCTGCTGCACGGTTTGTGCGGTAAATTCAATTTCCAGCCGTGCCGGGTTCAAACCCGATTCAGACAGCGCGTTTGACACCGTCTGACGAAAGGTTTCATGTTTCAGCTGCTGCACCGAGATGTTAACCGACACCCGCATGTCTTCCGGCCAATCCATAGCCGCAATACAGGCCTGCTTCATGACCCAGTCGCCCAGCACCTGGATGAGTCCGGCATCCTCAGCAACCGGAATAAATTCCTGTGACGAAACCATGCCTTCCCGTTGGTGACGCCAGCGAAGCAGCGCCTCAAAGCCCTCAATCTGGCGGGTTTTCAGGTCGAAAACCGGCTGATAATAAGGTTCCAGCAAATCCTGTGCGATGGCTTTACGCAGATCTCTTTCAAGCAACTGACGCTGCTTCAACTGTTCGTCCATCCGGGTATCGAAAAAGGCGAATGTCGAACCGCCATCCATTTTCGCCCGGTACATGGCCGTGTCGGCAGCACGCAGCAGATCAACCGGCTCAATGTCATGATTTGACATCGCGATCCCGATACTGACGCCAGCCAGAATCTGCTGCCCCCGAATATGGTAGGGCTCTGACATCGCTTTGATGATACGCGATGCCAGCGCGGAAGCCTCGTCCGGTTCCTGCCCGCCAATGTGAATCAGCGCAAACTCATCCCCACCCAGCCGGGCAATGGTATCGTGCATCCGAAGCAGGTGTTTCAGCCGACCCGCCGTGGCAACCAAAAGTTCATCGCCGACAATATGGCCGTACGCATCGTTGATTTGTTTGAATTTGTTTAAATCCATCATCAGCACAGCAACACAGGCATCGTTGTCGCCAGCATGTTGCAGGGCCTTTTGCAGCTGTTCAGAAAAATAGAGCCGGTTGGGCAGTTCGGTCAGCGGATCATGCATTGCCAATTGATACATGGCCGCTTTGTCGCGTTCTCCAACTTTGAGCTCATCCGTCATCTGGCGGATTCGGCGCCAGCTCAGGCCAACCAAAGCAATGGGTAACACAAGCAATAAAGAAATGAATGCACCCAGACCGAATGCATGATACTGACTCACCCACTGGGTGAAATGTTCAAACCATTCAAACTGGCTGGCCAGAATCAGCCAGATAATGGCAAAAACAGCCAGTTTGATCAGTGTTCGTTTGACAAACAATGAAAGAAATAACGATAACACGCCGACCTGACGGCCAGCCCTATCCTGCGCAGATTGACTCATAAACGGATTACCCTCGTCCCAAATGTCACTGACCCGTATCACCAACTGGGTGGAAACTGTGATTCCTGTTCTCTTTTTGATTTCTGTTAAAACAATTTATAGTTAACACGATCACAATAACGTGAAAATGACACTTTTATTTTAGGCAAATTTCCCTGCGATGTGGCACTTCTTTGTGAAGTATTTCGTGATATCGATGCAACTCCTTACAGTCATTCAATAAAAAAAACCGGCGTGCATCATGCAACGCCGGAACAATTGAGTTACAGAGGTATTACGGATAGTGGTATTACGCCATCACTGGCTCATGTTGAGAGTTTGCTTTGCGGCGCTGACGCCAGCCAAGCATTCCCAAACCTGTGGTCAGCAGCAGCAAGCTGGCTGGTTCCGGAATTGGGTTTGGATCCCCAGGGCCACCATTACCGATGGTGTAATCAATTCCAGCAATGTAAAAATCAGATAGCAGCGCCGCTGAAATCACGATATGGCTGACGTTATCTTCACCACCAAAATCCCAGTACGAGCCATCCCAGTTCAGCGCATCCGGTGTCAGCGCATCCAGCAGTGAATCCAGGCCAAGCAAATCCGTGTTCAGGCCCACTTCAAGCTCTGGGAAACCATCATCAAACAGATAAGCCGTGCCGGATTCCAGCAAACTATAGTCATTCAGGAAAATGCCGTTCACAGTCACTGGCTGAGCAAAACTCAGGACAACAAATTCCCAGGCATCCACTTTGTCGTCGTCATCAACCAGTGCTTCACCCACCGCTTCGATCAGATTGATTGGAAGTGTATCGACCCCAATCCCTTGCAATGGTGTATGAGACAGTTGAACCCAGCTTGGGTTACCGGTGATCAGTGAGCCTTCAGTAAACAGGCCATTGACATCCAGAAAGTATCGCCAGGCAGAAAAAGTAATGTCTCCGACGGTCGCACTCTGCTGACCATCCAAAACAGAATACGGATTCTCTGTAAAGTCGATCTGAGCTGCCGAGACACTCATTGAGCCTCCGAGAAGGCCAAGGGTGAGCAACCCTGTTTTCAGCAATGATTTCATGTTGTCGCTCCCTACCGTGTATGTCGAGTTGTGTTCGCAACATGAAACTGCATCATGCATGCCAAAACGTATCTGACTGAAATACAATCCACTTCATGAAATCATTTTCCGATGTGTAAAAAAGCCCGACATTTTTCCGGGATTTCTGGGCAGAAGTGTAAAATTATCTGACTCAGAGACAACAATGCCGATCAACTCGATGAGAACTGATCGGCATTTGCAAAAGCAGGCAGGGGATTATTGTGCGTGTTGTTTTTGCAGCACATACATGTCAGCCAGATTGCCGGTAATGCGTTTGCCTTCCCGATCCAGCCTGAACAACTGGTTTTCGCCAACGAAGAATTGAATATCATCCCCGCTGTCATTGGTTAAAGTGATGGTATTACCCGCGTCATTCCAGGTAAATGCCCCTGATGACGGAACTGACCGTCTTCTTCGTATCCGAGATAGGTTTCCGTCAATTCAAAGGTTCCATCCATCCCCAGAACCAACACCGTTTCAATCCCGGCACAATCTGCACAGGGAATCGTGCCCGCGTAGGTGCCATTCCAATCCAGAGAATTCCGGGCATTATGGTCGGTGTCCACATAAACAGATTGCGTTTGCTCCTCTGCCTGAACCGCCGTTTGTGCTTCATCTTGTACAGCAGCCTGATCCGAGTTTGGTTGATCACAACCTGCCAGTATCGCCGCCAGTCCCAATCCAATCGCCAGAGATAACAGTCGCTTCGTTTTCATAGTTTCTCCTGAAAAACTCAACTCACCTGACCGCCATACAAGCGCCCATCAGATGTTTTCTGAGAACTTGGACTCGCGTTACACAAAAAAGTGCCCGAAAAATCACGCCGCAGTCAAACAGAAAAGGCTGGCGGGCACTTCAGGTGCTCCGTGTCGTGGATCCGTAAAACGTGAAACCTGAGATTGTTGTTGCACAATCATCTTCGCGACAGGTTCTTTCATCAGCAAAAGGGGTTGCATCATTGAGATGTCTTCGTTTCATATAGCCCATCCTCCATCATTCCAGCGAATCAACATGGTTAAATTACCTTGTGTTTATATCCTTGCCAGCAAACGAAATGGAACTTTATACATTGGTGTGACAAGTAATTTAATCAAACGTGTATGGCAACATCGCACTGATACGGCAGATGGCTTTAGCAAAGCACATCAGGTTCATCGTCTTGTTTATTTTGAAATCGCTGAAAATATGACCTCAGCTATCTTGCGGGAGAAACAATTGAAGAAGTGGCGGCGGCAATGGAAGATCAATCTGATTGAACAGAAGAATCCCTGCTGGCGAGATCTCTTCCTTGAAATTGCAGGATGATATCTTCCCGGAAGGTCAACAATTCATCTGATTAGAATGCCTTCATTCATGAACAACTCCCGCACATGAAAAATACTCAAAGCCGACATCTCCGCTTAACTTTCCTCAAATCGGAAATACTCAAGTCCGTCATTCCCGAGCATTTCCCTCCCACGTCGAAAATACTCAAGTCCGTCATTCCCGCGCAGGCGGGAATCCATAAGGCGCCGGGTTCAAAACACACGACAATCATCATTGAACAGATAAAATCACAACGTGGTCCAGGCCATTCTATAGAATCGCTCACAGCACCCAGACGAAGCGCCAGCGCATCAACGTCACTGGATTCCCGCCTGCGCGGGAATGACAAGGGTTTGGCATTTTCTGTTGTGGGTAAGTTTTTTAAAATCCCGTCGATTTGATGATGAAAAATAGAATATTTACGACACAATAAACACACTCAAGATCGTCATTACAGAACAACTTCCCTTCATGTCGAAAATACTCAAGTCCGTCATTCCCGCGCAGGCGGGAATCCATAAGGCGCCGGGTTCAAAGAACACGACAATCATCATGAAACAGATAAAGTCACAACGTGGTCCAGGCCATTCTATAGAATCGCTCACAGCACCCAGACGAAGCTCCAGCGCATCAACGTCACTGGATTCCCGCCTGCGCGGGAATGACAAGGGTTTGGCATTTTCTGTTGTGGGTAAGTTTTTTCATATCCCGTCGTCTTGATGATGATAGATGGAGTATTTACGACACAATAAACACACTCAAGCTCGTCATTCCAGAACGACTCACACCACATCGAAAATACTAAAATTCGTCATTCTCTCGCATTTCCATCCCACATCGAAAATACTCAATTCCGTCATTCCCGCACAGGCGGGAATCCATAAGGCGCCGGGTTAAAAACACACGACAATCATCATTGAACAGATAAAGTCACAACGTGGTCCAGGCCATTCTATAGAATCGTTCACAGCACCCAGACGAAGCTCCAGCGCATCAACGTCACTGGATTCCCGCCTGCGCGGGAATGACAAGAGTTTGGCATTTTCTGTTGTGGGTAAGTTTTTTCATATCCCGTCGTCTTGATGATGATAGATGGAGTATTTACGACACAATAAACACACTCAAGCTCGTCATTCCAGAACGACTCACACCACATCAAAATACTCAATTCCGTCATTCCCGCGCAGGCGGGAATCCATAAAACACCGGGTTCAAAGCACACGACAATCATCATAAAATAGATAAAATCACAACGTGGTCCAGGCCATTCTATAGAATCATTCACAGCACTCAAACGAAGCGCCTGCGCATCAACGTCACTGGATTCCCGCCTGCGCGGGAATGACAAGGGTTTGGCATTTTCTGTTGTGGGTAAGTTTTTTAAAACCCCGTCGTCTTGATGATGATAGATGGAGTATTTACGACACAATAAACACACTCAAGCTCGTCATTCCAGAACGACTCACACCACATCAAAATACTCAATTCCGTCATTCCCGAACAACTTCCCCCCACATCGAAAATACTCAATTTCGTCATTCCCGCGCAGGCGGGAATCCATAAAACACCGGGTTCAAAGCACACGACAATCATCATTGAACAGATAAAATCACAACATGGTCCAGGTCATTCTGTCGAATCATTCACATTACTCAGACGAAGCTCCAGCACATCAACGTCACTGGATTCCCGCCTGCGCGGGAATGACAAGAGTTTGGCATTTTCTGTTGTGGGTAAGTTTTTTAAAATCCCGATATTTTGGTAATGAAAGATAGAATATTCACGACAGAATAAACACAGAAAAACCGTCATTTCTGAGCAACTCAAAAAAATCAGAAATACTCAAGATCGTCATTACAGAACAACTTCCCTTCATGTCGAAAATACTCAAGTCCGTCATTCCCGCGCAGGCGGGAATCCATAAGGCGCCGGGTTCAAAGCACACGACAATCATCATGAAACAGATAAAGTCACAACGTGGTCCAGGCCATTCTATAGAATCGTTCACAGCACCCAAACGAAGCGCCTGCGCATCAACGTCACTGGATTCCCGCCTGCGCGGGAATGACAAGTGGTTGATATTTTCTGTAGCGGGTAAGTTTTTAAAACCCCGTTATTTTGGTGATAGTATATAGAATATTAACGACATAATAAATACATTCAATCCCGTCATTCCCGCGCAGGCGGGAATCCATAATTCGTCTGGTTAAAAGCACGCGATAACCATCATGAAACAGATAATGTCACAGCACGATTCAGGTCATTCTGTCGAATCATTCACATTACTCAGACGAAGCTCCAGCACATCAACGTCACTGGATTCCCGCCTGCGCGGGAATGACAAGTGGTTGGTATTTTCTGTTGTGAGTAAGTTTTTAAAATCCCGTCGTCTTGATGATGATAGATGGAGTATTTACGACACAATAAACACACTCAAGCTCGTCATTCCATAACAATTCACACCACATCAAAATACTCAATTCCGTCATTCCCGCGCAGGCGGAAATCCATAAAACACCGAAGTTAAAACTTACGACAATCATTATTGGATCAAATTACCGCCATCAACCTCGATGGATGTGACGAAGACATCTGCTGTACCGACTTGGATACCCAGCAAATTCAATAACGGGTCTAATACTTGCTGAGTCACTAACAAAATCACTGGAGATAATAAACTTGATATGAGTCCACCAACTACGTCATCAATAAGAAATTCTATTGCATCATCTAAACCTAACTGGTTAAAAACCATTCCTAACAGCAATAGACCGCTAGTTATTTTAAAGTCGACATCAATTAGCGATTCATTAGAAAGTAAACTATCTAAATTTTCAGAAACATTCTCTGTAACTGGGTATACCCCTGGGATTTCTCCATGTTCTGCATCCACTATCAATATAGAATAATCATCAGAAACATCAGGCTTTGAGATATTTGCACTAAGTTTTATATCTACGCCAACAACACCTGAAAGAACCGTAGCTGAAAGCTTAGCAGGCTGCTCGACATCATCTTTACTCCCAATCTTCACAGAAGCTAATGATGGTTTCACACCAAATTTCAATTGATAGCCATCTTGATTACAATCTGTCATATCTAACAACTCTGCTTCAGCTTTCGCTGCGTCCACAGCTAGACCCAGAGCTAACTCTGTATCTAAAATTCCAGGAAGACTAAGTACAGTTAGAGGTAAATCTAATCCTACCTTCAATCGAACTTGAGCTGTTTCTACCCTTGTGCCTGAGGCTCCCTCAATAACGGGTAAAACACCGACAGTAAATTTCGGCGGCTCAATTATGGTTGCATCAACTGTTAACCCCAATAAGCCCAGACCTAATAAACCATTCGTGTCAACATTCAAACTATCAATTACAATTGCATTTGAACCTTTCGCCGCATAAATAGCTCCCGTAATTAAATCATATAAAGCAATATGACTAGCTAGTGCTGCTCGGCGGATTTCACCACCCATTGCATCGGAACCAGCAGATAATACCAATATTTCTGATAACGTAAGGTCTAACCCTGAAACCTGAGCAAGACTATCAAGTTGTAACAGTGCTGGCAGTACAGTTGCATCTAATACACTATGAGACGCAACTGCATCAATACTGGCTTGAATCAGCTCCGCAACTGAAATATCTGTACTCAACACTTGATCTAAAGTACCAGCAGATAATTCCACTGTAAGAAGCCCCATTTCATCCATTGCAGACAGTAGGCCACCTAGCTTTATCTCAGTATTTGCTAATCCCTGATAAGAAGCCACATCTAAATTTAAACTGCCCTGAAGTGCTGAACCTAATAAAGCATTAATCAATCCAGCATTTGGGCTTAATCTAGCCGTTGAAGAGCCAATCCCAAACCCAACAGACATTCGCTTATAAACCGCAGCCGATGCACTCAGGGTTACGTCACCAGATCTCGTGATCTGCGTAATCAGGCTCGCAGGAACGGTTTTGCTAATGGTCACTTTGCCGGCACTTTGGACTTTCGTACTGGTTGGGTCAAAATCCCATTGATTACTGTTGATTTGGGCTACACCATACTCAATTATCGGATTCTGAGTATCCGTATCGAACCCATTAGCAGCCAAATTCTGTTTCACGAGTGTATCTAAGGCTTCCTTATTATTAACCCCATCAATATAACAAGCCCCTCGCCCTAGACTGAGTGCGGCCAGATCTGCCTGTTTCTGCAGTTGGCGCTTTTCCATGTACAGTCGGCCGGTGTCGACGGCCAGAGACAAGAACAGGACCATGCTGAACATCAGGAGAATCAAGCCAGCGCCGACGGCGCCGCGTTGGCGGGATTGCGATGACAGACGATGAAAAGATCCAGATGAACGTAACATAATTTCGCTCCTTCCCAGCAGGGAATGACAGCTTGGGTTCGGTGTTCGCCTTCAATCATCAGACGCCCGCCTGTGCGGGCATCCGAATCCTGGTTCAGCTGCCACCGAATTTATCTTTAATGAATTTATCCGGAATTGGATGACTGAAGCTTTGCTGCATGCGCTCCTGAGTGGCTTTGGCGGCTTCCGGCGTTAATGTATCGGTTTGTGACGTCGCCATCTGGCCACGGGTCTGCATGTTCAGCCAAAGCTGCGTCATATTCTTCCGCTCATGTTTCACCACAGGCTTAAGCACCACTTTCGAACTTTCCGGATACGCGCTGATCTCACCGTGCGTTTCAGGGACAGGGTCCGGATTCACTTTTTTCGGCGGGAACGTCGCAGCCTGAGCCCCGCCAACCAGAAATGCTGTGCCCAAAGCCGCCATCAGTACTTGCTTCATTCCTTTCATCACGTCACTCCTCTCCCCACGCGGTTCCGTTAAGATGGATCCAGCTGCAGGGGTTTAAATACAGAAATTGCATCCATCATTTCCCGGTGTTCAGATTCACTCCACTCGAAACGGGATGCCAGAGTCGCGGCAGCCTGTTTCTGATTGGTTTTCAGCAACACAAACCACAGATTTTTAGCCGCATTCTGATGCTGCGGATTCAATTCCAGCGCCGTCATCAGTTCATCCCGGGCTTTCTGATCTTGCCCGGTAACCAGCAGCAGAAAACCAAAGTCATTCCGGACATCGGCTTCCACGGGCGCTGCTTTTGCTGCTTTTTCCATCCATTTCATGGCGTCTTCCATGTGGCCCTGATAAGACGCAATCAGCCCGAGACCGTGATAAGCATCCCCGGCCAGACACGTCTTCACCATCCCCTGATAAAGCCGGGTTGCTTCGTCCCATTTACCGAGTTTCCGGTAGCTGTCTGCCCGCATCATCTGGACGCTCAGGCCATCCTCTTTCAGTTCATCCAGCGACGCCAGCGCCAGATAATACTGGCCCTGATCGATCTGTTGCTTCACCATCGACAGCTTCATGCCGTCTTTCGCGATCAGCGTTTCACCACAGGCGCCGGACTGAACCGGCTTATTCGCCGTCACCCTGGCACTTTCTTCTTCTGGTGAGGCACTGCAACCGGCCAGTAAGGCAACGAGCAATCCGCTCAGCCAGACGGTGCGATATGTTTGACTACTTCTCATGATGTCATCCCTGTCCTGTTCTTGATTCCTGTGCTCATCACCACGGGCTCACGAGCCACCAATCGCCTGAATCAACGCCATCATTCCCGGCCCCGCCAGTACCACAAAGAGTGCAGGAAATAGAAACACCATCATGACCACCGACATTTTGCCGGACAGTTTGGTGACTTTTTCCTGTAACTGAGTGCGTCTTCTGTCCTGAAGTAAGACGGATAACTGATTCAGAGACGCTGACATATTCCCGCCGGTTTCAGACACCTGTGCCAGCATGGTCAGCAAGTCCTGCATGCCTGCCGAATCATTCACGCGGGCGATTTCACTGAAGACGGAAGCCCGCTCCTGCCCGGCTTCAATTTTACTGAGCGCCAGTTTGAGTTCCTTGTTCAGCTCCGGGGTCAGCTCGGATAATTCGCGGGATAAGGTTCGGAGCAGACTTTCCAGCGACAGACCCACATCCCATAAAATTTTCATCACCTGCAGGCCGATAATGAGCTCTTCTTCAATCATCTGTGTCCGTTTCACGGCTTTTTTCTTCAGCCATTGAATGACCAGATAAGCGGTGCCCATCGCGCTGATCAGCATCAGGCTGATTTTGTGATTCGCTGAGGCATCGGCCTGAATCAGCTGACTGGCAAAAACCAGCTGAATGGCGCACCACACTGCAGCCAGACGGAAAATACACAGCGTCTGCTCCCGGTTGGAGATGTAACCCGCTTTTCGCATCATCTCCAGAATGTCATTCAGGGAGGTTGCGTTGCTTCGTTTGGTCTTGCCCCAGAGGCGCTGCCCACCACGGATGACACGTTCACCGGCACGCGGCTTTCCCAGTGATTTCGCCAGGTTGTCTTCAACACTGCGTGCTTTTTGCAGTTTCATTGACCAAAACAGCAGCCCGGCACCGACGATGCTGAACAAGAGGCTGGTGATAATCAGATAAGCTGTGGTTGTCATACGCTTTCCCTGCCTGTACTTCTGTTTCGCGCTTCTAAAACATCAAAACTGTCATTACAACGCCCAAATGAAATTCCGTGCCTGTTTCAAACCCAAGTGCCACTCGTTACTTCGGTGCATCAACGGCGCTGGATTCCCGCCTGCGCGGGAATGACGGCTGAAGTCCCGTGCCTGTTTCAACCCCAAGTGCCAATCGTAGCTCCGGTGCATCAACGTCACTGGATGCCCGCCTGCGCGGGCATGACAGCTGAAATTCCGTGCCTGTTTCAAACCCAAGTGCCAATCGTAGCTTCGGTGCATCAACGTCACTGGATGCCCGCCTGCGCGGGCATGACAGCTGAAATTCCGTGCCTGTTGTCAACCAAGTGCCAATCGTAGCTTCGGTGCATCAACGTCACTGGATGCCCGCCTGCGCGGGAATGACGGCCGAAATTCCGTGCCTGTTTCAATCCCAAGTGCCACTCGTAGCTCCGGCGCATCAACGTCACTGGATGCCCGCCTGCGCGGGCATGACGGCTAAAGTCCCGTGCCTGTTGTCAACCAAGTGCCACTCGTAGCTCCGGTGCATCAACGGCGCTGGATGCCCGCCTGCGCGGGAATGACGGCCGAAATTCCGTGCCTGTTTCAACCCCAAGTGCCACTCGTTACTTCGGTGCATCAACGTCACTGGATGCCCGCCTGCGCGGGCATGACGGCCGAAATTCCGTGCCTGTTTCAACCCCAAGTGCCAATCGTTGCTTCGGTGCATCAACGGCGCTGGATTCCCGCCTGCGTGGGAATGACAGCCGAAATTCCGTGCCTGTTTCAAACCCAAGTGCCAATCGTTGCTTCGGTGCATCAACGTCACTGGATGCCCGCCTGCGCGGGCATGACGGCTAAAGTCCCGTGCCTGTTGTCAACCAAGTGCCACTCGTAGCTCCGGTGCATCAACGGCGCTGGATGCCCGCCTGCGCGGGAATGACGGCCGAAATTCCGTGCCTATTTCAATCCCAAGTGCCACTCGTTACTTCGGTGCATCAACGTCACTGGATGCCCGCCTGCGCGGGCATGACGGCCGAAATTCCGTGCCTGTTTCAACCCCAAGTGCCAATCGTTGCTTCGGTGCATCAACGGCGCTGGATTCCCGCCTGCGTGGGCATGACGGCCGAAATTCCGTGCCTGTTTCAAACCCAAGTGCCACTCGTTGCTTCGGTGCATCAACGTCACTGGATTCCCGCCTGCGCGGGCATGACGGCTGAATTCCCGTGCCTGTTTCAATCCCAAGTGCCTATCGTTACTTCGGTGCATCAACGTCACTGGATTCCCGCCTGCGCGGGAATGACGGCTGAATTCCCGTGCCTGTTTCAACCCCAAGTGCCTATCGTTACTTCGGTGCATCAACGTCACTGGATTCCCGCCTGCGCGGGAATGACGGCTAAAGTCCTGTGCCTGTTTCAACCCCAAGTGCCTATCGTTACTTCGGTGCATCAACGGCGCTGGATGCCCGCCTGCGCGGGAATGACGGCTGCATTCCCGTGCCTGTTTCAATCCCAAGTGCCAATCGTTGCTTTGGCGCATCAACGTCACTGGATTCCCGCCTGCGCGGGCATGACGGCTGAATTCCCGTGCCTGTTTCAATCCCAAGTGCCAATCGTTGCTTTGGCGCATCAACGGCGCTGGATGCCCGCCTGCGCGGGCATGACGGCTGAAGTCCCATGCCTGTCCTTCAAGCGCCATCCTATAAAGACCGAATCATTCGCCAGAGGACCAGCGCGCCCATGGCCTGCGCTCCTAAACCCACAATCAAAGCCTGTCTGCCGGTTTCATCTGCCCACATCGTCAGAAGTTGTTCTGGGTTAGAGACCAGCATGAAAATGGCCATGCCTGTCGGAGCCAGCCCCATCACCCAAGCGGTGACCCGGGTCTCCCCGGTTAAGGACTTCAACTCACGCTGACTGCGTTCCTGTTGGTGCAACAGCTCAACCAAATGTTCCAAGGCCGCCGAGACACTGCCGCCAAACTGATGATTCACTTTGAACACGGAAGCCAGCAGTGCGAATTCTTTCACGCCCGTGAGCTGGGCTTCTTTCTGAAAGGAATCATAAAGCTCTGTTCCCAATGCAGAGCGATTCACGGCACGTTCTGCCACGGAATGCAGCGGATCGTTCACTGCCTGCAGCACATGTTCGACGGCTTTATTGAGTGACATCCCGACATGAATCCGGCGGTTGATGTGATCAATAAATCCCGGCAGTTGCTGCAAAATTTTACGACGCGTATTACTTTTCCGGATTTGCCCCAAGAGCAAAATCAGCCCCACGCTCCCTGCCAGACCCAGCCCCAGTCCGCTGATGCCCGTCATACGGGCCAGCAGGAAAGGACCGAATAAAATGCAAGCGGCATAAAGCACCAGCATCACAGGACTTGTGCTCAATCCCAGCCGCTGCCAGGTTTCGAGCGCCCGATCTTTCCCCCGGACCTTTTGTGCCTTTTGCGCTGTTTTGGGCGATTGACTGGCAGGCACTTGACTTTTTCGTGTCGCAATCACCATCAGCACACAGCTGGTGAACAGTAACAGCATGGCAATGACGATCAGGCTGTTCATCCGTCTTCTCCAAGCTTTTTGCGCAGATGGACAGACATGGCGTCTACCGTCATGAAATCTTCCGTCTGGAGGTTGTAGCGATACAGTTCCTGAATCCGGATTTTGCCATCGGCAACGTCCTGAACTTCTACAATGTGAGTAATGACTCGCTTGCCGCTGGGTAACCGGGACACCTGAACAATCATATCGACAGCCGTTGCAATGATTTGCTTGATCAGGGCTTCAGTTGAAGTAAAGCCAGCCAGAGTCACCATCATTTCCAGACGGACAAGGGCATCACGCGGTGAGTTGGCATGCAAGGTACTCATCGAGCCCTGGTGGCCTGTATTCATCGCCTGAAGTACATCCAAAACTTCCGCCCCCCGGCTTTCCCCCAGAATGATGCGATCCGGACGCATCCGCAGGGCATTTTTCAGCAAATCCCGCGCGGTGACTTCTCCCTGACCTTCCGAGTTGGGCGGACGGGTTTCCAGCCGTACCACGTGGCCATTTCTCAGTTGCAGTTCGGCGGCATCTTCAATGGTAACAACCCGTTCGCCCGTGTTGATATAGTGACTGAGGATATTGAGCAATGTGGTTTTCCCGGAGCCGGTGGACCCACTGATCAGGATGTTAAACCGGGCCTGCGCACATTTTTTCAGCAGCTGATGCATGGCAACACTCATGGCACCATTCTGAATCAGCGTGTCTGCATTTAGACCTTCTTTTTTAAATTTCCGAACCGAGAGACAAGGGCCGTCAATCGAGAGAGGCGGAATGACTGCGTTAATCCGGCTGCCATCGGGTAAACGGGCATCGACCATCGGATTCGATTCATCAATCCGGCGGCCAATCGGAGCGATCATCCGGCGAATGACCCGCAAGATGTGCTGATCGTTCATGAAACGCAAGGGAACGCGGCTGAGCTGGCCGCTTCGTTCCACATAAATCTGTTTGGAACCGTTAATCAGAATATCGTCGATGGTCGGGTCGTCCAGCAGGTTTTGCAATGGCCCGAATCCGACAATTTCATCCAACAGCTCAGTGACCAGCTCATTCAGGTTCTGGCGCTGATTCAGCTCTTTATGCTGCTGGAAATATTGACGCACATAGTCATGAATATGCGGCTGCATTTCCTGACGGTCCATTTCAAACATCAGGCCATCTTCTTCCAGCTGTTCAATGATGTAGCGGTGAAGCTCCGCTTTTAATGCCAGCGACGATTCTTCCTGCTGGATCACCAGTTCTCGGCTTGGCCACTCCATTTCGTTTCCCATACTCACTCCTTGATTCGAGGGAAATTCAGTGATTTACCACCCCAGCGAAAAATGCCAGCGCGAGCGTTCAGACGACAGCCACATCAGCTTGTCCACAGCTTTGGTAAAGAGTTTGAACTCTCCGCTGGGCGGCAGCAGCGCACTGGCATTGATATCGGTGATGATCGGAAAGCTGTAGGGGAGTTCCCCCCGAACCAGAATCGGCAATTGTTTTTCAATCACTTCCCGACTGGGGAGGACTTCTGCAGAATACGGCGCCAGCACCAGATTGACGCTGCCGGGTCGTACTCCCTGCTGATACAGCGACTCTGCCAGCTCACAACTGCTTTTCAGGCTGACGTTTTTCTGGTCTGACAGCAGCCAGTGCTGCCCGCAGCGGTTCAGCAAGAAAAACAGTAACGGGCTGGGCGGCATACCGGTGAGATTCATGACGATATTGCCGTATCTCGCTTCCAGCAAATCCATCACTTCAATCAGGGCTTCCATGGTCACAGCGCCATAATTGTCGCTTTCGGGCATTCCGATGACATGAATGCCCGGCGCCATCGCCAGTTCTTGCGCATCCAGCCAGTCCGGGCTGAGAAAGTCTTTTTTCTCCAGCAACGCCATAAAATCCAGCCGGGGGCTGGCACCCAGATACTCGCACACGTCACTGAAGGGACGCCCTAAATCCAGCAATAAAACATCCTGCTGGTGCTTGTGCTGCAGGTGCCAGGCCGTTGCGATGCTCAGTAAGGCACCGTCACAGTCATTGCGGGAAGACAACAGCGCCAGACGTGAAGTGGCGTCCAGAGATTGCATCTGTGTCAGGTGGTTAATCTGTGCCGTCAACCCTTCCAGTTCACACCAGTGCAGGTGCTGCCGAACCGTCTGACTTTGCTGGATCCCATGCCAGTGCGCTTCCGGGGTTAAATCCACAAGAATGACATGGCGCGGTGCAAAACTATCCATCAAACTGTCGATCTCCGGCATCGGCCAGTCCGCTGCAACCAGAATCAGAATACGGGTCTGCCGCCAGGATTGGCTGGAGTTCAGATGTTCCGGGTCGTCGATCCAGCTTAGCGTACAGCCATCCGGGATGGCTTCTGTAACGGCCAGTTTTGCGTGATGATCTGCGGTATAAGCCATGAGCTGCATCGTCTTAACCCTCCCCGGCAAAGCCCATTTTGACAGGCAGTGCTTTGGGTTCTGCATCCAGAAAAATCAGTTCAAAGAAATTAGGACGGAACTGACGATACATTTCACCCGGCAGTGGCGGTAACGGTGCGTTGCTGGCAAAAGGCTTCACCAGATGCGGGGTCACAACCATCATGAGTTCTTTGTCATTTTCATCCAGACGGGTGGAACGGAAAAATGCGCCCAGAATTGGAATATCCCCCAGCCCCGGAAAACGACTGGCCGTTTTAATGGTATTCCGGCTGACCAGGCCACTGATCACAAAGCTTTCGCCATTGCCTAACTGAACCGTGGTGTCTGTGCGCCGTACCGACAAACCCGGAACCACGACGCCCGCAGCCTGGACGCCCTGGGCATAGTTCAGTTCGCTGACTTCCGGTGCCACTTTCAGCATAATGCGATTGCCTGACATCACCGTCGGGGTCAGATTTAACCGCACCCCAAATTCTTTAAACTCAATGGTGACATCATCATCATTGGTGCTTTTCGGATAAGGAAATTCCCCACCGGCCAGAAAAGTCGCAGTGTGACCGGACATGGTGACTAAGCTGGGTTCGGCCAGAGTGTAGGCAAAGCCGTTACTGTCGAGTGCGCTGACCGTGGCCAAAAAGTTATCCGCCACATTCCCGATCACCAGATTAAAGGCATCCCCACTGGCAAGAAAACTGCCACGGAACCCATTGAAGCTGGCACCGGTGATCGCGCTGTTATTACCGATTCCCCAGAAAGTACCGCCGGTGCCCTGCTTGCCGAAAAAGAATCCGGCTTCCTTCAGGGCGCTTTTACTGACTTCAACCACTTTGATATCGGTCTGCACCTGCACATTGCTTGTCGCCACGCCGCCCGGATTCACCGAAATCCGGTGTCGGACCGGCTCCTCACTTCCCCGCTCCCAAACCATCAGCGACGTTGTCCCGGTTGTTTTCCCTGTTACCAGCAGCTGGGTTGTACTCAGCACTTTGACCCCGGCAACCGAAGGCTCACCCACGGCAGCCCGCTGAATCCGCTGGCCGGAATGAACCGTCACCTGCTGGCCCACATCTAACTGAAAATCCTGAGCCTGCACCATCGACATCACAACCAGGCCGGTCATCCAACATAATCCCTGAATAAAACGCAGCATTCACACTCTCCCTGTCAATGACTGGTGCGAACCAAAGTTCGTTTCTCTCCCTGATAGACTTCTACCTTAGGAGCAACATAACGGTATTTCACCGGCGTGGGTTTCTTCACTTCCACTTCTGCTTCGCGATAGCCGCCCAGTGTTTTCAGCGAAATCACATAGCTGTCATCCGACTTGCCGGACAAAGGTTCTTTGACCGTTGAATGGCTGGGTGCTGTCGTCATCGCACTGGGGATCACCGGCATTGTGCTGACCGTTTTCTGTGAAGAAATTTTGAATTGAGGCACAAGATTCGGCACTGGCGACTGCGCCAGCAAGCTGTCTGATTCAGACGGAATCACGACGTCAGGCACCTGATCTTTGGTGCCGACCACTGCCAGTCGTAACTGACCTGTGGTTTCCGCCAGCATTAATTGCGGGGTATCACTGGCAGGCACTGCCAGCACAACGGTTCTGGCTTTATCATTCACCTTTTTTTCCGTCTCTTTGCCATCAAAGCTCAGCTCATCCCCGACAGCCAACACCTCAACATTGCTGAGAATACGTCGGGCCGTACTGTTCTCACCGGATTCTTTATTGGCACGGACCAGATAAATCACATCCACCCGGTATCCCGGATGAACATGACCGCCCGCCGTGGTGAGGTCGCTGGACTGAATCGCAATGGCCCGGTAACCCGGTGCGAGGGATTGTGCGATCGGAAGATGGCCTTGCAACATACTTGCCTGAAGACGGGCGCCTTGCGCGACCTCATGCTTGAATTGCCGCCCCAGATAAGGGGTCACATTGTTGATGTCCTGAGCCGTGGCGTCAGACACCTGAACAGGCACCAGCATTGCTTCATCCAGCACTGCGTTTTGCGGAATATCTGTTACAAAGGTCCAGACTGTGGTTTTCGGCTTTTCGACGGTCACCGCAGGCACTGCAGTGACCGTGGCGGAACGGCCACTCAAGGTGACGCCATACCAGCCAATCAGCAATGCCAGCGCCAAAAGTACGGCAGCCGCTATTTTTAACGTGCGTCCCTGCATGATTGTCCCTCTCTCTTCCGCGATGACATCCCTGATGTCATTTGCAGAAATACGTCCTGATTTTCTACAAATTCAGAGTTGCCGTTGATTTCAATTCATCCGGCACCGGTAAACCAAAGGATGGTAAAAAAGGATGCTGTTTATAGTTATAGGTGATGGTGACCTTACAGCAAAAATTATTTGAATCCGGGTCAATCTCTAAACTTGATGCATCCAGTGTTTGACCAAATAATTTGCCGAGATTCCCTTCAGAACCGGTATAACTCGAGATAATCGCTTCAGCAGAAGACGTAATATGAACTTTCAAATCATCGACATCACAACTGCCACCGTAGTAACAATTTTCATCAACATAAGAAATGCTGTTCCGGAGCGATTCTTCTGCGGCATAGTTAAATAATTGAATGGAGAGAAAAATAAGACTGTACTGTGCGATGGCATAAAGCAGCATTAAAATCACAGGCATCAGAAGAATGGTTTCCAAAGCAGCAGCCCCCGTTTGAAAACGCTTAAGATTCCTTAACCTACACTGATTTAAACAACCCATAGTGTGACAACCATTCCAACTAAGATGCTCGGGACAAAGGGCGCTTCTTTCTGGCCACGCGCAAACAACGACCAATAGAGAGCAAAAGCGATAAAAGAGTAAAATAATAAATTAAGCATTTGAGAAAATGAAAATGCAAATGACAAAATAAGCAACAATTTCACATCTGCAGCACCAAATACGGATACCATTAATCCAGGTAATGTGATTAACGCAACAAAAATAACAGCACTAAAATCAACGCCATATAAAAAACAATCTTTACATTCAAAATATCGAAAAACCACAACAAAAAACGTTAATAAAATCAGTGTCCAATTAGGAACCTTCATATACTTTAGATCGAAACATGATAAAACAATCATGAATAAAACGAATATAATATTAATTTCCAGCAGTTGTACTTACTCCCGCAGATTTCACCACATTAATTAAATGGGTACCAGCATCACTAATCAATGTATTCAAATCTAATAAACTGACAGCTCCCACAATCACAGCAGCAATCAACACATACTCAATGGCAGACGCCCCTTTTTCTTCCTTCATCAAACGGTGGAAAAGATGGCTGCACTGAATCCAAGCTAATGTTAAATATTTCATGGGACATCCTCTACGCTTCAATTAGACATTGCTGAATTGCAACTTTCACGTCTCTCTGTCTCAAATATTAGAATCTGAAAAAAATTTGTGTGAAAAAATTACAACTTTTCTATTACTTTTTTTGCATAACCAATACTTTTTTATGATGCATTGTGATTAAAAAAGGATCGTCATGTCATTGTTATGACACTTATTCCAAGCCGACGGCTCGCTTTGCGTCGGAAGGAGGCATGGAGGGATGCGTCTGGCTTTGCTCCCCCATTTGATCCACGGTGGGATCATAATGGGCAAACTGCCGTTTTCCCTTGCGTTTGGCCTGATACATGGCCGAGTCTGCAAGCTTGAGTAACTTTTGCGCGTCCGATGCATGAAATGGATATCGGGCAATCCCGATACTGGCAGAGACACGACACTGATTCTCCCCAAAATTGAACGGTTCCGTCAGTGTATGCAGCAACTTTTCTGCAATGGTTTCCATCCGGTAGGTCAGCTCTTCATCGTTATCGCCCCAGGGTAAAATCATGGGTTCACGCCGCTCCGAATCTTCATCTTCAAACAAAGGATCTTTGTCTGGCTTATGGATTTTGACTGCGTATTCCCCCAGCGGCACCCAAACCACGAATTCATCGCCGCCAATCCGGAACACTTCATCTTCCACGCGCAAGCAACCCCGCATCCGCTTTGAGGCATGCAGCAATAAGGCATCGCCGACATCATGCCCGAGCATGTCATTGACTTGTTTAAAACCATCCAGATCAATAAACATCAATCCAAAAACTTTGTTTTCAACATCCGGCGCTGCAAATGCCGCTTTGAGCACCCGGTTTAATGCGCGGGTATTGGGTAATCCGGTCAGTTTATCCAGCAAGGCCGCCTGTTCCATCTTGCGCTGCCTTTCAATGACATCTGAAATATCCCGCTGGGTGCCGATTAAACGGGAACCGTCATTCACCAGCCCCTGAACCACCAGTTCCAGGACTCTGGGTTGTCCGTCGATGGGATCGATCATATCGATGATGAGGGTTTGCTGCTTATTCTTACCGGCCAATTGTTTTAAACGCAGGATCTTCTCGCCGTCACCGGTTTTCAGCCGCATGATCCAGTCATTCAACTCTAATCGGCTGCCCACCCGGATCCCGTAAAGATCATAAAGATAAGGACTCCACTGCAGTGAATCGCGGCTGACATCCCACTCCCAGACACCGATTCCGGCGACAGAGGTTGCCAGACTCATCCGCTGATTTGCCCGGGCCAGTTCACGATGAATTTTGGCGCGGCGGTAACTGCGTTTCCAGACCAGACTGACCACAGCCAATAACAGAGATGCCAGAACCAGCAACGCCAGGACCAGCCAGAACAAAGGTAAAGAAACGTGAAGTGAGAAAACTTCCGTCCATGAGGCAACCCATGCACTCAGGCTACCGGCCTCATCAATGACGGATCCCAGATTATACGCCAACAACTTCATGATAATGACACACTTCCGTTTGTGTTTCAGAGGGATATCTGTCTGTCGAATCAGTCTTACTGACCAGGCACTTCCCGGATATGCCCGGTGTTTTTTTCATGGTTAACAAAATTTAACCTAGTTCAGGGGGTTAAGAATTACCAAAATAGAATGAATGAAATTTCAATGATACGGAGTGGGCATCACACTTTCCCGACATCCCATTCGGCTGAAACCTCAACCATAGATGTCACATTCAATTCGACTGTCATCAAAATGACACCCCATATCAACCAAACTGCAATACAACCTCAGCACTATACCGCTAACGAAAGCCAAAGCCTTTCACCCGAAAGTTAACAGTCATTTCGAATCACATGGAACAGGGAAACGGTATGAACCAATTCAGGACGGCGCGTGCACTCTTGCTCGCGATGACAGGTGCCAGCTTTGCTGGCTCGGCATGGGCAGCCACAGACATTACCTGGTGGCATGCGATGGGCGGGGAGCTGGGTGACACCGTCAACCAGCTGGCAAAAGAATACAATGCATCACAGCAAGACTATCGCGTGATCCCCGTATACAAAGGGAGCTACGTCGAAACACTGACTGCAGGTATTGCCGCCTTCCGTGCAGGTGAGTCCCCGAATATTCTGCAGGTTGCGGATGTGGGTGCCGCCACCATCATCAATGCACCGGGTGTCGCCAAACCGGTTCAGGACATTCTGGTCAGTGCTGGGTACGATTTTAACAGCAAGGATTATATCGCCGGTGTTCGCAACTTTTACGCCGATAATCAGGGCAAGATGATTGGCATGCCTTTTAACAGCTCGACACCGGTGCTGTACTACAACAAAGATATTCTGAGCAAAATTGGTGCCCAGCCGCCAAAAACGTATGAAGAGCTGGAGCAGGTCGCAGCCAGGCTGAAAGACGCCGGTTACGCCGGTTTCTCCCAGTCACTGACGCCCTGGATCATGTTCGAGAACTTCAAATCCCGCCATAACCTGCCGCTGGCCGATAAAAATAACGGTTATGAAGGCCCGGCCACCAAGCTGATGTTCAATACGCCGGACATGCGCATGCATTTCAACAAACTGAAAGCATGGAAGGACAAAGGTTACTACAAATATTACGGCTCAGACTGGGATGCCAACCAGACACCGTTTGAACGTCAGGAAGTGGCGATGTGGATGGGTTCTTCCGGCTCGTTCGGGGGCCTGAAAAACCGGGTGAAATTCAAACTGGGCACCACCTATCTGCCGTACTGGGATGCGGTGAACCACAACGCTGGCCGCACTTTCATTGGCGGTGCCGCACTCTTTGCACTGAATGGTCATCCCAAGGCGGAAGATAAAGGAGTAGCCAGCTTCTTCCATTATCTGACCAAAGCCGATACTCAGGTGTTCTGGCACAAGTCGACCGGTTATGTGCCCGTGACGGAAGCAGCTTACGAACAAGCCAAAGCTTCGGGGTATTACACAGCGCAACCCGATGCAGAAGTTGGTGTGAAGCAGCTGAGCCTGCCCGGTGGTGACTGGACTCGAGGCTATCGTCTGGGTTTCTATCCGCAAATTCAGCAGGTCATGCATCGTGAATTCGATAACATCTTTGCGGGCACCCGCTCCGTCGAAGACAGTTTCGAGACCATCGAAAAAGAAAGCTCGGTTTTACTCAAGCGATTTGCCCGCACCGTGAAATAAGCCAGCTTTGTCACTCAGCGCGGTACACTCGCCGCGCTGTTTCATCCTTCTGATTTGCATTGAGTAGACCGTGGAACGCAGACAACAATTTCAACACACTGGGGTGCCCTATTTTTTACTGCTCCCCCAGATCCTGATCATTACGATTTTCTTTTTCTACCCCGCTGCCCAAGCGATCTATTTATCCTTCATGCTGGAAGATCCCTGGGGACTGTCCAGTACCTTCATCGGCATTGAAAACTATCAGATGCTGTTCAGCTCGGCGGAATATCTCAAATCCATTGGCTTCACCCTGGTGTTTTCGCTGCTCGTTGCCCTGCTGTCGCTGGGGCTGGCTCTCTTACTGGCCGTGAAAGCGAACAATATCCGGCGCGGACAGAGCGGGTATAAACTCACATTGACCTGGGTCTACGCCATTGCGCCCGCCATTGCCGGAATCATGGCCGGATTCCTGTTCAACCCGCACTTTGGCACCCTAACCGCCATGTTCGCGGTGCTGGGGTGGGATTTCAGTTACCAGACCGATCCATTTGATGCCACTGTCGCTTTGATCATCGTTTCGGTCTGGAAGCAGGTTTCAGTGAATTTCGTTTACTTTCTGGCAGGATTGCAGTCGATTTCTCACTCCGTCCAAGAGGCGGCCGCACTGGATTGCCCTTCGGACCGCCGCCGCTTCTGGACCATCACCTTTCCACTGCTCGCCCCGACCGGCTTTTTCCTGCTGATCATCAATCTGACCTACGCCTTTTTCGAGACGTTCGGGATTATCGACACCCTGACTTCAGGCGGACCGGGAGGCAGCACAACCACACTGGTCTACAAAGTTTTTCAGGACGGATTTATCGGCGCAGATCTCGGTGGCAGCTCGGCGCAATCTGTGGTGCTGCTGATTTTGGTGTCAGCGCTCACTTACTTCCAGTTCCGTGTCATTGAAAGAAAGGTACATTACTGATGCAGACAACAGACACCACAGCGCCCGATTCAGTGGCCGTACCGATACAGCCTGAATCCGCCCGATCATTGTCCTTACACCGCAGCCAATGGCTGGATCACCTGATCCTGTTGCTGGGCGTGGCCTTCATGCTGGCACCGGTCTGGCTGATTTTTGCCAGTTCGACCCATGATCCGAACACCATTATCCGCGATGGCCTGCAATGGCTGCCGGGCGAGCATCTTGCCAGTATTTATCAGGAAGCCTGGCAAAGCAGCATGGGCTTCAGTCAGGACGTGAATGCCGGCACCATGATTTTCAATTCACTGGTGATGGGCCTGGGATTTGCCATCGGCAAAATTATCATTTCCATGCTGGCCGCCTATGCGCTGGTTTTTTTCCGGCTGCCTTATGCCAGTGTCTGGTTCGGGCTGATTTTCGTCACCTTGCTGCTGCCGCTGGAAGTACGCATCATCCCGTCATATGAAGTGGTCGCGAACCTCGGGATGCTGAATTCATATACAGGTTTAATCCTGCCGCTGATTGCCTCTGCCACAGCCACCTTCTTCTTCCGTCAGTTCTTTAAAACCATTCCGGATGAGTTACTGGAAGCGGCGCAGTTAGATAACGCGGGCCCCTGGCGCTTTATGATCGACATCCTGCTGCCTCTGTCCAAAACCATGATGGCCGCGATTTTCATCATCATGTTTGTGGTGGGCTGGAACCAGTATCTGTGGCCGCTCATGATCACCACAGATGAGACCTACAACACCATCGTCATGGGCATCAAACAGATTCTGAGCAACATTACCGAATCCCGTCAGCCCCGTTATGACTATGCCTTTGCCATGGCCATTCTGGCCATGCTGCCGCCGGTACTGGTGGTCATTCTCTTCCAGCGCTGGTTCGTGAAAGGCCTGGTGGAATCTGAAAAATAACCCTGCGGGAGGCCCGGCCTCCCCGGAACAGAATAACGAGACAAATATGCTGAAACTCAATCAACTGATCAAAACCTACGACAACGGACACCAGGCCGTCAAAGGGATCAATCTGGACGTCAAAGCCGGAGAATTCATTGTGCTGGTTGGCCCGTCCGGCTGTGGCAAATCCTCTATTTTGCGTTCGGTTGCCGGGCTGGAAAGCATCACTGGCGGCAGTATTGAATTGGATGGCCGCCGCGTGGATCACATCAAACCAGCCGCACGGGACATTGCCATGGTGTTCCAGAACTATGCGTTGTACCCGCATATGACGGTGTATGACAATCTGGCCTATGGCCTGAAAAACCGCGGGGTTCAAAAAGCAGTCATCGACCATCAAATCCGTCGCGTGGCTCAAACCCTCAAAATTGAAGACTACCTGGACCGCAAACCAGCCAAACTTTCCGGCGGTCAGCGTCAGCGGGTCGCCATGGGGCGTGCCATTGTCCGGGATCCCAAACTGTTCCTGTTCGATGAGCCGTTGTCGAATCTCGACGCTGCGTTGCGGGCCCACATGCGACTGGAGATCAAAAAGCTGCAACGCGAACTGGGCGTCACCAGCATTTATGTCACCCATGATCAGGTTGAAGCCATGACATTAGCCGACCGCATTGTGGTGCTCAATCAGGGCAAAATCGAGCAAATCGGCACACCCGCCGAGATTTACCATCAGCCCCAGAGTGAATTCGTCGCCCGGTTTATTGGCAGTCCGGCAATCAACCTGCTGCCTGCCAGCTTATCTGCGGGTGTCTTCACCCTGAACAGCGGCCAGCAATACGCTTTGCCTGAATACGGGCATCTGCCGGATCAGAAAATCACGATTGGCATTCGTCCTGAGCAACTCAGTCTTCAGCCAAACAGTCACCCGTTGGAACTCAGCCTGACGGTGCAGGTTGTGGAGCCGCTGGGGCCCAACCAACTGGTCCATGGTCAGTTGCTTGGCCAGATGTTTACGGCCGTGACGCCGGAACAACCGCTGGCACTGCAGGAATCGCTGACGATTTATGTCGATCCGGACAAACTACACTTATTCGATAGCACAGGACAACGCCTGACCCCCCAGCCACGCCAGGCCAAAGCGGGATAAGAATAGTCGCCAAGCATTCAGTGGTCGTCCCCGTGCAGGCGGGGACCCCGTGACGTTCAGGAAAAGAGCACAACCCGGAGCATCCAGCATCATCATGAAACTCTCAGCCCGCCAGCAGGCGATTCTTGACTATCTGCAGCAACATCCGGGCGTGCTCTCCAGTAATACGCTGGTTGAACAATGTCAGGTCTCGGTGCAGACCATTCGTAAAGACTTCAACGACCTGAATGAATTGGGCCTCGTTCGCCGTGTCCATGGGGGATTACCCTGCCCAGCAGTCAGGATAACTTACCCTTTGCGAACCGGGACACCCTGCACTCCGCGGCCAAACAGGCCATTGCACGGCAGGTCGCCAGCCAACTGCCCGAAGGATGCAGCCTGTTTCTGGGCATTGGCACCACGCCAAAATATGTGGCACAGGCATTGCTCGACCATCCGGGGCTGACACTGATCACCAATAATATACAGGCCGCGCTGACGCTCAGCCTGAACCCAAACGCCACCATTCATTTGGCTGGCGGCACACTCAGAGCCAAAGACAAGGATACCGTTGGGGAAGCCACCACAGATTTTTACCGCCGCTTCTATATTCAGTACGGCGTTTTTGGTGTCGGCGGGCTCGGCCAGAACGGGGCATTGCTGGATTTCAGCCCGGAAGAAGCTGCGCTCTCCCGAACCATTATTGCCCAGAGTGAACAATGCTGGCTGGTCGCCGACACCAGCAAACTGGGTCGCTATGCCCCGGTGATCAGCGGCCAGCTTCATGAAATGAGCGCCATGTTTATTGAACAGCCAGATGCGGCCATTGAGGCGCTGTGCCATCAACACGAGGTTCAGCTGTGGGCAGCGACCAACGGATTTACAGTGTAAAAGCGGCCTTTACCACCGAAAGAGACCCGACCCGCTTTATTGAGTTGAAACCCCGGCAGGACGATTGAACTGTGCATACTCGTGAACGATTCGGGTCTGGATTGGCGCATCCGCCTGAATGTCCTGCAAGCTCATTTTATATGCCATGCCATCCCCGCAGAATACAGTGATATTCCACCCTTCATACCGGGCTGCAGAACGAATGCTCGGGCATATATTTCTGGCCACCAGACGCTCAGCAAAGATCTGAATCCATTGGCGCTCCTTGTCGTCACCTGCCCTGATATTTTGAGATTGAATCCTGGCTTGCAAATTCGGCAGATCCGACATCAGCCTGACATCCGATTCCGGAAGCCGATACACTTTGGTGTGACCTGAACTTTGATCGACATAGACATAATCTCCGGCAAACGCGCTGTCTTTTGCAGCCTGATAAACCACAGCATAAGAAGAAGGTGTCGTGGGCCAGGAAACCGTCATCACATGATTGCCCATCTGTGTTGAACTCTGCTTCACAGATTTCATTTCCCCAACATACAAATAGGGGCGATCCCGATCCAGATGATAAGTCTCAAAAGCACGATCAACTTTTCTCAGCCGGTCAGCATACTCCGCATCACTTTCCGGTTGCTGCACAATCTGAAAATCATTCCGGGACAATGGCGTTGCACTGACCTGAGGCGGTGGTTCGTGAATGACATGGGATAATCTCAGTTTGTCGCCCAATAAGACATCAATGCCATATAAAACACTCAGTCCCCCAATCAACACCAATAGATTCTGATTGATTTTCACGAATTCTCTCCAAGGCGGTGCTTTCAGGAAAAAAAACACCTTCATACATCCAATTGCATGGCGGCATTCATGCCCAAAGATTAAATCGGATTCAGTCAGAGATATTCATAAAATTCAGTTGGATGCCTATCCGGCGGATGGCCATTCAACCTTACCCCAGCCGCTTTTTCTTCAGCAATACCGTGTTGTCTTCGGCCAGTTCTTTCTCCAACTGGCGGGTGACAAACTCCGGACTGTTGGTATGGCGGGCAAGCAAATGATAAACCACTGGGATCACCAGCAAGGTAAAACAGGTGGCGACCGTGATGCCGCACAAGACCACAATCCCGATCACCAGCCGGGTTTCAGCACCAGCACCGGTTGCCAGAATTAAGGGCACAGCGCCAGCCGCGGTGGTAATCGCCGTCATCAGAATCGGACGCAGGCGGGCACAGGCTGCATCGATCACGGCATCCTGATAGGCCGTGCCCTGATCCCGCAGCTGATTGGCAAATTCGACAATCAGAATCCCGTTTTTCGCCGCCAGACCCACCAGCATAATGATGCCGATTTGCGAATAGATGTTGAGCGTCTGCCCGGTAAAGTACAGGCCCAGCAAGGCACCAAAAGTGGCCAGCGGGACCGTCAGCATAATCACCAGTGGGTGAATGTAGCTCTCAAACTGCGCCGCCAGCACCAGAAACACCACCGCTAAGGCCAGCGCAAAAACAAAAAGAATCGAATGGCTGGCGGTTTGAAAATCCTGCGACGGCCCTTTGTAGTTCACCACGGCATCAGCAGGTAAATATTGCTGTACCAAACCGTTCAGGTAGGTCAGTGCTTCTCCCAAAGTATAATTATCGGCAAGATTCGCCTCGATGGTGACGGCCCGGATCCGGTTAAAGCGATTCAGCGTGGGGGCGTCGGCGTATTCGGTGACTGAGACCAGATTCGACAATGGGATCAGCTCGCCGTTGTGGCTGGAGCGCACATACAGATTGCTGAGATCCTGCGGTGTATTCTGGCGTGCCGGCTGACCTTCGATCAGCACATCATATTCTTCTCCGCGCCATTCATACCGGGTCACTACTCTTGAACCCAGCATAGATTCCAGGGTCTGGCCAATCTCGGTGACCGAAACCCCTAAATCACCCGCCCGCTCGATATTGATATTTACGCCCAGTAACGGTTTGGTTTCTTTGTAATCATGATCCAAGCCTTCCAAACCCGGATTTTGTGCTGCCTGCTCCATCAGAATATCGCGCCACTGAGCCAGCTGTTCATAGGTGCCGCCACCCACCACAAACTGCACCGGTTTATTCACCCCGCGGCCAAACGGCTGGCGCATCACCGCAAACGCCGTGACGCCAGCCAGATCACGCAGCCGTTGCTGAATATCCCGGATGATCACAAACGCATTGCGTCGCTGCGCCCAGTCCTCCAGCACCACAATGGCAAACCCATTGGAGAAATCTTCCAGTTGTCCCCAGCCTCGCGGCGCACGGACCAGCAACCGCATGATTTCGCCCGCTTCAACCATCGGCATCAGCCGGTGTTCGATTTCATTCATATACGGCTGCATATATTCATAACTGGCCCCCTGCGGGCCGTTGATCAGAATGAACATTGCGCCGCGATCTTCACGTGGGGCAAATTCGGTCGGAATCCGGTTGGCCAGCCAGACACTGCCGCACAGCATCACCACCAGCATGCCCACAATGAGATAAGGCCGACGTAACCAATTCGCCAGCGACCGGCGATAAAACCCGGTGAGACGGTCCAGCACCGTGCTGACCTGACGCACCAGCCAGGGCTCGCTTTCGACCGGCTGCATGATTTTTGAGCCCATCATCGGCGTGAGCGTCAGCGCGACCAGCGAAGACAGCAGCACGGCGGTACTCATGGCCACCGAGAATTCCCGGAACAACTTGCCGAGATCGCCTTCAAGAAAACCGATCGGCAGGAACACGGAAATCAGCACCACTGTGGTCGCCACAATGGCAAACCCCACCTGCCGCGCACCAAGAAATGCCGCCTTCAGCGGGGATTCCCCCAGCTCAATCCGGCGGTGGATATTCTCCAGCATGACAATGGCATCATCGACAACAATCCCGATCGCCAGAATCAGCGCCAGTAAGGTCAGTAAATTGATGGTGTAGCCCAGCGCATACAGAATGATAAAGGTCCCGATCAGCGATACCGGCACGGTCAGCGCCGGGATCAGCATGGCCCGGACACTGCCGAGAAACAGATAAATCGTCAGGATGACCAGCAACAGCGCGATAAACAGGGTTTTATAGACTTCATCGATCGATGCCTGAATGAACACCGAGGAATCATAGGATTCTTTAATTTCCATGCCTTCCGGCAGCGTTGGGTTGATCTGCGCCACCAGCGCGTTCACCGAGCGGGCAACGGCCAGCGTATTGGCCGTGGATTGCCGGTTGATCCCCAGCCCAATCATGTCCTGCGTATTGCCACGGAACATGATTTTTTCTTCTTCCGCCGCCAGTTCAACCGCTGCGACATCGGCCAGCCGGATCAGATAACCGTCTTCCCCGACGCCAATGACCAGCCGGGAAAAGTCTTCCGGCGCCAGAAAGCTGCGCTGGGTGCGAATTGAAAACTGCCGGTTCTCCGACTCGATGGAGCCTGCGGGGAGCTCAACGTTATCCGCCCGCAGCGCCTGTTCAACATCGGCCACCGTCAGCCTGCGAGACGCCAGCTTTTGTCGGTCAATCCAGATCCGCATCGCATATTCTTTCCCACCGCCTATCCGCACGGCGGCCACGCCGTCCAGCACCGAAAAGCGATCCACCAGATAACGGTTGGCGTAATCGGTCAGCGCCAGCGTATCCAATCGGTCAGAGACCAGATTGAGCCACATAATGACTTCAGAATTCCCTTCGGCTTTCTGCACTTCCGGGGGGTCGGCTTCATCCGGTAGGTTATTGAGAATGCCCGAGATCCGGTCGCGGACATCATTGGCGGCTGCGTCGATATCCCGTCCGATGCCAAACTCCAGTGTGACATCCGAACGGCCATCGCTGCTGGTAGAACTGATATTGCGGATCCCTTCAATACCGGATACCCGGTCTTCAACAATCTGGGTGATCCGGCTTTCCACGATCGCTGCAGATGCCCCGCGATAGTTCGTCGAGATAGTCACAATGGGCGGGTCGATATCCGGATATTCACGCAATGGCAGCCGATCGTACGCAACCAGACCAAAAGTGATCAGCAGCAAGCTGATCACCGAACCAAACACAGGGCGGCGAACCGCAAGATCCGTCAGAAACATCAGCCCGCCTCCCGATGGGTAAAATGCTCCGTGGGTTGGGTCGTCACCGTCTGACCCGGCCGCACTTTATCCATGCCGCGGGTAATCACTTGCTCACCTTCCTGCACCCCGCTGAGAATTTCCACTTCACCCCGGCTGCGGAATCCCAGCTGAACAGGCCGCTGCTCGACGACATTCTCGCCATTCACCACCATCAGAAAGTGCTTCGTCTGCCGTGGGATGATGGCCTCTTCCGGCACCACCAGCCCAGAGCGGGCTTCCAGTGTCAATGTCAGCGTCATCAGCATACCGGGCCGCAGCAACAGTTGCGGGTTTTCCACCCGCGCCCGTACTTCAACCGCTCGGGTTTGTGGATCCACCCGGCTGTTGAGTCCGGTGACTTTGCCGCTGAACACCAGATCCGGAAATGCCGCCACCCGGCCATTCACCCGGGCTCCGGACTGGATTTGACCCAGAAACCGTTCCGGCACCGAGAAATCCAGTTTGACGGTATCCAGTGCATCCAGCGTAGTCACCACCATGCCCGGTGTGACCAGCGCCCCCTGACTGATCTGACGAAATCCGAGCAGACCGGCAAAAGGCGCGACAAGGGTCCGCGCTTCCAGTTCGGCCTGATTCTGCGCCAGAATCGCCCGGGCCACTTCAATCCCGGTTCTGAGCTTGTCCAGTTCCGAGCGGGCGACCGTATTCTTCCGCACCAGCCCTTCAATCCGGCGATATTCCCGCTGCTGCTCACTCAGGTTTGCCTGCGCTGCACGAACTTTGGCCTGCTGTTCACCTGATGTCAGTGTCACCAGTAAGGCACCGGCGTTGACTTGCTGGCCATCCTCAAAATGCACCCGATCAACTTTTTCCGTCACTTTGGCGGTGATCTGGACAGATTCCCGGGATTTGACCGTACCCAAGGCTTCAACCAACCGTGCAACTTCCTGCCGTACCACCGGCTGAACAATCACATTCGGGACAGGACGAGCGGGTTTCGCCAGCGATTGTGCGCGTTGCTGATATTCGGTGTAACCAATGCCAAATGCCAGTGCCAGCAAGATCAGCGAACCGACGATCAGGGTGACTTTCATCCTTGTGCTCCTGTACGAAGACAAAACCAGAAAGGTCTGTATCCCAGCCACCTGAAATCACTGGGGGCGATTTTTTGGATTCAAGTCACTGCTCGCAACGAACTCGGGCAATTCCTCCCCCTTTTCAAGGGGGGAGGCTCGGCGGGGATTCATGTGCACACATGCCAAATCCATGCGCGCTTCTCGAACCCCACCCTGGCCCTCCCCTTGCCAAGGGGAGGGAAAATACCGTGCTCGCAGCAGACTCGATCTGTTCCTCCCCCTTTTCAAGGGGGAGGCTCGGCGGGGATTCATGTGCACACATGCCAAGTCCATGCGCGCTGTTCGAACCCCACCCTGGCCCTCCCCTTGCCAAGGGGAGGGAAAATACCGTGCTCGCAGCAGACTCGATCTGTTCCTCCCCCCCTTTTCAAGGGGGAGGCTCGGCGGGGATTCATGTGCACACATGCCAAATCCATGCGCGCTGTTCGAACCCCACCCTGGCCCTCCCCTTGCCAAGGGGAGGGAAAATACCGTGCTCGCAACAGACTCGAGCAATTCCTCCCCCTTTTCAAGGGGGGAGGCTCGGCGGGGGTTCATGTGCACACATGCCAAGTCCATGCGCGCTGTTCGAACCCCACCCTGGCCCTCCCCTTGCCAAGGGGAGGGAAAATACCGTGCTCACAGCATGCTCGAGCTGTTCCTCCTCCCTTTTCAAGGGGGAGGCTCGGCGGGGATTCATGTGCACACATGCCAAATCCATGCGCGCTTCTCGAACCCCACCCTGGCCCTCCCCTTGCCAAGGGGAGGGAAAATACCGTGCTCGCAGCAGACTCGATCTGTTCCTCCCCCCTTTTCAAGGGGGAGGCTCGGCGGGGGTTCATGTGCACACATGCCAAGTCCTTGCGCGCTTCTCGAACCCCACCCTGACCCTCCCCTTGCCAGGGAAGGGAAAATACCGTGCTCACAGCATGCTCGATCATAAGTATAGCCAGCGGCGATTTTTTGACGTGTTGTCAATGTGGAGGCAAATGACAGAAAAGATGTGGGGGAGCGTTCCCGGTTTACAGTGTAAACCGGGGGCAGGGAGGTTATTTCACCAACGTAATGTCGTTGATGGTGTTGGCAATCACACTGAACACCGTTCGGATATTTCGCTCATTGGCGGCGTAGTATCCATCCGGACCGGCACACTGACGAACAATCTGCGCATTGTTGCCATAACCGATACTGAAGACCTGAATGCCCTGCTTTTTCATTTCACGACACAAAGCGACCTGTTTTTTATCCCGAACGGCTGGATTAACTTTATGCTCACCGTCAGAAAGCAATACCATCACTTTCACAGTATTCGGAGCCTCATAATCCCGCGGTAAATCCGCCAGCTCTGTTCGCCATAATCCGCGCCATTGCGGTGACAATAAACGCCACGCCCAAAGGACCCCTTCGGCTGTATTGGTATTCAACCCCGGATAGAGCTGCGCGATCCCCTGCTGATATTCGTTCTGAGTCCGGGCCATCGCCAGGATTGGGCTGACGCCGCAATCAGCAGAGTCGAACAACCCCAGCGATGCCAATGCATCTTCCCGATAGCGATCGGCCGGATTATCTGACGGATAAGCGGCTTTTAACGGCGTACCATCGGCATAATTTGATAAAGGCGGCCGCTGGGTGGCAAATTGCAGCCAGATCGACTGCCCACGCCCCGGTGCGGATTCGAGTGACCGGATCCAGCGGGAAGTCACCTGAGCCGATTTTGCGATATCGCCGACGTCTTCCGGGAGAAACGCACAAAATGCATCCCGACTCCGGCCAGGTACAGACGGGTGTAAAAAGTTGCCCCAGTTCTTTTCCGAAAATAAGGTCTGCAAACTGAATGGTGGCAACAGACTGGCCGGTTCAAAAAACGTCGGATGAGAGCCAATATTCACATAACCACTGGCGGGCACCAGGCTGATAACCCGGTTGTTATTCCGCCGTTCTTTGGCGTAAAGCACTTCGGCAAAGTCTTCCAGCCCCTTCTTCACCTGATTCAGCGGCTCTCCGCGCATGGACTCTGAAATATCAATCACGACGGCAATCTCAACCGAGCTTTGCACCTGGCGAGTCGATGCTTTCACGCCTATCGGAATGTCCTGACTCTGACTCGTGAGCCGTAAACTGGCCCCCGCTTCGCCAGCCTGAATCTGCGCGTTGGCCTGCAGGCGATTGGCTTTGAGTAAGGCACTGACATCATTCGCGGGTGTATCACTGTCGGAAGCCGACAGCAGCGCGATGTCGGCCACACCACTGAGCCGATCATGATCCTGATAAGCCCGGATGATGCTGCTGGTGGTCACGACAAAAGTCACGACCCCAATCAACATCAGAATAAAGCCGGGAGAAAATGCCCCCTGCTGACGAAAAAATGAAGCTTTCATTGAATTTCCTGTACGTATCCGGCACGCAGGGTTTTCCCGAGCACCCACTCACTCACCCAACTGCCTGTCCTGATTTCTCCCGGTGACAGACAAACCGACACCCGGATAAAGATCCCCCGGCTCAAAGCTGGCCAGTCGCTGTATGCCTCACAATTGCCAGATGCGATCAATTCAACTGCCTCGTCAGTCGCCAGATTGCGCCATTGCATCGACATCCCGTACTGACTGTCTGGCATGTTCTCTGCGGTCATGGCTTTCAGTTGCTGCCGGGTATAACGGCCGTAGTAGGAAAAGGGGCTGTCGGCATCTGAATTTGGCGTGAAGGTGGTCATCGTGGCCATTTGAGTCAGGTTATAAGCCAGATTATCGAGCCGTTGTTGTAAGCGCAGCAGGCTGAGCAAATCGGAACACGCCAGAATAAAGAGCACCAGAAAGCCAAAAATAAAGACGGCCTCGACACTGGCTGCGCCGCGCTGCTTCCCCGCCGCATTCAGGCAGATGCGTTTCGAATTCTGTCTTTTCATTCTGGCATCCTGTCTGACAGCATCATCAGTGTGGTTTGGTATTCCAGCGTCCGGGCCCCGGTAAAAAAGAGCGGATAGATTGTCATGGCTGGTTTGAGCCTGGCGGTCACTTTGAGTACGGGATCAGAGGGTGCAAGCGGCACTGATTCTCCCGGCTCAAGTCCGTCGTCAGCCGCCAGCATCTCGGCCAGCGATCCATAGCGGGTCACCGACAGACTGAGTGCAGGCGAGCCGACCAGTTTTCCGGAAATGTCCTGCTTGAGTTCTGCGGCGCTGGGCAGATTCCCCTGAACACTGCTGATCATATGTTCACGAAGCACCTGTCGCATCGCATGCTCCAGCGTGCTGTACTGCCAGTGCACCCGGACCACATCGACAAACAACAGCAGCAATCCGATAAAGACAGGGAGCAGAAACGCCATTTCCAAGCTGACGACGCCCCCCTGTCTGCGGCGAAACGGCTGCCTCATGAGGATTGACCGGCTGCACGCTGACGGATTGTCGCCAGTCGATCCGCCAACTGGCGAATGTCATGATCCACCTGCGTTGGCGACAGGTAGCGCGACAAAATCAGCCGCGCCTGTTGCTGCTGCCCTTCCGCCAGCAGCAGCAAGGCATAATTCATTTCAACGCGGGGAGGTAATTGCTGGTAATGCAGCAAAGGTGCAAACACAGTCCGGGCCTTTGTGATCTGTCCGTCCATCAGCCACCCCAGCGCCAGATTTGACCGATAGGACGCTTCATCCGGTGCCAGTACCACTGCGCGTTCAAATGCTTCGCGGCCTTGCGCGTAGCTGTTCTGATTCAGTAAAGACACGCCCAGTCCGTTCAGAAGCCGGGCTTCTTCAGCCCCCGTCAGCCCGTCCAGCGCCAATCCCTGCCGGTAAGCCGCCTGAGCCTGATCGGTTTTGCCGTCATCAAGACTGAATTTCCCCAGATAATCCGCGGCTTCCGCCGCCTTTGACCCACGCATATCCAGCAATTGCTGCAGGGTATTGCGCGCAGCCTGCTTTTTATCCTGCTGGAACTGACTGCGGGCCAGCATCAGCAGTGCTTGCTCGGGGAGAGGTTGCGCCGCTGTTGCGGCCTGATCCAGTAACTGACGAAACAGGGTTTCCGCTTTCGCGTACTGGTGAGAATCAAAAGCCGTCTGCGCCACCACCAGAGCATTCGTCTGGATATTGGCTGCGACTTTATCGGCATGACTGCTGCAGGCACTGAGCGCCAGCGCAGCCAGCGCAATCCAGAGATACCGACTGTTTCGGATCAGCAAACGGGCAGATTGAGGTGTGTTCATGATTCAATTCCTTGGGTTAACTCAGGCTGTCGATCAGCAGATTCAGTGTTGGAGCAATAATCAGCGCCAGCAGCGGCAGCATGATGAAAGCCATCTGAATCAGCGTGATCCGGCCCGGTAATTTTCCGGCCTGTTCTTCCAGTGCCATTTTGCGCATCTGACGGGCTTCGTGACTGATCGTCCGCATGGTATCGGCCAGTGGCGAGCCATAACGCTGGGCCATACCCAATGTGGATGCCAGTCGCTCCAGCTCCGGCAACCCAGTCCGCCACGCCAGCTTTTTCATACACTGCGCCGGATCGCCCATGACCTGAATTTCGGCATGGGTCCGCAGAAACTGCTCTGCCAGCCGGGGTTCAGAGGTTTGCAGATAACGTCCAACCCGCTCCAGTGCCCGGTCAAGCGATAACCCGGCTTCCACCGTAATCACCAGCATGTCAATTGCATCAGGAACCGCCCGGCGCTGCTGTGCTTTGACCCGGGCCGCCCGGTTGCGAAGCCAGTATTCCGGCACATTGGAGCCCAGCACGTAAGCAAAAAGCACGGCCATCAGCAGCATCGCCGTCAACTCCCCCTGCCAGCGCCAGACGAAAGCAACCGCCACTGTCATCAGACCGCCCAGCAGTTTGGCACCGCAGACTTTGGCCACGCTGTCGTCGGGATCAATCCCGGCTTCTGCCAGCATTTTCAGCAGTCGCTGTTTTTCCGTCCCGGACACCGGATAGCGGTGTCCGATCTGAGCCAGCCAGTGCTGTCTGCCCGTTGGCTGCACTGCGCCCGAACCCTGTGTATAGCGCTCTCGCTGACTTTTCCAGCGCGCCTGTTCGCGTTGCTGCAACCAGAGCCATCCGCCCAGCCCGGCAAACAGCCAGATCGCAGTCACGAACCACAGCAGATTTGTGGTCATCAAAGAAGTAGACATCGCATTAAGCCTTGATTTGCGTCAGACGACGGATAAGAAACAAGCCAAACAACACACTGCCGACCACATATGCCAGCACGATCTGACCCTGCGTTGTTGCCATCAGAAAATCGAAATGCTCCCGGCCCGCACTGAACAGCACCAGCACAATCAACACAGGTAATGCCGCCAGTACTTTGGCAGAACTACGCGATTCTGAAGTAATGCTGGCCACACTGGCCTGCAGCTCTTTTCGGCCACGCAAGGTGGCACCGAGCTGGGCAAGGACTTCAGACAGACGGCCCCCGGTTTCCTGCTGCAGGCTCAGGACCACGGTCAGAAACCGGAACTCGGCCACCGGCATTCGTGCCGCTGCCCGAGACAGCGTCTCTGTGAGTGGCTGTCCGACCGACAGCTCATCATGCATTTGACCAAACAGGCGCGACACCACAGCCCGCTGATCATCGGCCTGTGCATATTGCTCAGCAATCACCGCAAAGGTGTCAGCCATCGGTGCCCCCACCCGTACCGCACGGATCATGCCGTCGATCACCTCCGGCAATTGATCCCGGAACGCATCCAGTGCCTGCTGCTGAAGCTGATGATAAACAAACCAAACGCCCAGCACGGTCACCGTCAGCGATAAGCCCAGCGCCACCGCGGCGCTCATGCCATTCACCAGCAGCAATACTGTCATCCCAATCACCGCCGCCGGAACCACACGCTGCCAGAACTGCATTCGTTTAGCACCGAGTACTGTCGCCATGGTGAGATACCATTCAGGCATGCTGCGACCAGACGATGTCTCCGCTTTCAATCGATAAGGACTGTATCGCCGGGCCTGCTGCTGCCAGTGGGTCCGCTGACGCTGCCTGTGCCACCCGTATCCGACTGCCATCAGCCAGACTGAAATGACCAGTACACTCATCAATGCCGGATTACTCACCCGTCACCTCCACTGCAGAGGAAGGCTGACAGCAGACCTGCAGGGCCTGATCCAGACCAGCCTGAGCCGCTTTTTCCAGTAGGGCTTCTGAAATCCCACAGGGTTCGAATACACCTTCGATTCCGGTACGATCCACTTTCTGGTAGCGGAATCGAAAAATAGGCTTCATCAGAATTCTGCCCTGCTGCACATCGGCCACTTCACTGATTGCGGTGATCCGGCGTTTGCCATCCCGCATACGTTCGAGCTGAACCACCAGATCCACCGCACTGACAATCTGGGACTGAATAATGGATTCCGACAGTTTCTCTGCGCCCATCTGCAACATGTTCGACAGACGGATCATGGCATCCTGCGGATTATTGGCGTGCAGCGTACACAGGGATCCATCATGGCCGGTGTTCATCGCCTGCAGCATGTCGAACGCTTCAGAGCCCCGGACTTCCCCGAGAATGATCCGATCCGGACGCATCCTCAGCGCGTTCCGGACCAGCTGCCGGATCGTCACTTCTCCTTTGCCTTCTGCGCTCTCATTCCGGGTTTCCAGTGGGACCCAGTGGGGCTGATCCAGCGACAGCTCTGCTGCATCTTCAATGGTCAGGATCCGCTCGTCTTCGCTGATATGCTGACTCAAGGCATTGAGCAGCGTGGTTTTTCCCGAACCTGTTCCGCCGGAAACCAGCATGTTGAACCGTCCCTCGGCCGCCAGTGCCAGAAAACGGGCCATCTCCGGCGACAGACTCTGATGGTTCACCAGCGCATCCAGCGTCAGACGACCTGCGGGGAATTTACGGATCGAAATCGTAGTGCCGTGCAAAGCCAGCGGCGGGGCAATCACATTGACCCGGCTGCCATCCGCCAGTCGGGCATCGACCATGGGCGTAGACTCATCCACTCGCCGTCCGACCGCATTCACAATTCGCTGCGCAACGTTCAGAACATGTTGTTTGTCATGGAAACGGATCCGGGTTCGCTCCAGCTTGCCGTTGCGCTCGACATAGACACTGTGCGGCCCGTTCACCAGAATGTCCGACACACTCGGATCGTCCAGCAAGGGCTGAATCGGACCGATGCCGATCATTTCATCCACCATCTGCTGTGTCAGACGGGCCAGTTCTGTCGCGTTATAAGGCAATAATTTCTGGGCGGCGATGGTATGTAAGGCATCACTCACCTGCCTGAACAAGGCCTGCGGAGACAACTTCGCTGCGACAGATGGCTCTACCTGCTGGTAAAAAGCTTCTCTGGCCTGTTCAGACATTGCCAGCAGTTCCCCTTCCCGTGCGAGAACGGGCTGATTCTGCTTACCAAACATCATGCCGCGCTCCGTTTCACCGGTGCCGACGCACTGCCATTCATCACAGCCTGAGTCAGTTTCCGCAACTGACGGGCAAGTTTGCCACCCACCTGAGCCAGCGCCTGGCCTTGCTGTTCAGACTTGATCACAGCCGCGGCATCAAAAGGCAGCAGCATCAGCGAGTGAATACCGGCCGCCATTGCCATTTCGGTTTCCGGAACCCGACTGGATTTACTGCGGCACTGATTCGCCACCAGCAAACGCCGTTGATGCGCACTGACAGGCTGATGCTGCCACAGGTTCAGCAATCGCAGTGCACTCAGGCTGTGATCGTGCAGCATCAGGCAGACATCCGCTTCCGCCGCCAGCGTTCGGTAAGCCGGGTCGCGTAAATCCGGAAGATCGACGACAACAGTACTGTAATGACCGGCCACCATGGCTACACTGCGCGCAACATCCAGGCCCTGGGTTGTATCCAGATCGCCGTTCTGTGCATAAAACAGATGCAGACCGTCTTCAAGCTGATGGGCCGCATGACCGAGCAAGGTTTCGTCAAGCCGCTCCGCATCCGTAAAAATAGAATGCTGAGAGGGCTCATAATCCGCCCCGAGCAGCATTGGATGCGCACTGTGGAAGGTATTGAGATCGAACAGTGCCACTTGCTGATGATGCTCACGGGCCAGCAGCCAGGCCAGATTCGCCGCAACAGTACTGGTCCCGACCCCACCGCCCGTGCCAACCACAGCAATCACCCGGCCACGGCGCAGCGGTGCTGCCGCCGGACGCGCCAGTAATGCCAGCAGGCTCAGACGCAATGCATCGGCATCCACAGGCGTGGCATGATAGTCACTGACCCCCATCTGAATCAGGCGACGATACAGATTCAGATCCTGATGCTGCCCCAGCACCACCAGTTTCATTGTCGGTGGACAGCACTGTGCCAGTTCGGATAATTCTTGATCCAAATGGCGGCAATCCCCGCCGTCAACAATCAGAATATCCGGTGCGCCATGTTTCAGGCAGTGCGCCTGAGCGGCTTTCAAATCGCCCCGTGTTGTGGTGATCCCCACATCAGGCAACTGCGCGCCAATCTGTGTCAGGGTGTCTCGGGTCGCTTCATCTTGTGCGAAAACGACGATCGTTTGTTGCTCACTCATGATTTATTCCCCTGTGGTGCTCAGGCTGCTGGCATGTTTTATCTTGTCGTCATAAAGGCGCTGCACGGCACCAATATCCAGTGCGCTTGACGTGACTTCATAGGCAGCCCCCTGATGCCAGTGAGCTGTGGTGGTCATGGCGCGATACTGATTCCGCCGTTGCAGACAGACATTCACTGAGACAGCTATCGGCCCCTGCTGGTAACGGCAGGTGTTCGGCATCAGAGAGACGGCCAGATCAACCCGGTAATCGGTTTGCGTGGCGGGAATCACATTGACCACCGCAGGCATCGCCAGCTGTTCGCGCAATTGTGCGGACAACAGCTGCAAATTGAGCGCTGGAGCCGGGCCGGAAATACTGACCTTGAGCACACCGTCTTCCAGTCGCTCGGCCAGCGGACGCACCACTGCCATTAAAGAAGGCTGGACCTGTGCCGCCTCCACCCGGTATTGGACGGATTCCTGATAATCAGCAGCGTACGGATCTGCAGTCTCCCAGTGATCGAGGCGATCAACACAGCCAGTCAGCGCCACTGCCACGCATGGCAGGGCAAACAAGTTTGTTTTCAGTTTCATCATGGTCTCCGCCCTCAGTAGCTGTAGCCATACTGGCCAAAAAGTGTGGTCTGCTGCGTATTGTCCGGCGGGCTGAGCTCACCAAAGTCACTGAAAAACAGCCGCTCAAACCGGCTTGGCGGACGGAAATAATCCAGCGGTGTGGCCAGCTCCAGCGGATTGCTGGTGGGTTCGACCAAACGGGCGGTGGCAATAATCACCAGCTCACTCTCCCCTTCTTCATAAGAGGTGCTGCTGAAAAACGGTGCAAGGATCGGGATCTCCCCTAAGAACGGCAGGGCTTCAACATTCTGATTACGGTAGCTGCGCACCAGTCCGGCCAGCGCGAAGCTCTGCCCATCAGCCAGTTCAACCGTGGTGGTGGTCCGGCGGGTTTCTATGCCGGGGACGACCACGCCACCGATAGACACACTGTTTTCGCGGCTGAGCGTCGAGACTTCCGGCGACACCGTCAGGCTGATACGTTTGTTACTGAGCAGGGTCGGCGTCAGGCCCAGTGAGATACCGAAGTTCTTAAACTCAATTTCCGGGCCATCGTCACCATTGCCCACAGGGAAAGGGAACTCGCCCCCAGACATGAAGGTCGCCGCTTCACCGGATTTCGCCGTCAGATTGGGCTCGGCCAGGACTGTGACCAGGTTGTTCTGAACCAGCGCATCAATAATGGCGTCAATCTGCACCGTATCTTTGTCGAGAATGCTGTTGTCGGCAGGTGTGGGATACAGATTGCCGGGTGAAACGCCCAGTTGCAGATATTTCCCGATGGCGCTCCAACGCACACCCAGTTGCTCACTGGTTGAACGCTCCATTTCAATGATTCGCACAGAAATATTGATTTGCTCAGAACCGGCAAGTCGAAGCCGGTTAACCACATGGGGATACTGCGCGCCGCCCCCGCCGGGTACTGCATCTTCAGGACGTTCATTGGTGGAACGCTCCCGGTTCTGCTGATTTTGCATCTCGTCATCCGAGAACAACCCTCTGGCAAAGCCCGAGGCCATCGACAGAATATCGTGGGCCTGCTGCGCACTGGCAACATCACCCGACACAATAATGGCGTTCGCCGTAGATTCGAACGTGAGTGGTGTCTCCGGAAAAGCCCGTTTGGCTGACTGCTCCAATGGCGTCAGATCAGCCACCACCCGCACTTCATAATGGCCCAGTGTCCGGCCCTGATGACCCGTGATGACCAGGTCGGTTTTCCCGACGGCCATCCCATAGACCAGCAAGTGCTGCTCAGACGGGCTGTGTAATTTGGCCACCTCACCGTTGGCAATAAAGACATCTTTCACCGGCTGGTCAAACCGCAACAGGCGGGACTGATCCGGTGTCAGAACAATAGATTGCGCTGCCTGCGCCTGAGCGGCCAGGACAACAAAAAGCATCAAAAAGAAAACACGCATGTCAGGAAAACCTTAGTTGGATGAGCCGGACGATTTGTCCTGATTTTTGTTGGCATCGTCCGATTTGCCGTAGGCAATGCGAACGCCATGGGTGGGAATTGCTTTCGGGTTATGGTTCTGAGACACCTGTTCGGCCCAGACAACCTTCTGCGCGACGGATTCCTCATACGCCAGAGACGGACGACGCCCCCGCAGAACCAGCGACAAATCACCGAGTTTATTGGCCAGCAAGAGTGTGGCGGCTTCTTCCGGCAACAGCTCAAAAGTCACATTGACCAGATCAAAGCCCGATTGCGCCGTTGCAGCAGCACCACGCTGGCCCAAATCGATCAGCTGCGCTTCAATCGCCAGCAATTTGATGTCCGACAACACTTGCTCCGCAGACAGGCCGGACACCGTTTCGCCCTCAACCAGCTTGCTGGCATTCTCATTCAGACTGGTGAGAATCACATCCACCCGGTTGCCCGGACGTAACAGGCCATGGCTGACCGCTTCCGGTGTCAGTGCCAGCGTAACGGCACGCGTACCGGGTGCCATCATGGCAGACAGGTAATGACTCTGCTCCGGGCGGATCACATCTTCTGCCGAAAGGATCTGACCGGATTGCACCGTTCGGGTCATCAGACTACCCGAGAGCTTTTCCGGCTGAATAAAACCCTGCAGGAACAGGCCGGGCAGATTGCCTTCATCCGAGGCCGGTAAATCAGCCCAGCGGAGATCTTCGGTTCTCAACAGTGCGCCTGCCTGTAACGGACGCGCCGCCACCAGAATCCGGGCCCGGTTGCGTGTCGGTTCAGAAGCAACCGGTTCATTGACAGACGAAGCCGCTTGCTGCACCGCTTCATCAGACCTGCCGTCCTGAAGCCAGACAAAAGCAAGGGCCGTCAACAGCGAACCCGTCGCGATGACAAATAACAATAATTTTTTCATGATTGGAACTCTCAGGGATTCAGTCAGCCCGTCACGGAAAGATGATCAAGGGGTCGACATCAATGCGCCCAGCGTAATCGCCACCCCGTAAGGCACGGTGCACGCTGCCGGATCCGCTGGCTTCCATACCGGAAACCAGCGATTCCGCGCCAGATATATCAGACTCAGTCCACCACCAAACATGGCGGTCATCAGCAGGCAGGTCAGCCAGTGATCCTGCGCAGCGTACAAACAGACGGCCAGTAACTTACTGTCGCCGGCCCCGAGCCATCCTTTGGCATAGGCCGCCAGTCCCGCCAGCAGACAAGTCAGAGAGATCAAGACTTGCGTGCCGCTGAACGGCACCAGGATGGCCGCAATGATCAACAAGACCCCAATGGCCAGATTGGGAATGCGTCGCTCGGTGACATCGGTGACCACCAGCCAGGAAAACATCAGAGCGGCCAGTCCCTGAGCGACAGCGACACCGGTATCAGCCATTTTCACTGATATTCAGATCTTTGATGATCGTTTCAAACTTGGCTTTCAGGGCCGTGACAAACACACCATCCGAACCAAAAATCGCCAGAATCCCTGCGGCCAGACCCGCAGCCAGAATGCCGTATTCAATGGCAGTCGCGCCAGTTTCGTCTTTCAGGTAACGCTGGATCATTTGGGCTGAGAACACATTCATCATTCACTCCATCAATGGATAAAAAAACTGACGCGAATGATATTGATTCTCAACATCAGTTTCAATAGTATCTGCGGCAAACCTGCAAAAAAACGCTAAATAACCATAAATCAAGGATTAAACCGAGTCACTCATGACACATCAAGCTGAAACTTCAGTATCAAATCATTGCGAGCTGGCGATGAGCGGCCCAGAAAAGGAAAAACAGTGAAGTGAACATTCAGAATAAATATGCACTCAAGGTATGCATCAGTGCAGCCCTGCTCGCCGGACTCAGTGGCTGTAACGTGGAACCCGTCCGAGGGAATAATGACACCAATTCAGGCACCCCTTCGACCCATCAGCCCGATCCGGGCAACGGCACGCCGTCGCACCCCAACACCGGCCAGACGCCGGATCCGACGCCCGACCCGGTGACACCACCCACCCCGGATCCAACGCCGGATCCCACCCCTGATCCGGCGCCAAATCCTGAGCCGGATCCAATCACTGCGATGACCCTGTCTGGTGTCGTCCTTGGCGACCGCGGGCAGCAGTATCAAGTTCAGATCAGTGATGGAAAATCTGTACTTTATGCCAAAACAACCGAGAACGGTGCATATCAGTTCGACCTGACGTTAAGACAATGGCAGCGGCAGAATCCACTGACCCTGACCGCGACGGACAAGGATGACCGCCAGCAGGTATTCAGTCAGTCGCTGCCGACAATCGACCAGATCTTGCTGCTGGACGGCGATCGCAATCAGCTGATTGACGATCTGGAGTTGCTGCCGCTCGCACTGTCTCCGGCTCCCCTGGCATTTGATGCCGTCGCCCGGCAGTTGACGGGAAAAACGGCACTCACAGCGTCTGAAAAAACAGCCGCCAAAATTCAGATGGCATCGGATGTCACCCTGAATCAGGCGCTGGTGCGCGATCTCTCTCAGCTTCTGGCTGAAACACAGGCAAAACCAGCGGACAGCGCCTCTGCGGCACTGCCATTACTGGGGCTGACTCAGTCACAGCTCGTCACACAACTGGTCCGCGATAAAGTCACTTCCCCATCGATGACGGTCACCGAGCTCTACCTGAAGCTGGCTGACAAACGAAACATCTCACTGGGAGAAACCGTCGAATCCCAGCTCAATGCAGCCCTGGAGAAAGGAACAAAACTGAATACTCTGAGCGGAGAATATCGCTGGCAGGAATCTTTTTATCCGGAATACGCACTGACCCTGAGCGGCCACTTCCCGGCCGAGCTGCAACATGCAGGGATCAGCGTACTCATTGGAGCGAAACCCAATGACGATACCCGGGGCGAGTACTACTACAAGCCCGAACGACCGCACCGTGTGATCCCGCTGACGCTGGAAGACAGCGAAGGACGACACAGCAAGCGGCTCGATGTCAGTGGCCGGCAAACATACAGAGCCACACTCCGGCTCAACGATACTGCCGGGGCTATCACTCAGTGTGCACCCGGCCATGTCGGTGAATCCTGGGAGGGCATCACCACAGACGACAATGTTCAGGATTTGCTCACGCTTCAAATCGTCGATCAGACTTCCAATGTCGAGCTCCGCTCTGTGCTCGGACCCTTCTGTGAACTGCTGGCTCGCGATAGCAACAAAGACGGCATTCTGGATCACCATGAATACAGCCGGACGGATGTCGGATACATCTCCACGGCTCAGGAAGTGCTGCTGAAAAAAGTCACGCTGGCCAGCTATGGTGCCTTTATCGATTGGAAACCATTGAGTATCGCAGCAATTGATGAGCTGATGGCCGGATTCCCCCGCCAGCAGACCGAGCTGCTGGCAGCTTTCACCGCCATGCAAGCCAGGCAGTCACTCTTCGGAGAAACGATTGATCTGATTGAAAATGCGGGTTTTTATCAGGATTTGCTCAAGCTGGTGAACATCAACATGCAGGCCGAGTACAGCATTGTGTCGAACAATAACCTGATCCCGGCACTGAATATTCTGCAGTCTCAGATTGGGGATAACTCAGGGCTGGCTGATCTGTTGATTCAATACCCGGATCGGAATGTTTCTCACATCATCAAAGCAGCCACGGGCTTGCTCGGAGACTCGGTGCCGGATGCGGCCTATTTCCACAATCAGCCACCACCAGGACGCTGGGTTCAGGTTTATCCCAACAGCCATCTGGCCCCCATCTGCCAGAGCAGCGGTCAGGTGAGTTACGATCAGGTCACCGGGATTGCGCTGGTGGGTCAGGGCGTGGATCCGCAAACCGGCAAACATTGGCTGACGCTGGATTGGCCTGCGCAGGATTATGTCAGCGAATACACACTGGCATGGGATATCACCAATTTCAGCACGGTTGATACCGCCAGCCACAAAGCACAGACCACACAAACCCGTGCAACGATTCGCGGACTGGAGAAATGGCAGACTTACCAGATCCGCATTGGAACGCCAAGTGGAAGCCTGAGTGCAGTGATCCATTACACGCCGGGTAAAACCGTACTCAATGACACTCGGATCACCAAAGGTATTCTGGGAGATGACAGTACCCGCGGCCGGGACACGCAAAACCAGTGTGATCCAGTCAGCGGGTTAGCCTTCAACAGCAACCGGGATGGGGAACTGGGTGCCCGATACCTCAAACTGGATGCTCAGGGAGAGCGCCTGCCCCGACAGGATCTGGCGTGGAAGCAGTTGAAGTTCAGCTGCGTGGCAGATGCCAACACAGGTTTAATCTGGGAAACCAAATCCGCCACGGATCTGGAAAACCCGACCCTGCAAGATGACTTATATTACTTTGCCATGGATGGTGCAGCGCATGCGGTACCTTTCAACGGCACCTGCTTTAACCCGGATTCAGGGAAGCTGGTTTCTGAACGTTCACAGTGTACGGCTGCCAATCAGCAGGCCTGGGTCAATGCCAGCAAATTGTGCGGACTGGATAACTGGCGACTCCCCACACAGGCAGAGCTGTATGGCTTGATGAACCTGCAGGGTGATCAGGCTATTGCGCTGGATACCAACTACTTCCCAAATAACAATGGTCTCAAAACCACTTACTTTAACTGGAAAGATGATCAAGGGAAAACCCACTACGAATCCATTTACCGGAGTTTCTGGACGGCGGATCATCACCCGCTGGCAGAAAAATCAATGACCCGGACCGTCAGAATGCTTGCCCAGAGAAGTAACAACATGACGGCGAATCAGGAACCGCATCTGATCATGCTGGTCAGTGACGGATTTCAGGCACCATGAAAAAGGACAGAACCATGAAAAAAGCAGCCCTCATAATGCTCAGCCTGCCAGCCGTGTGGACCGCCCAGGCGAGCGATAACCTGCAGCGGGTCTGTACTCAGGGCTATGAGGAAGATCAGGAACGCTTTGAAACCCAGATCCTCCCCACAGCCAGCGGAGATCTGAAAGTGATCCACGACCGTCAAACCGGCCTGCAGTGGCAATTTTGCCCTGTGGGACAAGCGCTCAGCGCGGATCAGCAGAGCTGCATCGGCGATGCAACCATTGTGCGCGACAGTGGCAGTCCGACGGGTGCTATGGCGAATCAGGCCATCCTGATCGGCCAGGAAAATGAGCGCTTGGGAGAGAAACAACATGCCTGGCGTGCCCCGGATATCAATGAGCTGATGAGCATGATGAATCCGGACTGCTCCCCTGCCCTTTACACTGCGTTTGGTTATCCGAAAAAGACACTGACTGAGCTGAAACACCTGAAGACGCTGTCAGAAGACTGGCAAAATCAGCCGGATGACGTCACAAGTCAGGCAAAAGAGACGCTGGTCAACTACACATCGCTATACTTCGTCAGCGACAGCTGGGGTGATGATGAGCAATATGCTGTGATCAGTTTCAGCAACTACAACTTCAATCTGGTCAATGACCTTTATCCGAATCATAACGGCCATGCGAACTATCAGAACCACAATATCTGGGGGGATTTCTGAGGCTGGTCAGATCTCAGCCCTGAGCAACGCAATTATTATGCGCAACATTGCATAACACAAAAAAAGGCAAAAAAAATGCGAGCCGGGACAGGCTCGCAATAAACTCACATATTGCATTTTCGAGAGACTCACAAGATAACCGGCCCGCCATCCATGCCAGGGGTTACCTTTCTCATCGAAAGGGACAAAGGTTATATCAAGGTTTATTTTGGCTATTTTTCCGTGCCTTATGTCATCGAATTGTCAAAACCCCCTGACAGAACGGAAAACTTTGATTTTGCTTCCTAAGTTCCGTTCGCAATATCATCCAACGCCGCCAGCACCTGCTCATTCATATGGCCTTCATGGACTAACTTGCACACCTTCCGCCGAACTGCGAGGCCGGAAATCAGCCGCTCAATCGACAAATGCCGTTCATCATGCTGGCTGTTAAACAGCTCCACGGTTTTACTGAGCGTTTCATAAGGGACGACGTCACTGCCCACCCGAAGCCAGTCCAGCTTATCCAGATAACCCTGACACTCTTCTGTGATCACGCTGACCGCATGACCGGACATGGCAGAAAGTGCCGTGATACTGCGTTGCAGCGCCTCCTGAGAGGTATATTTCGACAGGACGATGGTCAGCTCGTCGGCGTTAATCTCAACCAGATGCTTTCTAAGCTTCACGCGACGCCCCAACCGACCTTTCGGACGCCCTTCTTTGCGCTGAATCGGTTCAAATTCGCCATCAATGATCTCTGACAGCTGTTCCAGTTCCTGACGCGGCAGAATTTCATTGCGAAGCGGATTCGGCATGGTGGGCGCCAGCGAACGTTTCCCTTCATTGTGCATCTTGGCACGAGAGAAACGGATCACTTCTTCCGCATCACATTTGATTTCAATGGTGTAATCCGGATATCGGGACGCCTTGCCTTCCGCCGGACTGATCGTCAGGTGATACCCCCACAAATTAACCGCAAACAGAGACTCGGTGACCTTGCCTTCTGCCAGTTTTTTCAGCTCGCGGATCAAATCCGTCGAAAAACGCCGCCATTCGATGTTTCTGGCCAGTTTCTGGTTCAGTTCACTGAGCAGCATGCTGTCATGTCCCCGACGCGTCATACGGCTTCTGAAAAAGGTATACAACTGGAAGATCAACGTATGCTGACGCAGGATCTCCGGTGGAAACAAGAAGAAATAATCCCGGGTAAGCAATTCTTCAAAAAAAGAAGGTTCCCAGACCAGAATGTACAGATTCGGTTTGATCCGGATTTCGCCGTCTTCCCCTTCCTGAGGTGCTTCTTCAGACGCGGTAATCGTTCTGGCCAGGAAGCGGAAACGATCACTTTTGAATCCTTCCGGCATATTCTCGCTCAGCCAGCGTCCCGTCAGTTCATGCAGCTGGAAATCGGTAAATTCAATCCGATCAATACTTTCACGGATCGAATCACGGGCTGGCCCGCTGTCTTTCTTTCCGCGCAGTGCCAGAATATCTGTAATATAAATCGGCGTTTTGTTGCTCATATGCCGTGACTGAAGCTCATACTCCGGCAAATGATGATCATGATACTGGACCGTCAGTGTAAACAACGCAAACAGGGTCATCATGTCGTCAACGGTCATGATCGACTTGGAAGAACGGGTTTCGATGATGGCCCGTGTCCCTGAAATTGCGACCATGGATTTCTGGTAATTTTTCTTGGTCCGGGGCGGCGCTAATGCCTGATCAATAATCCCGGCCCAGCTGGTGGGTGAGACAACAATTTGATCGGCTTCATCCGGCATCATCGGCGGCGTGCCTAGCCCATGCTCGGTCAGCAGACGTTTATTCACGACATTCTGTGCCAAGGCTTTTGAGCGTTTCTGTTTTTCTTTCTCTTTGCTCTGATCCGAATGCAGGCTGGATGTGCCCAACTGAGAAATCAGCAAGGCTGGATTGATAAAATGATGCAGCATGGTCTTTCCAGCCAGTCCTTCTTCAAACCGGACCGGTTGCTGAATAAAAAGACCGATACTTACGGCAGCGCGTAAACGTTGCTGAATGGCTGCACGGGTCAGTTGACCTTCAGTGGCTTCCACCAGTTCAGTGGTAGAGACCATACCATCCTGGCTGGAAAGTCCGCGAAGTGAGATCAGATTCAGTAACTCGATAATGCTACGGGTGACACCTTTAAAATGCTGATATTGTGGCATCCAGTCGATCAGTGCCGAAGGAATGGCAAATAAGTGCCCATCCTTGTGGGATCGCGGTGCAGAGATCAGGATCTTTTCGTCATACTTCTCATCACGAGTTACTTGGGGGTTCATTTGCCACTAGCCGTAAATTCATCATCTTTCCGGAAAGAATAATAAAAATATTCCAAGAAAGAAAGCTTTTTTTATGATTGGCTCTTAATCATGATCTTTTTGATTTTAAAGATCTAATTGATAATGTGATCTTATGATCTGAAGCGAAAAAAACGCGTAAGTTGATGATTTTAAGACAGTAAAAAAATGTCGGATCCGGAAAGATGATCAATGCCATGTCGGAACGTTGATCATTCGATCCTTGTAACGATGATCATCATTTGCCCGGAATAATGATCATTGTAACGTTGAAAGCATGATCATTCATGCGTCTGAAAGATGATCAACGTGTTTTTACAGCTTATCCACAGGGTTATACATCTGATTCTGCTGTGATGAGATTGTGAATATGAAAAATCGACTGATTTCAGGCCAATTGTTTGGGTGTGAAGCTCAGAACGATGATCAAGTGGATGCGTTTTTGACTGGATTTCAGCGACGCAGTGATTCAGCTTGAGTAGGATGATGATATTTTCACCGTTTTCAAAATGACAATGACCGTAAAGCCAGGCCGCTTTTACATGTGTCCGGTAATGGAAAAATGATCAAGTGAATCAGAATGTCATTTCAACCTGCACCGAATGAACGAATCAGTGTCTTCATTGTCCCGTTGTGCGGAGCCTTCAAGGCTTGGTTTCAAGTATATCGGGCATCTACCGTAATTTCGCGGTGTATCTTAATGCTTCCGGGATGAGTCAAAGGATCCAGACTTTGTCGATCGCTACTTGATCATTGATCCGATCTTTGAGTGTGCAAAGTGTCTGGAATTCTGTTGAGGAATATAACAGAAATGACCTTGATCATCGTTTCGTAAATCGTCTGTACGCTCAGAAAGATGATCAAGGGGACTGAGTGTTGAGTTAGACTTCCTGCCCTTCCCGTAGGTTTGTTTTTTGACCGCCAGCATATTGTTCATGACATTCACCCGTTGCGCTCACGGATGGAAAGCCTTTTTCAAGTTGAAATGACAAGGCTCGTATTTTAGCCACAGATGATCAGGCTTCCCGTATGATTTCAGGGTACGCTAGTTTTACATTGTAAATTTGTGACACTGTGACATTTTAAATCTGAGGTAATCCCAAGAGTAAGATACGCCCTGAGAGACGGTGAAAATGTGATGTTTTTGTTCGCCTGAACGGCTTTAATAAGAATTGACATAATTTTTACTTGAGGACTTTGTCACGTTATACGTTCAGCTTTTTGTTGTTTTAAAACATTTATGTTGTACAATTTTGTCAAACACACGCTTAGGGTGACAGAACAACATGAATCGGTTAGAGACAATTGAAAACCTGCTCAAAATTGCAGAGCAGACGAAACAGGTCCAGGCGGACCGGATTGAAATTGTACTGGAAGAGAGAAGAGACGATCACTTCCCTTCAATGTCGAAAGCCTTGATGGAAACGCGTTCCGGATTGACCCGTCGTAAACTGGATGAAGCGATTGCCCGTATGGAATCCGAGGGGCATCAGTTTACAAAGAACAACGCCAATCATTACTCGATTACGCTGAATGAAGCACATATGCTGATGGACGCGGCAGAGCGGTCGGCATTTCACGAGCGTCAGAGTGGCAAGCGCAAGCCATGGGTTGTGAATGTTCAGAACCAGAAAGGCGGGACGGGAAAATCGATGACCGCCGTTCATCTGGCTGCTTGTCTGGCTTTGGATCTCGACAAGCGCTACCGTATCTGCCTGATTGACCTGGATCCTCAGGGCTCGCTGCGTTTGTTCCTGAACCCGCAAATCAGCATTGGTGATCAGCAGAACATCTACTCTGCCGTGGATGTCATGCTGGGCAACATTCCGGAAGAGCAGGCCACAGATAAAGAATTCATGATGAATAATGTCGTCATGCCAACGCAATATCCAAACCTGAAAACCATTGCGGCTTTCCCGGAAGATGCCATGTTCAACGCAGATGCATGGCAGGATCTAGCGGTGAATCAGAATCTTGATATTGTTCGTTTGCTGAAAGAGCGGGTGATTGACCAGATTGAAGATGAATTCGATATCATCATGATTGATACCGGTCCGCACATTGACCCGCTGGTCTGGAATGCGATGTATGCCTCGAATGCGTTGCTGATCCCTTGTGCTGCGAAGCGTCTGGACTGGGCATCGACGGTTAATTTCTTCCAGCATTTACCAACCGTTTATGAGATGTTCCCGGAAGACTGGCATGGACTGGAGTTTATCCGTTTGATTCCGACCATGTTCGAAGATGATAACAAGAAGCAGGTTTCGGTTCTGACTGAAATGAACTACCTGCTGCAAGAACAGGTGATGATGGCGACTGTGCCTCGCAGCCGTGCTTTCGAAACTTGTGCGGATACTTACAGTACCGTTTTCGATCTGACGACGTCAGATTTTGAAGGGGGCAAGAAAACTTTATCGACTGCCCAGGACGCAATTCAGCGGGTTGGCCTCGAGCTGGAACGTGTCATGCACAGTCACTGGGCGAATTTGAACCAGGAGAAATAACAGGTGGCGATAAAAACAAATGATCTGAATGCCCGTCTGTTTGGCAAGGCAGATAAGCGCCGTGCAACCACCGTCGCAGAAGCGCAAAGTGCAGCGCAGGATAAAGCGGCAGTGATTGAGCTGGCCGTGGCCGGCGAAAAGACGGTTGCTTTTGAATTGGTGAAAGTGAATGCGGATGACATTGAAGGGAAAACGCAGGTCTTTGCCCAAAATGCCCGTGAACAGGCGTTCCTGAATGAGCATGCGCTGGCCGATATTCTGACCACGCTGAAAGACCGCGGACAGCAATACCCCGCGGTTGGCCGTTGGTTGGAAGATGGTCGGATTGAAGTCCTGGATGGTAGCCGTCGCCGGATGGCGTGTATTCTGGCGAATCAGGACTTTCTGATTTATGTGGCCAGCGGCATCCAGAGCGATCACGCGAAGTTCCTGTCCGATGTGGCGAACGCACACAAGCCTTTGTCGCTGTTTGAACGCGGTAAAGAGATGCAGGCGTTGCTGGCTACGGGCAAGGTCTCGGATCAAAAAGCACTCGCACGCTATTGTCAGTGCAGTGAAGCATTGGTGAGTGGTGCGCTGAAAGCTGCCAGCCTGCCGATGGAATTGCTGATGGCATATCCGAGCGTGGGAGAGCTGGGACGTCCAACGATTGTGAAGCTGCATAAAATGTATTTCTCGTTAGATGAAAAACAGCAGCAAGCGTTTGTGGATGCATTGTCGAAACAAGAACAGCCTGTCTGGCAGCGGGTTGATGCGCAAGGGATCACCCGAATCACCCGCGAAGTGACTCATCATATTGAAGCGCTGAGCGAAAAAGTCCGCCCGTCAACTGCTGTTGAATCAAAACCACAGGCTGTCGAGCTGATCAAAGGTCAGGCGTCTTATGTGCGTGATGGCGATAAACTGCAACTGAAACTCAGTCAGTTATCTGAACAACAGGCGGAACATATTCTGTCGTATTTAGCCGATTACCTGAAGTAATCGTTTCGATTTCCCGGGTCCCACCGAAATGGCCACGTCACTGACGTGGCTTTTTTTGTGCGTCTTGATAGTATACAGGCCAGTTTTTCGCGCATGATTTTATGGCTTCAGAGGCCTGCCTGTATGTCTGATCTGTCCTGTTTTTTTTCTGAGTATGTCACCCACGCACGTCTGACCCGGCATCGATTGATGTTACGAATTGAAAGTGATGCTGAACAGGCGAGGGAGGCTGTCCAGCCACTGCTTTCTCTGTACACGGCTTGTTTATGGCTTGGCGGTGATGCGCCTTCAGGGTTTCAGGCTGTGACGACCAGGCAAGCTCTCGGCTGGCTGGGTCAGGACTGCGAGGCACTGGTCGTTGATCTGCATGATGAGTTTTCTCTTGAGGCGCTGGCTGCAGTGGCCGGCACTGTTCGCGGTGGTGGCGTGCTGGTTTTCTTGCTGCCTGAAAGTTGCCCGCCAGCCTGGCAAACGCCCTTCATGCAGCATTTCTTTACTCAACTTCATCTGCCTGAAATTGTGCCACTTCGTTTTGACGCATCGGGCATAGCCATACTGCCCGTGCTGCCTGAACGCAATCAGCAATGTGATGATGCCGAATCCGCTGAACTTTGTTTTCCCGATGGCTGCCGCAGTGCAGAACAGTTTCAGGCGGTCGAGGCGATTCGACGTGTCGTGACCGGACACCGGCGTCGTCCTTTGGTGCTGACTGCCGATCGCGGGCGCGGAAAATCCTCAGCGCTTGGTATTGCCGCTGCCGGCCTGATGCTGGAAAAGCCACGGCAGATTGTTGTGACTGCACCCAGACAGCGACAAACACAAACGCTTTTCCAGCATGCTGCCTGTGTACTGGACAGGCCGTACCAAGGTGAAACAGCTCTGAATGCACACGGAAGCCAGCTTCAATTTATGGCGCCCGATCATCTGCTGGCTGAAGCACCGGCAGTGGATTTGCTGATTGTCGACGAAGCCGCAGCGATTCCCGCGCCATTGCTGCAACGCATGTTAGTGAAGTTTTCCCGGGTTGTGTTTGCCTCCACAGTTCATGGTTATGAAGGTACTGGCCGAGGTTTTGCTATCAAATTCAGGGCGGTATTGGATAAGGTCACACCGCAATGGCGTGCGATGACGCTGGCACAACCTATCCGGTGGGCGGATGGTGATCCCCTGGAAGCCTGGCTGTTTGATACGCTATTGCTGGATGCTGAACCCGCCTTGTTATCGCTGCCGGTTGATTCATCCTCGGTTGCGTATCAGCAGGTCGATTCGGCATGGCTGATGTCTCACCCGGCGCGGCTGAAACATTTATTTGGGCTTCTTGTACACGCGCATTATCAGACGTCCCCTTCTGATCTGAAACAGCTACTTGATGATCCCTTGGTCTCTGTGTTCGTTGCACTCAGCCATGATCAAATCATTGGCTGCGCACTCGTTTCAAAAGAAGGTGGTTTCCCAGCTCACTTGGCAGAAGCGATCGCTCACGGGCAACGCAGACCCAAAGGGCATTTACTCGCACAGTCCGTTGCCGCCCATTTAGGTATTGCTGAAGCGGCTCACCAACATTGCGCCCGAATTTTGCGGATTGCCGTTCATGATGATGTTCGGCGATCTGGGGTTGGCGCTGGCATGCTGCAATGCATTTTAAAATGGGCTCAGCACCATTCGCTGGATTACCTGGGGACCAGCTTCGCTGCGAGTGGTGAGTTACTGCCATTTTGGGAGAAGGCCGGATACACACCCATCCGATTGGGTGTGATGAAAGATGCCGCCAGTGGCTGCCACTCTTTGCTGATGGTATTACCGCTGTTGGCTGTGGCGAACAGATGGTTTCGCGAGGCACAGTTATCTTTTGCCATTAATTTTATGGCGCAAGCATGCGAGCAATTTCAACAATTGGATGTTGATGTCTTTCTGTCGCTTTATCGCCAGGCGCTCACTGACGTTTTTTTACCTCAGATACCAGCTTCAACTGAGGCACAGCTTCAGCGTTTCTCACATGGCGGGCTTGGATACGATTTGATTGTGGGCCAGCTAACACTGTGGTTGCAACACAGAATCAAAGCCGGGCAGTTTTCTTCAGATCAAGGGATGGATGTGCTTGTTGCTAAAGTGCTCCAACGTCGAAGTTGGGCTGATATTTCTGGGCAATTTGGTTTTACCGGACGGAAAAAAGCTGAGTTATTTTTAAGAAATTTTGTCGCCAATTCTTTTCCATTTTTGACTGATTAACCTCTATTTACAGTGTAAATCTGACGCAAGCATGATTTACACTGTAAATCAGTACCTTTCGTGATTTTCAAATTTCTGCTCAGTATTGGTGGATTCAATGAGCCACGATTACTCAGGCACTTTCGGGTAAGCGTCCACTTACATATCACGGTATTGAGTGGAAAAAAAATACAAGGTACAACCACAGAAACAGCAAAATTAGGCTAGAGTTATTTTACCTGAGCACGAGAAACATACTGAAGCTTGTCTGTCTTGGTGATTCACCTGCAAGCACAGAATAATAATGATGGTCGGCAGACCCGATGAAGCGCTAAGGGGTGGGATATGAGTTTCGTTAAGGTAGAAAGTAAAGCGATGCGAGCCTGGTCTGAATCTGGACTGCGGATTGCCAAACCGAATATGACATTTAGCCTTGTGTCGGGAGGACATGCGGCTCGTTTATTGAAGAAGGGACATGCGCGTCAAGAGTTGAACCCATCCGAAAGTTATCGTTTGGGGTTAAAAGTCCGGCTCAATAAACTCAGCAAAAATTGTATCTATTTTTCCGCGATGGTCCCGTTGGATCTGGCGGCATCGTATCAACTCCAGGTCCAGGGCCTGAGACTGTTGGAGGGTTATCTGACAGCTGAATCCTCTGGGGATAATGACGTTCATTTACCTTGTATTTACCAGTTTCATCCGGATGATTGGTTAACGGATGATGATTTAAACTGGTTAATTGTCGATTAATTTTGGGCACTACGCCTTCTGACAAGCGAGTAAGGTTGACCTTGCTCGCTTCTTTGTCTTTGTCTTTTCTGGGTTTGTGTGAAGTGTGACTTTCTTCTATGTCTACGGGATTGAAACTTCTGTAAGATTTCGTCCGATAAAGGTTATTGATAAGGAAGAAGGAGTCCTTCATGCTGGATTCATTGCTAACGCTGGAACCTGAAGGTGCTGGCCTTAGCTTAATTGTGAGAAAACCAGAGACGGGGGATTTACCCGAGCTGGATCAGACACTCATACAGGATTTATTAGCCCAGTCTCCCTATCATGATTTTCAGATCGATGACGATGCTGTTGAGCAGGTGATCCTGTTTCTCAGCCAACCAGAAATGACCGGTGAATCCGCATTCAGGATTGCTGAGCGGAAAGATGTGGCCGTTGAAATTGAGATTTCAGAAGACCACATGTTTGCTTTTGTAACGCTGACCGGGGCATTTGGTGGCGAGAAACTGTCGGCCCAGAATTTGATCTCAATTCTGAAGTCGCATGCGATTGTTCGTGGCGTCAGTAAAAAACGCTTGCAGTTCTTACTGCAAAAAAGCTGGGAACTTGCCCCTGGTGAAAGATTCTCATTGAAAATTGCAGCCGGACGGCCAGCAATCCATGGTTCTGATACACAGTTTGAAGCCCTCGTGCCGGACGCTTCAACACGTATTCTCGCTCCGCAAGACAGTGATCACGGTAAGGTGGATATGCGTAATCTGGGCAAACAGATTACGGTGTCTGCGGGACAACCGCTAATGCGCCGAACGCCACCCACACAAGGCCAGCCAGGTTATGATGTTCATGGCAAAGCGGTTCCACCGGTGGCAGGAAAAGCAATCTCCTTTGATGTTGGTATCGGGACTCGTGTGGCAGAGGATGACGAGCACCTGTTGATCGCAACCAGAGACGGCATGCCCCGGCATGGCACGTCCGGCATGGCTGTTGATGAAGTGATGACGCTGAATGGTGTCGACGTCACAACAGGCCATATTGATTTCAACGGCGCCGTGTTGGTGTACGGTGATGTCAGCCCCGGGATGAAAATTCAGGCTGCCGGAAATATTACAATCACAGGGGTTGTTGAACTTGCCGAACTGAGTGCAGGCGGGGATATCACAGTCGCGAGTGGCGTCATTGGCCGGATGCAGGATGGAAAGCCGGTATATTGCACGTTAGCTGCTCAGGGAAAAGTGGCAGCGAGATTTGCTCAATATGCTCACATCAGTTCAGGCGGTGACACCGAGTTACATCTTCATCTCGCACACAGTTGGGTGCAGGCAAAAGGTGAGGTTCGTGTGATTGATATTGCACAACGGCATGGCAGTATTACGGGCGGACGCATTGAAGCGGATGGTGGCGTTCATGCCTGCGTACTGGGTGCAGAGGCTGGCGTTGAAACCCAAATTCATTTAATGGGACAGTTCCAGGCTTTAAAAGCACAGATTGATGAAACTCGAATTGAGATGAGAGCGCAGGAAGAACGCTTGCATCAGCTGGTTGTTTTGCAGATGAAGATGTCAAAACTGCCGAAGGAGAAGCGTTCACCGGAATATATGGCCAAGCTGGAAACCGGTAAAGCGCAATTCATGGCAACGCTCGCTGAGATGAAAGCACTTCAGCAGATGCTGCAAGCGCAATATCAGCAACAAATGGAAAATGCCCGTGTTGAAGTGAGTGGCTTGATTCACCCTGGTGTGCATGTTCGGATTGAAGAAAAAGAATTTGTGATCGAACATGAAATCAGATCCAGCGTGATTTGTTTGAGGGACCATCAATTCGTTTGCCAACCGCTACACATGAAACACAGCTAAAGTCTGGATTGGATTTACAGTGTAAATTTTAGTGCAATCGACCGCAGGTTAGAATCAGAGCGTTATTTACACTGTAAATTTCAAAGTATTGGCGAAGTTAATTTGATTCTTTAAAGTCTTCTTTATCTAAACCGTGTTTTTTCATCTTGTCGTAGAGCGTCTTTCTCGCAATGCCCAGTTCGGATTGTACGTCCTTGAGTCGCCCATTGTGGCGACGTAAAGCATCACTGAGGAGTGTGAATTCAAACTGAGTGACCTTATCGACCAGAGTCAAAGGTGGGCTGTCGATTTCAAGCGTCTGACTTTCATCAAAATGATTACCCAGAAGAACGATCCGTTCTGCCAGGTTCCGGAGTTCTCTGACGTTCCCCGGCCAGCGGTGTTCGACGAGTCGCTGTTCCTGTTCAACACTGAGCACCGGCGCTTCGAGGTTATATCGCGAGGCTGCGGTCCGGATAAAATTCTGAAACAGGAGGGGGATGTCGTCTTGGCGCTCGCGAAGCGGAGGTATCTCAAGCACGGCTCCCTCGAACATAGACATCAACGCAGGTAAAAGTTGCTGAGACGCCAGAAGATGGTGCAACGGATGCTGACTACTGGCAATCAGTCGGACTTGATGGCTCGGTTCGGTGTTTTCAGATTGTGATTGCAACAGCGTTACGAGCACCTGTTGGGTTTGAGGCGGTAGCAACTCAATATTTTCAATGTAGAGACTGCTGCCCTGTGCAGCATGCCATTTTCCTTCTGGCCCCTGAAGCAGCAATTCTGCTTGCTGATCATTCAGTTCCTGAGTTTGAATCGTCATCATGGCCTGGTGCTGGCGTTGACTATGTTCGTGGAGAAATGTTGCCATCATGCGTTTCCCGGAGCCCTCTTCACCCTGAAGAAACACAGCCTGAGGTAATTCCTTCAGATGGTAGAGGCGATGGCGTAATTGCTTCACTGCCAGTGTATTGCCGAGTATCCGCGGTCCCGGATGACTCTGGGATGCCAGTTCTCGCTTGAGCTCTCTGTTTTCTAAAATCAGATCCCGTTTATCGCAAGCGCGTTTGACGACATCCAGTAAATATTCAGTTGAGAACGGTTTCTCCAGAAAATCGTAGGCCCCTAATCGCATGGCATCAACTGCGGTTGAAATGTCACCGTGTCCGGTCAGCATGATAACGGGCAGTTCATGATCAATCTGAAGGGCATGTTTGAGGAACGTCATGCCATCCATACCCGGCATATTCATGTCGGTAATAATCACCCCCGGAAATTGGGGATCAAATGCATCCAGTGCCTGGCGTGCACTGTGAAACAATTGAACCTGATAGTCTTCAAGCATCAGGGTTTGCCCTAAAGAGTCACGGATGGCTTTATCATCATCGATAAAGATGACTGGTTGTTTCATTGGGGGTCCTCTTCGGCAAGGGGTAAGCTGATTTGAAATTCGGCGCCACCGTCAGCGTGGTCGTGAACGGTCAAACTGCCAGAAAATAAATCCAGTATCCGGCGGCAGATCGTCAGCCCTAATCCCAGTCCGTCATGTTTGGTGCTAAAAAATGGGGTAAAGATACGTTGTTTCTGCGTGTTATCCAGTCCGGGGCCACGATCCCAGAGGGTGAGAATACACCGCTGACGGCCAGCTTTCAGAGTGATACCAATTTGTTTTTGGCTGACCGAGTCCTGAGCCTGAATCGCATTCTGTAATAAGTTAATGACGACCTGCTCAAATTGCACTGCATCGATTTTGATGTTGATGGATTCATCCAGGTCCAGATGCAACTCGATGCGATGTTTGGTCAGGGGCGCGTGCATCAGTTCGAGCGCATTTCGGATGGATTGGGCCGCATGAATCTGGCTGTTTTGCTGAAGTCCTTTGCGGGCAAACACTTTGAACCGGGCAATGATATCTGAAACTCGCTGGTTGAGCTGGACTAACTGCGCCAGATTGTCTGCGACTGCGGGGTAGTTCTCTCTTGCCAGAAGTTTGATACTGTTTTCGCTGTAGGTGCGCATGGCTGCCAGAGGCTGATTAATTTCATGATTGATACTCGCAGATAATTCTCCGAGCATGGCGACTTTCGCCGTTTGAATCAATTCGGTTCGAGTCTCTTTCAGTTCAGCCTGAGTCAGTTCATATTGCTCAATGGCATGCCAGAGTTGCTTGTTTGCCTGATGAAGATGGTCCGTCCGTTCCGCGACTTGCTGCTCAAGCGTACTGTTCAGATCGGCTAAGGCTGCCTTCGCACTCACGGTTTGCCACCAGTAATTCATCACCAGAATCAGCAGAATGTAAAAGGCGATAAATAGTAAAACACTTTCGAAGACCGGACTCAGAATCTGATGTGTTGGTGTGAAGCCGTAAATGACCCATCCCGCAGTGTTCATATCATGATGGGCATGGAGGAAAGTGTGAATGCGTTGCTCCGCCGGGATCAGAATGTCAGCTTGCGTCTGGCCATTGAGTACCTGAAGGCTGGGTAATTCGGTTAAAGGCGTCAGTGTGGGCGTGCCGTATTGCCGGCTTTCAACCACCTGAGTTCGTTGTGCTTCCGTTAAAGGCACCAGACTGTGATAAATCCAGCTGTCGATTGAACTGTAGAAAATCACCCCGCGTGGGTCGCTGATCACATACTCAAACTCCTGGTACTGCCAGATTTCATCGACAAGATTCAAATCAATTTTGATGACGATGACACCGCTCACTTGATTCTGCTGATCAAAAACCGGCGCAGAAAAAAAATAGCCACGCTTCCCTGAACTAATCCCCAGTGCAAAAAACTGCCCCAATCCACCTTTCATCGCATCTTTAAAATAGGGCCGATAGGCGTAATTGAATCCAACAAAACTATCTTGTTGATGCCAGTTGCTGGCAGCCAGTGTCTCCCCGTGTTTATCTAAGAGGTAGATCGTATCTGCGCTGAGCGTTTTTGCCCAGTAAGCCAGCAACAAATTCGTTTGCAGCAGCTTGGCGTTTCGTTCACTCGATGGCGCGAAGGCCGCATTGAGTGAATCAAGCAGTCTGGGATCATGGGCCAGCAGCTGTGGTAACTGTTGGTAGCGTCTGAGTCGCTGATCTAATTTCTCACCTAAAGCCGTGATGTCGTCTTTGATTTGATTCGACAGCGCGATCGTAAAATGCTGCTTCGTCAGAAATGCAATGAATATCGACAGGAGGATCCCAAGGCCAGTGATCAGCGCAAGTTTTTTTCTTTTGAGCACAATGGATGTTCTGCATACAAAGAGGGGTTCAAACAAATTATCATTTTTTCGTGGGTGTGGCTAAATGAGTGTGTGTCAGTCAGTTACCGCAGCAAAGGGAAGGAGAGGAGAGAGGTTCGAGGACGCATGCCCTTTTGTCCCGACATTGAAAAACGAGTCACGCCTCGCTGAGTTGTTGTGAGGATTTGCTTGTTTTTGTAAACGCTTAGATGGACAATTCAGCCGTCACTTATCATTGATTCGATGGCGATACCGGGGCGGTAAGCTGTCGTAACAGTAAACGGAGAATACAATGGAGTTGTCTGATATTCGTCGCGAATATACCCGGGGTGGTTTACGCCGCAAAGATTTGCCTCAGGAACCAATCGAGTTGTTTAATCACTGGTTACAGCAAGCGATTGAAGCTGGACTGACTGATCCGACAGCAATGACGGTCGCGACGGTTGATGCAACCGGGCAACCATTCCAGCGTATTGTTTTGTTGAAGCATTTCGATCAGCAGGGGTTTGTGTTTTACACTAACCTGAGTAGTCGTAAGGCGGCTCAATTAGCTGAGAATGGGAAGATTAGCTTACATTTTCCATGGCATCCGCTTGAGCGTCAGGTACACGTTACTGGTATTGCGGAAAAGCTATCCACACTTGAAGTCATGAAATACTTCTCATCTCGTCCGAAGGAAAGTCAGATTGCAGCTTGGGCGAGTAAGCAAAGTTCTAGGCTGACGGCTCGCCAGGCTCTGGAAGGAAAGTTCATGGAGCTGAAACAGAAGTTCTCTGCAGGCGAAGTGCCATTCCCAACGTTTTGGGGTGGCTATCGTGTCAGGATGAAGTCTGTGGAATTCTGGCAGGGCGGAGAGCATCGCCTGCATGATCGCTTTTTGTATGAGCGGGATGGCGACAGCTGGCAGATTGATCGTCTTGCTCCTTAATTTTGTGTTCTTGAAATCAACAGGCCACCCTTGGGTGGCCTGTTGTTTATGAGATTTCCGTCTGTGTTTACTCTTTCAAGATGATTGAAAGTTGATGCGTGAGCATACTTTCCGGAATGTGCGAACCGAAACCCAAATCGAGGGCTAAATCGATTAACTCATTCTTGGAGTTTGCATTAAATTTTTCACGCAGTCGGATGACATAGTTTTCAATCGTTTTCACTGAAACATTAAGCACTTTGGCAATGTATTGCGGTTTTTTTCCATACAGCAATAAAAACAGGACTTCAGATTCTCTGGTATTGAGCTGAACCTGTTGTCGATGCAAATCCAGACTGAAAGAAGTTTGTTGCTGGTTGTTCAAACCGGCTGCCCGACAAATCCAATGACCAACTTCGAGTATGGCCGTATCTTTCAACTCAATCCCTGAAAAGATGGTACCAACGACTTCATTTTCTTCACTCCGCCATGGCATTTTCGTGAATAAATGTGCACGCCAGTTGCCATCCGAATAAGGATGGATATCCAGAACACGCATACGTTTTTCACTATTCATGACCTGATGGTCTTGATCTCTGAAGGATTCGGCACATTCAATCGTTGGGCTGGGCATATCAAAATCGGTACGGCCCACACAATCTAAGTGATGCTCGACACCAATGATTTTTCCATATTCCTCATTGGCATAGACAAAAATTGAGTCCGTATCTTTACAACCCCAACAGCCAGGAAGTTGATTGAACATATGCAATAAATTGGGATCAAGTGTATCTTTCACGCTTTAGCCAGATTTTATTATTTTGATGGGCGGGATAACACTGAGTTTAATGGATGCATCGAATGTTACAATACAAGGGTGCCGAAAACTTAGACGAGATAGAAATAAAATAGAAAAAAAGCCGGCCAAAATGGCCGGCAAAGACAAGAGTTTGACTCCTAAGAGTACAATCCTGTACGACGTGTAGAAGAGGTATCCAATCAAGTTCATGACTTTGATATGAGGGTATATATCAAAGAACCTCATTGGCATGTATCCAAATCTGGATACTGCAGACAGCCGAAGAGAGGGTTTTCTTCAATTGCCTACAGGACTAACTATAGTGAAGGAGAGTCTTTCACATAAGGGGGGAAATCACCTATTGACAATTCCACGGAAGTATGGACTGGATGTGGAATACGGTGTTTTATATGCGATGCAGTGCTATTAAACAATGCGATAAGAGCCTCTAAGATAATAAAAAATCGACCTGAGGTCGATTTTTTTATGCAATTTTTTTAAATGGTTTGATCCGCGTATGGCGATTACTCGAATATCCAGTAAAAGGAATAGCCAGCCAACAAGGCTGGGAGGCTTGAATAGAAGGTCGCCACTAATGCTGCTTTGGGGGCAAGAGCAATGGCTGGAAAGAGAGCATCGCCATCATTGCTGATTGCATTTCCCAGTTGCGCTGACTGTGGAATTGCACCTTGCAGGAACAAGGATGTCACCAGAATTTGCGGACCACAGCCCGGGATGAGCCCGATCAGGACGCCAAGTAAGGGCATCAGAATTCCCCAGCCAGCGAAGATATGCTGAAGATCCCATTGCGTGAGCGTCATGATGAATTCGAAACAAAGAAACGCACTAATCACCCAAGTCGTGACAAAGTTGGTGTCTTGCGCGACACGCTGAAACAACGTTGTGGTTTCGGGTTTCGGATCTTCAGAAACGACATCCTGATAGCCCTGAACGTCGCGACTGAATGACCATAAAGTCATGGCCAGGAGTGCCAGTCCTGCGCCCAGAACAGCAGTGGTGTGTTCTGGCAGATGAAAAAATACATCAGTATCAACTTGTAAAGAACCGAGCACAGCAAACACGACGCTGGGAATCAACAGCCATTGCCAGAACATCCCTTGCCATCGTACGGCTTTATTGTGCTGGCTGCTTGTCGGCTGACAGCAAGATGATTCAGTCTCCTGAGTCACAGTGGGTCGCATAAAATCGGCGCCATGAATCGTATCTACCAGCCAGCCGGAAATTAATCCGACAAAAAAGCCAATCGATACAATCAATAAGCCGGTTGCCGGTTTGGCTGCCAGCAAGAGAAAAGCGGCATCTCCCATAGTCGCGGTGAGGACAGCCACTACAGAACCGAAACTGAGCTGGCCGCGGACAAACTGAGTCATCACAATGATGGCTCCGCCACAACCAGGTAAAGCCCCCATGGCAGCAGAAAAAACAACCTGAAAGCGACGGCTGTGCTGAAGCTGAGTTCGGAGCAGGCCGTGCTGGTTCATTCGGGCTGAAATGACATGGTAGATTGTCAGCGTCGCCGCGACATAAGCGGCAACCTGCCAGAAAGCATCTGCCAGAACGTTGACGGTGATTTCCCGGGAGATAGGTGTTGCGAGCAATACCAGCAGCAGCACCGGAAACAGAAAACGTTTATTGGCGAGTCGCCAGCGCTTTCCGAGTTGGTGGACGGGCAGCGATCGAATCAGTGTGACCATAACGGGGCTCAACTCATCGTAAATAAGAACTATTCCTATTTAATCCAAGTTGAGAGTGATTATCAATTCAATTTTTTGGATCCGAGTGACAAATCAGATTATTTTCAGTGTTTTCAGCAGGGTTAAACCCAAACTACAGGTCAGCATGGATCCCAGGGTTGTCATCGCAATGATATTGGCCGCCAGACTCGCGTTTGCGCCCATGGCGCGTGCCATGACATAACTGGCCGCTGCGGTGGGAGCTGCACTCATCAGAAAAATGATCCCAAGGGTGTGATCGCGGAAACCATATAAGTAGCCTGCGATCGTGATCAAAACCGGAGCGATGATCAAGCGCGCGCAAGTGGACAGGTTTGCATGTGAAGATTCCTGACGTAACTGCCGGAAATCCAGACTGGCCCCCGTACACAGCAGCGCCAGTGGCAAAGTCATGTCTGCAAAGTAACGGCCGGATTGCATCAGGACATCTGGCAGTCTGATCTCAAGGAAAGTAAACGGGAGTGCGCTACAGATACTGAGGATCAAAGGATTGGTTAAAATTGCTTTCAGTACGTAACGATGATCAAGGGATGCGGATGCTGCATTTGAACGACTGAGTGTAATGACAGCCAGGATGTTGTAGAGCACCGTAATGACGGCGACATAAAGTGCACCAACAACGATGCCCGCATTGCCGTAGGCATTGGCGACATAAGCCAAACCAATAATCCCTGTATTAGCCCGAAATGCGCCTTGCACAACCACGCCACGTTCTGATGAAACCTTGATCATTCTTCCCGCAAGAAACTCAAACAGAAGAAACACGGCAATGTTAGCAATGGCAGCAAAGATGAAAAGTTCACCACTGCCAAGTTGATGGATGTCAGCATCCACCAGATTCAGGAACAGCAATGTGGGCAGGGTGACCGTAAACACCAGCCTGGAGCCAGACTGAGTAAAGGCATCATTAATAATTCCCCATTTTTTCAATGCGATACCCAGAGCCAGCATGATGAAAATTGGCCCGGTTACGGTAAATGAGAAAGCAAGCTGCGTCAGAAATTCACCCATTGTGCATCCTTTATCAATAGGGGGGAGAAGCAGGTAAGAAACCTGCAATACCGGAAGGTTTTGTTTTACCACAAAGTTTGTTGATCAACAGTAACGAACCGATTGAGATGGTATTTTTTTCATTTCTTTCATATCGAAGCTGCTGAAGACCACTCGGTGAGGTTGGTTTTTGCACTATCACCTTGTTTTATCAACGGAAAGATGATCAAGCTTGAATAAATAACGGCGAGTGTCATTTGAACTGGAAAGATGATCAAGTAAGATCCTATGGAAAGATCCGGGATGAGCGCGCTGGCCGGGTTGGATCGGAACAGAAGCATGATCAAGGTCAAGCGGGACAACATCGGGTTGGATCCCCGCCACCTCTTGTGATCGACAACTTTGCTGATGGAAGAATGATCAAGTGATCCTTTTTAACTAATTGATTTTATTAGATCAATGATGTGATCCGTATTGAGGTACCCAAGAGCAGCTGGATGTAGAAACGACAGAAAGTCGCACAGATGTTCTGCCTGAAAATTCATCGGCTTAAAATTGAAATGACAGCGGCCGTAAAAAGTTTAGGCTTGATCACGCTTCCGTTGCTTGGTGATCTAAATTTTGCGGCTGTATCAGGAAAGATGATCAAGGTCGCTGGCATGCGCTGCGCAGCCCTTTTCATTGCTGGCGTGGATCGATTATGATGCGGGCTGGATTGAGATCTGGCAGCGAAGCCAGGATGCTGTCAACGCAGGAAGAACGGATGAAGGATATGACCCCTCTGCCAGGATTCAGACCTGCGGAGATTATGAAATTACCGGAACATATGGATCACCATAACCATGGTTATAACCAGGTGGTGATTGCGCTGTCCGGCCAGACTGAATTCGAGATTGAAGGCTACGGCAGTCTGGTTTGCTCTGGTCAGGGCTGTCTGGTGACGGCAGATTCAGACCATGGCTTTTCCGGCATCGGCCAAAATGAAATTCTGGTGCTGAATGTCCCGACGATCGGCGACACGGTCCAGGATTATGCGGTTGATCGGATGCACCAATTGTTTGATCGTTCTGCTTATTTTCATCTCGATAATCAGGCGCAGACCCTGATCCGGGCTTTAACCGCAGAAATGCAGGCACATCCGGATGACTTGCTGTTGAGTAAAGCCTGTACCGATACGCTGATGTGCGTTCTTCAACGGCATTTTAAACCGCTGGCCTCTGAACGGTATCTGCCAAGACTGAATATGGATGTCATTGATCATTACATTCAGCAGCATCTTTCACGGAAGATCGCCGTGGCTCAATTGGCTGGGCTGGTATTTCTTGGGGAAAGCCAGTTTCATGTAGTCTTCAAAGAGCAAACCGGGGTTACGCCGCATCAGTATGTGCTGCAAAAGCGCTTGGAGTTCGCCCGGCAGCTGATGGAAGAGCCTAAGTTGAGCCTGGCGCAGATTGCGCAATCTTCCGGGTTTGCGAACCAGAGCAACTTCACGCAGGCTTTCACACGTCATTTCGGGGTTTCCCCCGCCAAATTCCGCCGTCAGTGGCTTTAGTGGTCTCGGGTGAGGTTCTGTCACCCGGCCATTCTTCATCGTGAGTTCGTCTTCCCCCGGCAATCGTCATATTTGTGAAAATCTTTTTCTTATTATTTTCGATCTGTTAAGCAAGGTATCCCTTTGGGACTTTCAGTTGCTGTTTCTTACAGCAATTAAGAGCGAAATCAGTATTTTTTGCTAATTACTTCTGTCTAATTTTGTTATAAAGCGGACTTTTTCGATAAATGATCGGAGTTTTTGGTAAGACGCAGAGAAGTGTTCGAAATAAAATCCCCCGCTAAAGTAACACTGGTGTAACATTTACCTGAATCCCACGACAAACGGTGTTGATGGTTATTTAGGTCCACTATATTGAGGGAATGACTATGTTCAATGCGGCAGATGCTCTTCAGCCATCTTTGATTGAGCAACCTTTAGATGCACTTTGGCAGCAGATTTCACCACTTTATTCGGTTGATGAATCTGCCTGGCTGGAACAGCTGTTGCCTTTGGCTGAGCCTTCTGAACAAGAGCGCCAGTACACGAAGGAAAAAGCCACCAGCCTGATTGAGCAAGTGCGTGCTGACCGCAGTGCTATCCAGATGATTGACGCCCTGTTGCTGGAATACAGTCTGGATACCAAAGAAGGCATTCTCCTGATGTGTCTGGCTGAAGCGTTGATGCGTATTCCGGATACAGCCACCGCAGATGCACTGATCCGCGACAAACTGAGTGTGGCGGACTGGAAATCTCATCTTAAAAACTCCGATTCTCTGTTTGTGAATGCGTCGACCTGGGGGCTGATGCTGACCGGTAAAGTGATCAGCATGGACGAGAAGGAAGATGGCAGCCCTGCACGCGCGATTAACCGCCTGACCAACAAAATGTCTGAGCCAGTCATTCGTAAAGCGATGCATCAGGCGATGAAAATTATGGGTCACCAGTTTGTTCTGGGACGCACCATTGGCGAAGCCATGAAAAATGGCCAGACTAAACGCGACAAGGGGTTCACATACTCGTTTGACATGCTGGGTGAAGCCGCGCTGACACAGGACGATGCAAAGAAATACTTCAATGATTACATTGAAGCGATTGAAGCGGTCGGACTGGATAATAAAAAGCATTCCAAATCACCTTGCCCGACGGTCTCGATTAAGCTTTCTGCCTTGCATCCGCGTTATGACGTGTCCAATGAAAGCCGGGTGATGAGCGAAATGTACGAAACCGTACTGGCGCTGCTCAAGCGTGCCCGTGCGCTGAATGTCGGCATCACCATTGATGCGGAAGAAGCCGATCGTCTGGAACTGTCGCTGAAACTGTTTGAAAAACTCTATCGCTCTGAAGCGGTGAAAGGCTGGGGCCGTTTTGGTCTGGTGGTTCAGGCTTACTCCAAGCGTGCGCTGCCGGTGCTGACCTGGCTGGCTGCCCTGAGTAAAGACCAGGGCGATGTGATCCCGTTGCGTCTGGTGAAAGGGGCGTACTGGGATACCGAACTGAAACTCTGCCAGCAAAGCGGTTATGAGGGATATCCGGTATTTACCCGCAAAGAAGCAACGGATACTTCTTACCTGGCCTGTGCCCGATTCCTGTTGTCTTCACATGTTCGCGGCCTGATTTTCCCGCAGTTTGCGAGCCACAACGCCCACACAGTGACTGCGATCCTGGCGATGGCCAAGCATCGTGATTTCGAATTCCAGCGCCTGCATGGCATGGGTGATGCGCTGTACAACCACGTGATGGACATCTATGGCGTGAACGTGCGTATTTACGCACCAGTGGGCAGCCATAAAGATCTGCTGCCGTATCTGGTTCGCCGTCTGCTTGAAAACGGTGCCAACAGCTCTTTCGTTCATCGTCTGGTGGATGCCCGTTGCCCAATCTCTGATCTGATCCAGCATCCGGTTGATGTGCTGCGTTCCCGTCCAACGCTGCATAACCATCTGATCCCGCTGCCAAAAGATATTTTTGGGGCCGATCGGAAAAACTCTGCAGGCATTAATATTGAGATCGAGTCGGCATGGCAACCTTTCCATGAATCAGTTGCTGCTTTCAGCGAGCATCACTGGAAAGCGGGTCCGATTGTGAATGGCAAAATTCATGACGGTGAAATCTATCAGGTCACAGCGCCGTATGACCGCCGTGAGACCGTCGGTGAAGTGGCATTTGCGAATCGGGAACTGGTGGCAACAGCCATTGATGTTGCGGCTGAAGCTTATCCGGCATGGTCGGCGACACCTGCTGCGGAACGTGGTGCTTGTCTGCAGCGTCTGGCCGATTTGCTGGAAGCTCATACCGGTGAGCTGGTTGCATTGTGTCACCGTGAAGCGGGTAAAACGATTCAGGACGGCATTGATGAAATCCGCGAAGCTGTGGACTTCCTGCGCTTCTATTCGCACCAGGCTGCGACTGAATTTGCCGGTGAGACGCCTGTCGTGGGTTTCGATGGCAAAGAACGCCTGTTGTCTTATCAGGGACGTGGTGTATTCGCCTGCATAAGCCCGTGGAACTTCCCGTTGGCGATTTTCTTAGGTCAGGTTTCAGCTGCGCTGGCTGCGGGGAACACCGTGGTGTGTAAACCGGCTGAGCAGACGTCTGTGATTGCATTCCGTGCTATCGAAATGATGCTGGAAGCGGGCGTTCCTGCCGGTGTGATTCAGTTTGTGCCGGGCCGTGGTGCTGAGGTGGGTTCTGTCCTGACTTCTGATGTCCGGATTGCTGGTGTGGCCTTTACCGGTTCGACCGAGACGGCACAGCGCATCAATCGTACCTTGGCAGCGCGCGACTGTGATCCCGTGCCTTTCATTGCAGAAACCGGTGGCCAGAATGCCATGATCGTTGACAGCACGGCATTGCCAGAACAAGTGGTGCGTGATGTGGTGCGTTCTGCATTTGCTTCTGCCGGTCAGCGTTGTTCTGCGCTGCGGGTGCTGTTTGTCCAGGAAGACGTAGCGGATCGCATTATCGCGCTGATCAAAGGGGCGATGGCAGAGCTGTCTGTCGGCCGTCCGGAGCTGCACAGTACCGATGTGGGCCCTGTGATTGACAAGACGGCGAAGCAAAAACTGCTGACGCACATTGGTGCCCTGAAAAATCAGGCCAAGATGGTGGCGCAGGCTGCTCTGAGTCCGGATTGTACGCACGGTGATTTTGTGCTGCCAACGGCGTTTGAAATTCGCGGTATCAATCTCCTGCAAAATGAAAACTTCGGTCCGATTCTGCATATCGTTCGCTTTAAAGCGAATGAGCTGGATCAGGTGATTGATCAGATTAACCAGACTGGTTTCGGCCTGACCATGGGTGTACACAGCCGTAACGAGCGGACTTACAGCCACATTGAGCGTCGTGCCCGGGTGGGGAACTGCTATATCAACCGTGATCAGGTGGGTGCTGTGGTTGGGGTTCAGCCGTTTGGCGGCCAAGGCCTGTCCGGTACCGGCCCGAAAGCGGGTGGTCCACACTATCTGTATCGTTTCACGAAAGATGTTTTCTCTGCGTAATGGCTGCAGGAATTGGAAAGGATTAAAAGATGACAACACGTATTCAAGCAATCGTCGATCAAAGTAATGCAGCCTGGGAACACTGGAATGGTCTGGGCTATGAAAAGCGGATCACCCAGCTGACTCAGTGGAGCAGCAAGCAGGATGCTGATGTTGCCGCGATGGTGGCGTTTCAGTGCCGCAATGCAAATGAACATGTGGCTGAAGCCGAGTTGATGCCGGGCCCAACGGGTGAAACCAATGAACTTTATTGCGCGGGTCGCGGTCTGTTTGTGGTGTCGGCAGATGCGGACGCCCCTCTGGTGGCTGTGGCCGGTCAACTGACGGCCGCGTTAGTGACCGGAAATACGGTGCTGTTGTGCCTGCCGGAAGGCTTTGCAAAATCGGCACAGCAAATCGTGACGGAGCTGGAACAGGCGGAACTGCCAAAGGGCGTCGTGCTGGCGGCTGATGCGAAAGATTTTGAGGACATCGTACGTCATGCCGCAGTTGCGGGTGTGGTGTATGCCGGAAACCGCGAAGCAGCATTGAAGCTGTCTCGCGACTTGGCGGCCCGTGACGGGCTGCTTGGGCAATTGATTGCAGAGTCTGACTTCGTGTCTTACCCTGTGATTGGCAGCCCGACTTATTCGCTGCGCTTCGTAACGGAAAGAACGCGAACGATCAATATTACTGCGGTAGGTGGCAATGCCTCTCTGCTGGAATTGGGGAGCGGCGAAGAAGCACATTAATGCTGCATTCGACTGTTACCAGTGACTCGTGACCTGAACCGTCGGTCTCTGATCGGCGGTTTTTTTCAAAAAGGATAAGTGGGATCGAACATCCCCGACAGGTACGTTGTCCGTGGTGGAGCAGTCATGCTGCAGCAGATGCTGTTAAGGATCAGCACCATTCAATAAGTTCTTGCTGTGACAAGAGCGACAAAAACGAGGGAACTCAATCATGATAGAAAATAGCTTTGCTATCACAGGTACGTTTATCGTGTATCTGATTGCGATGCTCGCAATCGGCTACTATGCCTATAAGCGAACTGCAAACTCATCCGATTACTTTCTGGGCGGGCGTTCATTAGGTCCGTGGCCTGCGGCACTGTCTGCCGGCGCTTCCGATATGAGTGGCTGGCTGCTGCTGGGTCTGCCGGGCTACGCTTATGCAGCCGGGATGGAATCTATCTGGCTGGCTGGCGGTCTGCTGTTAGGGACCTGGCTGAACTGGCTGATTTGTGCCAAACGTCTGCGGACTTACACCATTACCGCAGATAACGCGATTACGATTCCTGAATATCTGTCTAACCGTTTCCAGGATAAGTCGAAGCTGATCCAGACCATCTCAGCATTTTTCATTCTGCTGTTCTTCCTTTTCTACACCAGTTCTGGTCTGGTCGCCGGCGGTAAGTTGTTCGAAACTGTCTTCGGTCTGGATTATCAACTTGCTGTTGTGATTGGTACCCTTTGTGTCGTTTCTTACACTCTGTTTGGTGGGTTCCTTGCGGTGTCCTGGACAGATTTGGTTCAGGGGCTGCTGATGGCAGCTGCGCTGCTGGTCGTTCCGATTGCAGCAATGCAGGGCGGATTCGGTGATCTGGCGGCTTCTCTGGAAGCGAAAAACCCGGAACTGATGACCATTTTCAATGATGTGAAAGGCCAGCCTCTGACCTTCATCAGCATTGTTTCCCTGGCCGCTTGGGGTCTGGGTTACTTTGGTCAGCCGCACATTCTGGCACGTTTCAATGCCACCCGTTCCAATAAAGATATTGGCACCGCACGCCGTATCGCTGTTGTCTGGTCTGCGTTATCTATGTTTGGTGCGATTATGGTCGGTCTGGTCGGTATTCTGTATGCCGATAACCAACTGGCGGGTGAGCTGGCGGATGGTGAGAGAATCTTCATGCTGCTGGTCAATGCGATTTTCCACCCGGTTATTGCGGGGATTTTGCTGGCTGCTATTTTGGCTGCGATTATGAGTACCGCGGATTCTCAGCTGCTGGTTTCTTCTTCAGCGCTGGCGGAAGACTTCTATAAGCAAGTCATCCGTAAAGATGCATCCACTGAAGAAATCGTGATGGTGGGTCGTGTCGCGGTTATTGTGCTGTCTCTGATTGCACTGATGCTGGCGATGAACCCGGACAGCACGGTTCTGGGTCTGGTGTCTTATGCCTGGGCTGGTTTTGGTGCGGCATTTGGTCCGGCACTGCTGCTGAGTCTGTACTGGCGTGACATGAACCGTCATGGTGCTCTGGCGGGTATTGTTGTGGGTGCCCTGACTGTTGTGATCTGGAAACAGCTGACTGGCGGTATCTTCGATATGTACGAAATCGTTCCTGGATTTATCTTTGCAACCATTGCCATTGTGGGGTCAGCAAAGCAACGGGTGGCGCGCCTGCTGTCCTGCACACGCAATTCGATACGTTTGAGAAGAATCTGAAAGCATTCGATTAAAATATCGAATAACACAATGAAGCATAGGATGCGCAGCTCTGGCTGCGCATTTTTTATGCCTTGGATTCAATGGCGGTCAGTTGCGCATATAACGCATCGCAGCTGGCTTTCAGGGCCTTCAGGGATGCCAGAGGCATATCAACCTGACACAACAGCGAGGCAGGCACCTGAGCGGCTTGCACCTGAAGTGCTTCCCCTGCATCTGTCAGACTGATCTCCCGGATTCTCTCATCCGTTTCACTGCGTCGCCGTCTGACCAGCCCTTTACTTTCCAATCGCTTCAGCAGCGGTGTCAGTGTCCCAGAATCAAGGTGCACTTTTTCGCCCAGTGCTTTCACGCTGAGGCATTCTTTTTCCCACATCACCAGCATGACCAGATATTGTGAGTAAGTCAGATTCAGCGCATCCAGCAACGGCCGATAAGCCCGGATCATCGCATTGGACGCGCTGTATAAGGAAAAACAGACCATATCATCCAAGGTCACTTGGGCAGGGATTTGCGTGGCATTGGCCATGGCTTATCTCCGGTATGAGTTGGGTTCAATTAAATTGTGCACAATATACTTGCGTTGGATCTGAAAATCGATCTAAGATTGCGTGAAATTTAATTGTGTACAATCTAATTGTTCGAGGTGAATCTAATGAAAACAATTTATACAACTTCCGCGAAAGCAAGCGCTGGTCGCAATGGTCAGGTAAAAAGTGATGATGGTCTGCTGGATGTTTCTCTGAGCTACCCGAAAGCACTGGGCGGTACCGGAGAGGCAACGAATCCAGAGCAGTTGTTCGCAGCGGGGTACTCCGCCTGTTTCTCCAATGCCGTGCTGCATATTGCCAGCCTTCAGAAGCTGGGCTTACGTGAAGCACCGACAGAAGCTCAGGTGCGGTTGCTGGCGAAAGAAGATGGTGGCTTTGCATTAGCGGCTGAGCTGTCGGTTGAACTGGCGATGGACAATGACGCTGCCATTGAATTGGTGAAGGCAGCGCACCAGGTTTGCCCATACTCAAATGCCATCCGGGGCAATGTGGCCGTCAGCCTGAGTGTGAATGGCATTCAGTTGGCTTAAGTTGCACGGAAAGGAATTTCTCTGTCCCGGTTGTCGCAAAACCCTTGCGGAAACCGGGATTGTTGCCTGGTTTTTGCATGCTGATCTGACCAGCTTCAAATTCATAAGAAATTTCACTTTAGATTTTGCTCAAAATGCCGTTATTAAAAGGAATAAAAATTTGTTTTAAGAGGGGTTATGTCACAACTCGGTTTAGGCATTTGCCTTGGCATTGTACTGCTGATTGTGGCGGTTTCCCGGTATTTTGCTCTGATGAAAGAACTCCGCGAGGCTGCCAGAGAGCAGGCGCGCAGGGATGAAAAGTACCGTCAGGTATTAGAGCAGGCAAAAGCTGTTGAGCACGAAGAAAAAGTCAGAAAGGCTCAGTCAGGTCATATTCCCAGCATTCTGTCACTCGCGAAGGAAAATGAAATTGGCAATCTCCGTGAAGCATTAAGCTGGTACCAGAAAGCCGCTCAGCTCGGGAATGAAATTGGTCAGAACGCGCTGGCCCGATTGTCTCGCCAGGATGTTGATGATCCGCATGGCGAGGCAAAATCGCGTTACTGGGAGTGTAAAGTCAAAGCGAATCACAACGATCTGGAAGCTTTATTTGAAATTGGTCGTTATGAAATTCGTGGTTTTGGCACAGCAATCAATGCTGCATCTGGTGTGGGTCATCTCATCAAAGCGGCAGAGATGGAATATGTTCCGGCTCAGATTTTTCTGGGGGACTGGTATGTGGTGGAGTCCAACCCATCGCCTTCTCCGCGCCGGGCATTTTTCTGGCGTTTAAAATCTGCCGTGAATCAGGATCCGCTGGGCTGTATTAAAGTCGCATACTGTTATCAGACCGGCATTGGTGTGGCAAAAGATCGCCGCCGTGCCATTTACTGGCTGGAAAAAGCAACAGAACTGGGCAATGTTGAAGCGCAGTATCTGGCGGGCAAGATGCACCTGAATCAGGATCAGCCAATCGCCAACGTGACGGATGCCGCAGTCGCTTATATCTGGTTCTCGGTAGCTTTTGCTTCGGGTTATCTGGATGCGAAAAAAGAGCGGGATATGGCGGTTCAGCATGTCGGGATTGAATCGATTCTGAATGTGCAGAAAGTGGCGAAGCAGATTTATAAACTGGTGCATAATCCGCCTGTTCCGACACATGCCATTATGGATTTGCTGGATAAAGTGTACGATCGCCAGAAATACCGTCCGTCAGATGCAGAGATGGATTCAGCACTGGGACGGGTTCATGAAGATATTGATGACAGTGAGTATCAGGTTGTGCCTTCAGACGGGGACAGTCAAGATACACCTGCACCGCATTCGGGGCAGGACTGGAGTACCGGGATGGTGACTGCAGAACCCATATCTTCCTGATGGTTCCATGTTCTAGCAGCCGTGCCAAGGTGTTGTCTTAGTTGATGGACACCAAAGCGCGGCTGTTTGTTTTTTGTTACATTATACTTATCAATAAACTGACAGTGTGCAGCAGGCTGTTCGTAAGGGGTATGAATGTCGACGATTTTCCCTTCCTGGTTGGGCGGTTACGAGCTCAATAAAAAAGTCTCCAATCCGAATATTATTGTCGGGGACTTTACCTATTATTCCGGTTACTACCACGAGAAAGATTTTGAAGATTGCTGTGTCAGATACCTGCTGGGCGATCATTCAACCAAAGCCGTCTGGGAATCCGGGATTTTTGGTGAGGTTGATAAACTCGTCATCGGAAAGTTTTGTTCCATTGCTTCAGGTGCGGTGTTTATGCTCGCGGGCAATCAGGGCCACCGGCATGACTGGATCTCTTCCTATCCGTTTGATGTCAGCGAATTTGGCAACAAAGTGAAACCGGGGTTTGAGCGGGTCGGGGATACTGTGATTGGCAATGATGTCTGGCTGGGCAGTGAGTGTGTCATCATGCCGGGAGTACAGATAGCTGACGGTGCTGTCATTGGCGCCAGAGCAGTCGTCACCAAAGATGTGCCACCGTACAGCATTGTGGTAGGAAATCCGGGACGGGTGGTGAAAACCCGGTTCAGTGAGGCGCAGGTTGCCAAACTGCTGGAGATGAAATGGTGGGACTGGTCGTTATCCACGCTGAAGGACAACATGGATCTGATGTGCAGCCAGGACATCGATGCGCTGTATGAGCGTTACCTCAAATTTTCTGACTGATTTTCTCTTCTGCCGGCACATCCGCTGCCGGTTTCTGACTGGCGTTCATCTCAGCACTTTGTTGATGCTTTGCTCAATATTTTTTGATGTATTGCAATCAAGTTTGAAATTTTTACATTTAAATTGAGTGTTGAGTTGAATTATTCAAAAAAAATTGAGTAATATGGGCGAAGCACAAGATGCTTTGAACCTGTTGCTCCACATCATTTCTTAGCATCTGTGCTCGACAACGCCTGTTGTCAGGGGGCACGCAGTGCCAAATCAGCCGACAATCATCTGGTGGAAACCCATGAGTCATTCTTTAGTACTAGTGATCAATTCCGGAAGCTCCTCGCTAAAATTTGCCCTGATCGATGCCGTGAGCGGCGATGCCCGACTGACCGGGCTGGGTGAGTGCTTCGGACTGAGCGACGCATCTGTCAGTTGGAAATATGAAGGCGAAAAAGCAAGCTGTGCACTGGACGCAACAGGTAATCATCATCAGCAGGCCATTGAACGTTTGGTCACCCTGCTGGAGGAGTTAGGACTGAAACAGGACATCATCGCGATCGGCCATCGGGTGGTTCACGGCGGTGAGCGTTTCAGCCAGACGGTCAAAATTGACGCCCATGTTCTGAATGAAATTGATGCACTGAGTGAACTCGCACCGCTGCATAATCCGGCGCATGTGATTGGCATTCGGGCGGCCATGCAAGCCTTCCCTTACCTGCCGCAATATGCAGTATTCGATACTGCTTTCCACCAGACCATGCCCGCCAAAGCCTACCATTATGCGCTGCCACAAAAGCTGTATCAGGACTACGGCATCCGTCGCTACGGTTTCCATGGCACCAGCCATTACTTTGTGAGTCAGGAAGCAGCGAAACAGCTGGGTAAATCCGCGGATGCAACCAACGTGATCACCGTGCACCTGGGCAATGGCGCATCCATCTGTGCCGTTCGCGAAGGCAAAAGCGTGGATACCAGCATGGGTTTCACCCCAACAGCTGGCCTGATGATGGGCACACGCTGTGGCGATCTGGACCCGGGTATCATTGATTTTCTGATGAGTAAAGGCTGGAATCAGGCGGATCTGCAGCAGGCACTGAATAAAGAAGCGGGTTTCCTGGGGGTCTCCGGCCTGACCAGCGATTGCCGTGGCATTGTTGAAGCCATGGAGCAGGGCCATGAAGGCGCGAAACTGGCGTTCGAAATCTTTACCTACCGCGTCGCGAAATACATCGCATCTTACATGGTCTCGCTGGACGAGCTGGATGCCATCGTATTCACCGGCGGTATCGGTGAGAACTCCCTGCCGGTTCGCAGCGCAGTGCTGAAGCACCTTAAGATCTTCGGTTACCGCGAAGATACTGCAGCGAATGAAAAAGCCCGCTTCGGCGAGAAAGGGATCATTACCAAACCGAACACGCCGATTGCGATGGTGATCCCAACCAATGAAGAGTGGGTGATCGCCAAAGAATCGATGGCGCTATTGCACGCATAACCTCCTTCCCCCTTTCAGATATAAAACGGCCCCGGGTTTGACTCAGGGCCGTTTTTTTATGCTTGTTTTTTAGACAGCCTGTCACATTTACTTACAACGATTGTCGCCTTAATCCGTCGGGTGTTTCAGGATCATCTCGGTATTGTTTTGACTGGGTTTTTCTTTTTTGAATTCAGGTCAGGCAATGGGTTGATGGGTGATGTATGCCGGGCTGACCCGGCTTTTGTTGTGGTTGCAATGGTATGTATTCTCGTCTTGCATTCTGGCTTTGGGCTGTTGTTGGTTTTCCTGCGCAAGCAGCATTCCTTTCTCCGGCCGTGAAAAGCGACATTGAATCGGAACAGGCTGAACGCCTGCGATCGATTCAGGATTCTCAGCAGGGGTTAAAACAATTACAGCCTTTGCCCTCGGCCATACCTGTGTCTGCGGATGATGAAACACCGTGTTTTGTTGTTGATACCGTGACCCTGAACGGGAACCGGGTGATGGCCACGGAAACCTTACTTCAGGCGCTGCCGTTTCATCCGGGTGAATGTATTGGCATTCAGGCCATCAACAACATGCTGAAAGTGATCACCAACATTTATGTCGAACATGCCTATGTGACGTCCCGGGCTGTGTTGCTCCCGCAGGATTTATCGGATGGTGTGCTGGTTATTCACATTCTGGAAGGGCGGATGCAAGCGCTTCAGCGTAACGGTCAACCTTCGGATCGTTTACAGCGACTCTCTCCTGCCGACGCCAATGAAATCCTGAATTTGCGTGATATCGAACAGACGTTGGATCAGATCAACCGATTGTCGCGATATAACGCAACCGTTCAGTTACTGCCGGGCAGCGAACCGGGCGACAGCATCGTGAACATTCAGGATCAGCCCGGCCCGTGGTGGCAGGGAGATTTCGGGCTGAATAATGCCGGTCAGGACAGTACGGGTGAGCAGCAACTGTCGCTGAGTCTTATCGCTGAAGATATCTTTGGCGTGTATGACAACTGGCGTTTGTCGGGCACGAAAAGTGCCGCTTTTGCCAATGATCGCGACAGCCAGAGCCTGCAATTGAGTGTCGGCGTCCCGGTCGGGTACTGGACCTTCGGGTACCGGTATGCTTACAGCGATTATCTGACAACCGTCGAAAGCCAGAATTTCTCTTTTGTCTCCAGTGGCAAGACCCAAAGCCACGGACTGGATACTCAGTGGTTGTTTTACCGCGACAGCCTCAGTAAGTCTTCACTTCGCTTCGGATTGAGTTATGACGGCGTGAAGAACTTCATCGATGAGACGCAGCTCAAAGGCAGCAGTCACAAGCGCCTGTCTGGCAGTATTGCACTCGAATACAGCACCCGGTTGGCGGATGGATTTCTCACGGTGTCGCCTGTGTATGAGCGCGGGCTGGCTGTGCCGGGAAAATTATCGGCGATGGCCGGACAGACCGAGGATGAATTTAATAAAGGGACATTGACGCTGAATTATTCGTATCCGCTGTCGTCTCGGTGGTTTCTTTCCACCACAGTCTTTACTCAGATTACAGCCCATTCGCTGCCGGGAAATGAGCGCCTGAGTGTGGGCGGTGAATATTCGGTACGCGGGTTTAAAGACCAGTCCTTGTCGGGTGATGCGGGGTATTACTGGCGCAATGATCTGAATTATGCACTGGGAGCCTTCCCCTGGCTTGGTCAGATGAATCTGGGCCTGTCGCTGGATACGGGCGCGATTCATCCGGACAACACCGATCCATTTGAGCGCGGGCATCTCACCGGCGGCGCTGTGTCATTGAGCAGCCAGTCGGCGTCTTTCCACAGTTCGATGGTCATAGGCTGGCCGATGGCACAACCATCCTGGTTTCAGGCCGACGATTACAGCCTGAATTACCGTTTTTCACTAAAGTTCTGACACCGTTTTTGAGGTCTGTATGCATCATCAAAGATTGAAGCGAGTCTTCACTTACGTTTTATGCTGGTTACTGGCAACGCAGCCGGTGTGGGCCGGCATTGAGGTGGATTCCAATCGCCAGAACAATGCCACGCTGACTTCAGCGGGCAACGGTGTGCCGGTGCTGAATATTGCCGCGCCCAATGCGCAAGGTCTGTCGCACAATCAGTTTGAGCAGTACGACGTGGGTCAAGCCGGGCTGATCCTGAATAACGCGACCGACAAACTTGTTCAGTCTCAGTTGGCAGGCTACCTGCAGGGGAATTCTCAGTTGAACGGTCAGGCGGCTTCAGTGATTCTGAATGAGGTGACTGGGGCCAACCGGAGTCAGTTGAATGGCTATACCGAAGTGCTGGGTCAGCAGGCCAATGTGATCGTCGCCAACCCATACGGGATCACCTGCGACGGCTGTGGTTTTATCAATACTTCACGCGCGACTTTGACCACCGGAGTACCGCAATTTCAGAACGGTCTGCTGAGCGGTTTTGATATCCGTCAGGGCGATGTCACGATTCTCGGGGAAGGCCTGGATGCGACGGGTCAGGACTACTTCGATATTCTCTCCCGCACCGCAAAAATCAATGCGGACATTCATGCGAATCAGCTGTCTATTGTGACCGGCCCCAACCAAATCGATTATCTGACCAATGAAGTCACAGCCACGCATGATTTGAAAGACAAGCCTTTACTGGCAATCGATTCTTCGGTACTGGGTGGCATGTATGCCGGACGGATTTCGCTGGTGGCGACGGAACAGGGGGTCGGCGTGAATACCGGCAAGCTGTTCAGTTCGGTGGGGGATATTCAGCTTTCTGCGGATGGGCAGATCACCTTAGGCGATGTCCGCAGCCAGCAATCACTCAAGGTTGCTTCGAATCAGTCGGTCACGACGACGGGAACCCAACAGGCCGGACAGCAGATTGAATACACTGCCGCAGACAGTCTGTCTCTTCACAGCGAAAATTCTGCGACTCGTGTTCAGGCGTCTGCAGGCCAGCAGATTCATCAGACCGGTTTGATCAATGCTGGGGAAAGCGCATCGTTTGAAGCGAGTGAGGTCTTGCTGACGCAAGCAGAAACGTCTGCACAACAGATTGATATTCAAGCCGGTACGCTTGCAATCAATCAAAGCACGCTGACGGCTGGCCTGACGTCTGACGGCAGTGAGACCGGCACAGGCACGCTCAGCATTCAGGTGGCTGAGGCCACTTTGTCGGACAGTGCGGTGCAGGTCTCAGGTCATTTCAATGGGGAAATCAACCAGCTGACTCTGGATAGCAGTAGTGTGGTGGCCGCAGAGCAGGCGGTGTTGTCGGACACTGCCCGGCTGAACAATGACGGCCAGATTCGCGTGAAGCAGGGCTTCACGCTTGCCTCTGAGCAATCGTTGGAATTCATGGGCTCAGGCAATGTCAGTGCGGACTCACTGACGGTTCAGGCGAATGAAATCAAGAACCAAAGCAAACTGACCGCAGCGTCTGAAATGACCGTGGAAGCCGAAACACTGATCAACGACGGTCAGTTGATCTCGCACGGTCAACAGCATATCTCCGCGGGTACGCTGTCGAATCAAGGGACATTGGCGTCTGCCGGTGCGCAAGCAATTGATGTGACAGGCCAGTTGCGGAATACGGGGATGTGCAGGCGGCTGGCGAACAATCGCTCTCGGCAGCCGTGTTCTTACAACAGGGGAATGTGGCCGGAGATAAAGCGATCCGGGTTGAAGCCGGAAGCATGATCCAGGAGGGGACGCTGGTTTCCCTTGAAGACATCCGGATCACGGCAGATGAATTGACGCTGAATCAGGCGGTGACTGCGAATCAGGATGTGCACCTGACGGTTTCGGGTGATCTTGCGCTGAACCATGAACTCAGTGCCGGAGGCGATGCCTACGTATCGGCTGGCGGCCAGTTGGTGAACACCGGCAAGCTGGTGGCTCAGGGGCACACCGATGTCTCTGCGGGCGGGGCCTTGACGAACCTGGCTGCTGGCCTGATTTCCGGTCAGACCACCGCGCTGAACGCCCATGTGCTGAATAATCAGGGAACGATACAGGCCCTGAGCAACCTGATGGCGACCCTGTCGCAGTTCATCAATCAGGGGGCAACACTCGGGATGCAGGACACCACGCTGAATGTGACCGGGAATGTATCAAATACAGGTCTGCTCTATGCCGGTCAAACCGGTGCTTTCTATGTGAAAGGTGAACTGGTCAATACCGAAGGGGATATTCTGACGGGCGGAAAAATGTTCATCGCCGCGGATGACAGTGGCGCGCTGTCGAAGTCGGTTCAGAATGTGTCGGGGGTGATCCAGTCGGGCGATGATCTGGATTTGAAGGCGGAGCATATCGTCAACAAACGCAAAGTACTGGAGATTGAAAAATCTTCAGGAGAAGGGGTACAGCTTGATCCCCACTACAATCAGGCTGAATTCAGTGTGCCCAGAGGTTCTGAGTTTGCTCCAACATACTATTGGAAAGAGTCAAAAGGCAGCAGTGGAGCGAATGGAAATAGCAATATTCGGTACACTTTAGTCGTTACCGGGGGAACGCATCTTGATTTTGTGACTAAAAATGAGGTGGTCACGCTGAAAACAGCATCTGCGTCTGCTCAGATGCTCGCTGGAAAGAATTTAACCGTTCTGGGAAAGAACCTAGAAAATAATGCCAGTCTAATCAGTGCTGCGAACAATTCATATTTTACCCTAGATTCTCTAGAAAACACGGGGTATGCACTTGGGGGATAAAAGAAACCGCTGCCTACGACTATGCATATCATCGTAATTTGACGAGGCGGACAGTCAAAGAATTTTTTTTCAAGCGCACCAGTCATGATGTGCAAAAGTTTGACCAGGATTTTATCAATTCCACCATCTCATCCGGCGGCAACACGGTTCTCCATGTTCAAAACAAGCTGAACAATTCGGAAATCAAATCAAACACAGGCGCCAAAAGTACCGGAAAACCATCCCAACAGGCACAGCAGGCCAGCGGACAAACGGCGTCCGGTAGTCAGCTGAGCGTTATCGCCGGCGCCAACAGTGTTGAATTTCCCGACTTTCGCCTGCCGACGAGCCCGAATGGCCTGTTCGTGTTGAACAATGGCCCCGACAGTCAGTATTTGATCGAGACCAATCCGGCGCTGACGAATCTGGATCAGTTTCTGGGTTCCGATTACTTCTTCGACAGCATCGGTTTCAATCCGGAAAAAGATCTCAGGGTGCTGGGAGATGCCTTCTATGACACCCGCACGATTACCACGGCCATTTTCGAACAAACGGGTAAGCGGTATCTGAATGACGATGTCGGGACGGATCTTGCCCAGATGCAGCAACTGCTGGATAACGCAGGCCAGCAGAAACACAGCCTGAGCCTTCAGGCTGGCGTGGCACTGACGCCAGAGCAGGTTGCCGGACTGACTCAGGATATTGTCTGGTGGGAGCCGGTTGAGGTGCAAGGCCAGCAGGTCCTGGCACCCAAGCTGTATCTCTCGAAAGTCACGCAGGATCACATCGATGGCGGTGCGCTGATCAGCGGTGCTGAGGTATATGCCGAGGCGGGGAACCTGGTGAACAGCGGCCAGATGGACAGCCGGGGCAAATTGCATCTGGTGAGTGACGACAGCATCAGCAATCTGGGCGGCAGTATGACGGCTGGTGGCGATGTCGTTCTGGATGCCGTGAATGATATTCAGAATATCAGCGGGGAGATTGCCGGAGACAATGTCGCCCTGACCACGCAACAAGGCGACATCATCAACCGGACAGACGTTGAGCGCATCAGCATCACGCAGGCGGGCACTGTCACGACGGCAGACAATGCCAGCAATGTGGTGTACAGCGAGACCCGCGTCGGCGACACCGCTACGATCAGCGGTCGTGGCCAGGTGACGATGAATGCCGGGGGATCGATTGTGAACACGGCAGCGAACGTCTCTGCCGGGGATGAGCTCAGCTTCATCGCAGAAAAAGACATCATCCTGGCCGCTGAAACCGCTCGTGATGCCATCAAGTTGAGCGGCCGGGAACAACGGAATGTGGCTGTGCTGGGATCCAGTGTGTCTTCCGGTGGCAACCTGAGCCTGGATGCGGGTGAGAATATTGCAGTGACTGCATCCGACATGGAAACCAAGGGCAAACTGGCGATGGTGGCAGGCTGGGACGTTGCCCTCAATACACTGGTGAACGAAAGCTTCAGCAGTGAAAACGCCGGGAACCGTCGATCTGTCAGTCATCTTCAGCAGCATCAGCGAACGCAGATGGCCGCGAACGACGGCGTATTCATTCAGTCGGGCAACAACATTACGGCCACCGGCAGTGAGATCACCACACAAGGTGATGTCGTGGCACTTGCAAAGGGTGATATTACCTTCCAGGCCGTCAATGACAGCGAATATCACTACGAGGAGACGACCCGGAAGAAATCCTTTGGTCGTAAAGAGACCCACATTCAGGAATCGCTGGCCGAAACCGTTGTGGGGGCGGATGTGACCGCAGGCGGCAAAATCATCGTGAAGGCTCAGAAGTACGATGATGTGCAGCTGGCTGGTGGTGACAGTGACATCACGCTGATTGGCGCCAATTTCAAAGCTGAAGAGGGTATTGAAGCTTCAGCAGATGGCGGTGTCGGCGTATATGCCCAGCAATACCGCACCTTTAACCGCGATGAAAAAATCAAAAAAGGCTTTGGCGGTCTGTCGGGCTCTCACAAATCTGAAATCGATTCCGCAACCCTGCTCAATGCCAGCGGCATGTTGAGCAGCGACACTATCGACATCACCTCGGGGAAAAACATCGCCCTGATCGCCAGTGAGATTGAGGCTGGCGGCGACATCAATGCCAGCGCGGTTGAAGAGGTGATCATCGCCGCCGGGCAGGAAAGCCGGCAGCGCGAGACCTTTGAACAGGAATATGGTGCTTTCAGAGGCGGTGATCTGTTTTCTATGGATTCTGCGCGTCAGGGGGAAACCCACAACACCGCCAAAGGCAGTGAGCTGGCATCGGGTGGGACGGTGAATGTCAAAGGCGGCAGCGTGACCGTGATTGGATCCGGCATTACCGCAGAAGCCGATGCCAATTTCACCGCTGACACGGGCAGTGTTGCTGTGCTGGCGGCGGAAGAAACGCACACCACCTGGTCGTCTACGGAATCACTGTCGGTCAACCTGGAAGATGCCCTGAAATCTGTGGTGAATCCTTATGAATCGGTGAATTTTGATGACGGTCAGGCCAAGCTGACGCTGGCGAAAGCCGACTACGAAAAATCGGACAGCAAGACCGACGCGACCACCCATCGTGGCGCGTCCATCATTGGCAATGGCACGGTGCTGATGAATGCTGCCGAAGACATTCTGATTGAAGGCTCTGATGTCCTCGCCGACGCCGATGAAGATGGCCACGGCAACATCGAACTGACCGCTGCGAACGATGTGCTGATCCGGGAAGTCACCGACACACAAACTACCCATTCGTCAAATACGAAAGGTGAAGCTGAGCTGAGCCTGGTGGTGCAGCATCAGGCGGTTGAGACAGGGAAAGCAGCCATTGCGCTGAAAGAATCGGCCGACAAACTGAAGCAGGCAAATAAAGATTATCGGCAATACAAGAAGCAGCTGGATAACCTTGAAGACACGCTGTCATCGCTGGAACAGGCACTGGCAAACCAATCGCCGGGTGTCAACGCAGCCGATGTTGATGAGCTGAAAGGCATCATCCGTGATGTTAAACGTGATGAGCAATTTTACCTTTCAACGATCGCACTCGCGACGGCAGATGTGGCTTCGAAAACCACCTTATTGATGAAGCAAGGCGCAACGACTTACTCCTCATTCTCTACTCTGGGTGTGAATGCCGGTCTTCATCTGGACATGTCAGTCACGCAGACCGACAGCCACAGTACCAGCACGACCGCACGAGGCGCGTCGCTCTCGGGTCAAAATATTGTTGTGAAATCCGGCACGCAGACCGATCAGCAGGTTCTGGTGCAGGGCAGTGTACTCAAGGCCAAAGAAGCAGTGGTCTTGGATGGCGGCACCGTGAATGTGGTTGCTGCGCAGCAAACGCAATCCGGTCAGTCTTCCACTGAAAGCGGCACCATCAACGCATCAATCACGGTCCACGGCAGCAGCACGGGCGGCAGCCTGAATGCCAGCATGAACCTGTCGGAGCAGCGCAGTCAGTCGACGACTTATGTGAACAGTGGCGTTGCAGGCAGCACCATCACGATCAACTCTCGTGGTGATACCCATATCGAAGGTGCCAATGTTGAGGCGGAAAAAGCCCTGAATCTGGACATTGGCGGCGATTTGAATGTGGTTTCGGTGCAGAACCGCCACAGTGCCAGCAATCAGGGCATGGGGATCAGCGGTGGCGCAAGCCTGAATGGGGGCGGGGACGCAACTGGGGCGAACGGCGGCCTGAACGCCAGCAATGGCCACTCGATCACCTCAGAAACGCTGCTGACGACACTCACCTCCGGCGGTACGGCGGACATCAACGTCGGCGGGAACACCGACATTACCGGTGCCTTGATCGCTACCGTTGATGAAAACGGCAATGACCTCGGCAATCTGGTACTGACGACCGACAGCCTGACTTTCCGCGATCTGAACAACACCAACTACCGTCAGGACATGTCCGGGGGCATCACGTCCAGTACAGGCGTGAACGCAGGTGAAATTGATTCGACATACAACAGCACCACACTGCAATACCAAAACACTTCCTCTTACAGCAAAGACAAAACGCTCGCGACCTTAGGGCAGGGTGAGCTCAGCATTGCAGACGACAGCGATCTCACCGCCCTGAACCGCGACACCCAGAACACCAACCGGGCTCTGTTCGACGTCGACCGCCAGCAAGGCAACGTGGATGTCACCCTCGACCACCGCCTGCTGACGGAAGATGGGTGGCAGGAGATTCAGGAGGATGTGAAGCGGAATGAGCTGGGTTTGTCCTCGCTTGCCGATGTGGTCACCCAAGATTCCGTCTCTCTCGGTGATACTTTTGAGCATGTCGATAACGTCCAGAAAAACCTGGATGTTCAGAAGCTGGTGGCATCGAAAGATGGCGGCAAGTATGCGGTGATTTTGAATCAGCTCGATAGCGCAACGGGTGAGGAAAAGCAGGCCGCAATCAATGCGTATGCAGCGGCTTATGCCGAGGTATATCACCTTGATATCGAATCGGCCCTTGTGGTTGCAGTAACCAAAGTGGTGAACGGCGCACATTATCAGAGCGAGTCGGGGGCCAGCCAAATCGTCATCAACGACGAGAGCATGAAAAATGCCAGAGACTATATGGCAACGCTGGGTCATGAAGTCACCCATGCGCAAACGGCTCAGGGTGTGCTGGAATCGAGAAATAAAGATCAAGAGGAAGGGTATGCCCATCTGATGGGAGGCTATTCCGCAGACAATTATGCCTTTGCGCTGGAAAACAGCGGACTGGACACGATCAGAGGCGGAGATATCAACCGTCACATTGGCAACAACACCGTTCTGATTGGGCAAAACAGTACCGCTTTTCTGGCAGATGAAGCCAGGCTGCCGACAGGAAGTATCGATTACTACCTGAACAAGCAGGAAGTGCAAGAAAAATTATCTCAGCTGTCCCGGTGTAACCAACAGGGTGCAGGCTCTGCGGCCTGCCAGCAAGTGAACCAAACCAATCAGCTGGATCACATTCGGGATGCCGAGCTGCAAGCCGCTTGTCAGGACATGAACAGCCCCGGCTGCCGCGCAGAAATCGCGAAGGCGCAAGCTGCACTGGATTCCTTTGATGAAGGCGCATCGCCGTGGGATGACACCCGTATCGGACAGGAGCAGGAAAGTATTCGGGTGGTGCTGAATGATCCATCGGGCAGGGAGCGTCAGGAACAGCAAGAGCATCTCGACTTAGCGTTCAATGTATTGGCAGACTTATCACCCGGTGTGGGCGATGCCAAAGGGTTCGCAGAAGCAGAGACGAAGCTGGACTACTTGCTGGCAACGACAGGAATTTTTCCTGTTGCTGGCGATTTGGTGAAAATGGCAGTCGATGCATTGAAGGCGGGTAAAGTCGACGAAGCAAAGAAACTCCTGAGTAAAGCGCAGGAGCACCTCCAGCATATGGATGCGGATTTTGATGATTTGCCCTCATCAAATCAACTGGCTTTAACGGAGAAAGGATCGTCACATCCCCCTGAACTGCCACATTCGGGTAAGCAGGATGGGGATTCTGTTGCGCCTCATGAAAAGCCATCAACACCGGAAGCTGAGAGTACGCTGGCGAAGCAGGAAACTGAAGGTCAGGGAAAGGGTACAGTGGATAAGCTTCTTCAAGCTGAGCGTGTTGGCAGTGGCTTAAAAGACGATGCTGCGCACAGGGCAGCAAGCTTCCTATCAAAAGAACAGCTTCAAGCCGGAAAGACTTTCCCACTTCGTGGTGGAGATGGCGTTGAACGAACTCTGTTACAAACGGAAGGTGGCCTGAACGGTAATAAAGGAATATACGAATACATTCTTGATCCTTCAGGGAAGGTGACCCATCAACGCTTTATAAAAGATGGTATCATCAATGGCATTCCTAACCAGAGAGTGCCTAAGGTCCCTTGATATGAAGCAGATACCTATTCCATATTCATTCATTCGTGAGCGTGTCTTGTTGTCATGGCAGGATGCGCTTTGGGGATACGAGCGTCAGTTGATTGGCTGGTCAGATATCGTTGCCATTGCTGAGGATCGATTGTTGCTTGGTTCAGAAGATCCTATGGAGATTGAGTTTGCTTGTTTAGGGAAGTCGGAGACTCAGCAGGTTGGGGAATTGCTTCGTGTTTTGGCTAGCAATGAACCCGATGACGCGGGAAGTACATCGGACACGAAATGGCTATTTTTAATGCTTGCATGGCTATTTGAGAACAGGGACGCTGTTTCTGATCCTTTGGGTGAGGTGGAGTGTATTTATGCTGACTTTGATTATCCGCCTGAAATCGAAGGCTTCGTGAGCTATATGCCTGTAACCGATGGATATGATCCCAGCCAGCACAGCATTGAAGAAAACAAAGCAAGATTGTTTTCTAAGTGGGAGCAGTATCTTTCTGAAGCAAGGCAGGATATTGGAATATCCAAGTAATTGTTTTTATTAGTAGCAAACACCCCCACCCAAGCCCCGCAATGTGGGGGGCTTGTTGTATATGCGGCACAATACCTATGGCGACTAAGCTACCAGAGGGGCATATGCCAACGGCACCCTGTACATCAACGACAGTGAACACTATCGCTTGGAAGATGCGGTCAACACAGTCGGCCACGAAACCCAGCACCATATAGACGCGCAGCGCGGGCATCAGGGTGACGGCAGGGCGAGAGCACGTATGCTCAGTTTTTATCCAAACCTTGGATTCCCGCCAATATTACTTGCTCCAAATAGGCTATATTCATGGCAGCTATTTTTTGCTTGCGCCTGATACTCGCCTTTTTGCTTGTTTCTAATCGAAGCATGTTAAGCGCCATGTGACGCACACCAGCCAGGAGTTCGGCGGCATTGCCACGATAGATTTGGCAAGCATCTTCCTTCATCGTGACATCAAGCACCCAGTGCAACCGATTTTCGATTTCCCAGTGACCTCGGACTGCATCGGCAAAACCTTCGGGGGTGAGCACCGCAGAGCTAATGTAGTAGCGGTACTCCAGCGATTCTTTCCCTGCTGAGTCAATACGATAGCCAATAGCAACACCGACGCTTTGAAGCCCTTTCCAATCAGGGAAATCTGTCTTCAACTCCTGCGCTGGCATGACGTGGTATTCGCGCGCTTCAATACGCCCATGTCCGCGCTCGATGTCACACGCTGGGCTTTTTTCGAGCAATGGCGCCAACGCTTTTTGTACTGCTTTAGCCAGGCTTTTTTGGTTGCCTTTGACTGCTAATAGGTAATCGCCACCTTGCTCAACTATCTGCTTGGCGATATCGGTTTGACAGCCCATCGCATCGATAGAGACAAGACAACCTTTGATATCTAACAGCTTGAGCAGCTCAGGGATGGCGGTGATTTCATTGGACTTATCTTGGGTTTTAACTTGTCCCATGACAACGCCGTTGGCTGTCGCAAAAGCACTGACCATGTGGAGCGTTGATTGCCGATCTTCTCGGTTATAGGAGCTGCGTAACACCTTGCCGTCAATAGCAATAAGCTCGCCATTCGAATGGACGTTGGCTGCCTGCATCCATTTTAAAAAGCAGTCTTGAAACTGGTCAGGCTCAATGGAAGAAACAACCCTGGCAATCGTGTCATGGACAGGGATGCCCTGGCGAAAAAGTCCTTTGTCCTGTAGCCAATTGAGGTGAGCTTCGCCAAAGTCTTCGATATCTTCCCAGCCCTCCATACCGGCAATGGTGGCGCATACGGTCAGAAACAAAATGTCGAACAGTGGGTACGATATTTTTGCTGACTGCCGTGGGTCTTGAATCACTGAAAAGAATTGAGAAAAAGCATCGATATGCATCAGGAACTCCCGTAAAAAGGGGAGTATATGATCACAGCCAGCCTTGATCGTCAAACTGATCTATTTTGTTCAAAAAACGTTCGTGATCTTGCCCTGAGGGTGACGGTGAGACTTACGACCAGAACCGCGAGCAGTATACCGAAGTGATGGGAGAAGCCACAGAAGATTATCTGAGCTTCAACTACAGCAATGCCGGTCATGGCGAGCTTGGCGGCTGGAATACCCTGCCGTTGGGGACATTGATGGTAGGATGCTCGGTGATATACCTGTTGTTAAGATTGATTCATCACGAGCTGTTAAAGGTACACCGGAATACGAGGCATTGAATAATCCGTTACCTAATACTCAGTACAGGGCAGGATCGCACTTTGTTAATTGACTGAACTTTTACGAGTTTGCGCGATCTGATTATATAAGTTTAGTATTATCTCGACCTGTCATGTCCCTATTTGATCACTTAACCCTCGTGGAAGAAAATCGTTCTCATATTAACCAACGCCATAACCTTGTTGATGTCATGTTTCTTATTTTATCCGCTATATCAACAGGTGCTGAAGGATGGCAAGACATTGAAATATTTGGAGATTTAAAGCTTGATTGGCTGCGTCAGTATCGTGCATTCAAGCATGGAATTCCCCGCAGACATACGATTGCTCGTATTGTTGAAAGTGTTGATTGTCAAAGCCTTATGCTTGCTTTGCTGAGCTGGGTGAATCAAATGAGGGAGCATAAACAGCAACCTTTGATTGCCTTAGATGGTAAGGCATTGAGAGGCTCTTACCATAAAAACCCAGATGATGCATTGCACTCTGTAGCTGCCTATGATGTTGATAATGGACTATTCCTTTATCAAGAAATGACTGAAGGCAAAGGTTGTGAAATTGCTGCTGTGCGTGAAGTCTTGAATGTTCTGAATATTACCGACGCAGTGATTACTCTTGATGCCTTACACTGTCAACGCGATACATTACAGTTACTTACAAGTCGAGGCGCAGATTATGTCGTCCAAGTAAAGGCTAATCAAAAATTACTAAACCATACTGTCAAAGAGCAATTTGCACAGGCATTTGAAAATCAAGATATCCTTGCTCAAAGCACAACATCTGAAAAGGCTCATGGTCGGATAGAGACTCGAACCGTTTTTCAGGTGAAAGCTGATTTTTCTGATGAACTCAGTGAAAAATGGCCGTCAGTAAAGACATTAGTTGCCGTTGAACGAGATCAAAATAACGTTATTGATACGAAGTATTATCTGAGCTCGCTGGATATTAACCCAGAGCTGGCAGGTAAATGTGTTCGTGAGCACTGGGCAATAGAGAATAGTCTTCACTGGATCTTAGATGTTGTTTATAAAGAAGATATTTGCCGTGTTCGTGAGAAAAAAGCTGCTGAGAACTTAGCGATGTTCCGCCGAGTCTCACTAAATATAGCGAAACAAGAGACATCTGTAAAAGACAGTATGAAAGGTAAGTTGATCCGAGCAAGTTACTGTGATAATTACCGCTCAACCTTGTTATTTGGCACTGTAAAATCGAGTTAACAAAGTATGCTCCGGCCCTGATTTACTTAAAGGATATATACCAACACACAAATGGATCAGCGCCATATAACAACAGTATTCAACCTTGTGAATTTTCGGAGTAAGCATCACAAAATCAGCTGATTAGTTAAAATGCATAGATAAAGTGTCAATTTGACAGTAACCATAATGTCCAGCGCTATGCCACAATACAGCGTTCTTTTTTCTTGAGGTAAACACATGGCTAGCACAGCTTTTATTTCTATCACTGGTGAGAAGCAAGGAAACATTTCTCAGGGATGTAACACTCAGAACTCCATGGGTAACAAATTCCAAGATAACCACGAAGACGAAATCACGGTTTTATCTTACTCACATTCTGTTGGTTACAATAATCGCGGTATCCACCACCCGATTCAAATTGTCAAGCGAGTAGATAAGTCATCTCCGTTACTTGCTCAAGCCTGTATCAATGGTGAAAAACTGGAGTGTGAGCTTTCATTCTTCAGACCCAACCCTAAAGGCGGTATTGAATTGTTCTATACCGTTACTCTGACAGGAGCTTTGATTGTCAACACATCCGTAAATATGCCACATACGATTGACCTTAACAGTAGCGAGATGCAGGAAGTCGTAACAATCAAATACAATGAAATCACCTGGAAACATGTAACTGCAAATACAAATGGTTTTGACACCTGGGTTGATGTAATCAGCAGTTTATAATTAAGGTTACTGTTTATGAATCAATGCTATGACTCGGATGAATACGCTGAGATCAACCTAGCTGTTTCAGGATTGATAACGCAAGCACATCATCTCAGCCAACAGCACCTGAGAGATCCTTCTGTTCAATTTCATTTCCAACAGCATTACAGTCAGATTGGGCAATACTTAATCAACCGTTATGAGAACGGTGAAATTAGTAAAGAATCCTTAGTTGACCAAATCAAACGGGAAGCTCAGAGCCTTCTTGACCAAAGCGGCAGTATCTTCAAATATGGTGTTGGCTTAGCAGCTGGCCTCATGCAAGTTTATGGCGGTGTAGGAATATGTGTTGGTGGCTCAGCTGAAACCTTTGGGACAGCGTGTTACTTCATTGGTGCTCCTCTCATAGCGCATGGGGCTAATAACGTTTATGAAAATGGTTATAACCTCTTGAACCTTGGAGCCGAAAATGCCGTCGGATTTTTGAGACATGGGTACAGAGAAGCAGCAAATTTGCTTGGATATGGAGATACTGCTGGGGATCTTGCTTATGGGGGGTAGACTTAGCTTTATCGGCTTATGGACTCGTTAATGAGTTGAAATCTATGGATCATATCGTTGAAGGCGCCAAACAGTTTAAGCTATTCAGAGCTTTAGCCGATGACTACGCCAAAGGAATGAAAACCATGGGTTCTGGCGCTTTAACTACGGAAATTGCTGCAGACGGCATCACAATGAAAGGCATGTATGACTCAGTTGATAATTGAAGTATTGCTATATCTGATTGGCACTTTGGCCTGTTACTTTCTAACCAGAAAATTTGCATCATTTGTTTCAGAAAGAATGCATAGTAATTTCTGGTTGTATATCTTCGTTTTGACAAATGGCCTTCTGCTGGTATCACAGCATTACAGTATCATGGACACTGGTAAATTTTTCTTACTAGACTTCATTGATTATCAATTCACACCTGTTACACAACTACTAGCGATCCCTGCAATCATATTGCAGTGCACAATCTTCCCAAGACAAAAGCCTACTCTAAAAATTTAAGCCACCCGCAAGCTTCACTTATAGTGCATCACTCAAGCGAGTGGTGTACTAAACGCACCTTTTTAATCTCTTGCAACAGAGATCTTAGCAGATTTTATTACCCTGAAAGGCGTTTATGAGAGCTATGGTCAAATCTGGTGTACGGCATGGCTTTGTTGATCAAATCGGATAACAAACAGATCTATCCCAAATAAATCATAATTTATCTAACTTTATGTTTTTTTGGGCATACCCAGCCCTGTTAATTTGTTCAACGCTCGGACGGCCGCATATGCTTCGCCGACTTGAGCGTTGTAATCTCGCAGGCTTAGCGCCGAGCCAAGTAATCGTTTATATCTCGACATCGCTGTTTCAGAGATTGAGCGACTATGGTAACCACTGGTCTTTTTCCAGTGTTCATTGCTACCGTGAATCCGCTGGTTTGCAACCGCAACATTTCTGGGATGACCGTGCTCCCAGTAGGCTGCTCCAGCTCTGGGCGGGATAAGGGGCTGTGCCTTTTTCCTTTGAATCGCTTGGTAGCACAGCCTGGTATCATACGCACCATCACCTGATATCGATTTGATCTGACGATAAGTCTGGTTGAGCAACGTTGGCATAACTTCGCCATCAGTGACGGTTGATAACGAGAGTTCTGCACAAATGACTTGATGGGTATCCGCATCAACTGCAAGATGGAGTTTTCGCCAGACACGGCGTTTCTCCTTGCCATGCTTTTTCATTTTCCATTCACCTTCACCTTCACCGAAAACCTTCAGGCCAGTTGCGTCAATGGCAAGATGACGAATTTCACCTCGAGCAGGCATTTTGATGGGGATATCGACCGTTTTCGCTCGTTTGCTGATACTGCTGTAGTTCGGGCATGTTAGCGGTACTTTCATCAGAGAAAACACTGAGTTCATGAACCCTTGAACAGCACGAAGTGACAGATTGAATAGTCGCTTCACCATGAGCGCAGTCATGATCGCTGTGTCTGAATACTGATAGCCGCGTCCACGGTTACCGTGATGTTCAGAGCATAACCAACTGCTTATTGCTTCTTCGTCGATCCAGAATGTCAGCGAGCCGCGGTTAATCAGTGCTTGGTTGTACTCTTTCCAGTTTTCTGTTCGGTAAGTGCTTTTGTCCATGGAAGTGATCAGTCAGTGAGCGTTATAAGATCAGATCACTGGCTGCAAGAAAAGTTCAAGCTGATTTAGTCAACAAAGCCGTTGATAACCAGTGCAAATGTTCTTTTATTTGCGGTGTCTGTATTTTGTCTCGGGGGACCGTTTGGGGCTGGCTGAAAGTGCTGAGCAGCGGTTTCAGGCTGTATTTGCTGGTGTATTTTGTGCCGGTAACTTTGTTTGTGCTTGCGCTTGTTCCTCACATCGATCTATTGGGAGGTTCTTCAGGCATTTACTCCGACAGCGCGCTTGCAACGCTGATGTCTGCTTTGTTTCCTCTGGTCGTGCCAGTGATGACCTTTCCGGTTGTGAAGATGGTGAGCGCTTGCTCGCAGTGGTTTGAATCATCACAGTACACTTGCTCGGTGATGGTTTGTCTGCGCGGGTTCGGAGTCTGGTGAGCCGTGTTGGTCTCACCAGGCTGTTCCGGCCGTCATTCAATCCGGGACGACAGACAAGCGTACTGCCAGCAAATCAATAAACCGACGTACTTTCGGTGAAAGATGTTTCCGGCTGGGGTAGAGCGCATAAATATTGACCGCCGGACAGGGCCAGTCAGGAAACAGCACTTCCAGCTCATCATTTGCAAAAGCTTCATCCATATAAAATGAGGGTAAGCGACAAATGCCCAGTCCATTCCGGACCATGGCCATTTCCATCACACCGTTATTGCATTTGATGCGTTGCCGCACGTTTACGCTGAGCGTTTTCCCTCCATGGTCGGTAAACTCCCAGCGCTCTGGTTGCTTGAGATTGCTGTAACAAATACAGTGATGCTGGCTGAGTTCACGCGGATGGTGTGGCCGGCCATGCTTTTCAATATAACTTTTTGACGCCACGACATAAGCCGGCGCCGAAAATATCTGTCTGCAAATCAGAGTGGACTCACTCAATGATTGGGTTGCCCGCACCACTAAATCGTACCCGTCAGCAATTAAATCGATATGTTTATCTGAAAGATCCAAATCTAAAGTGACATTGGGATACAGCGTCAGATATTCGGTTAGTACAGCCTGTAAGTGGCTGTGTGCCAAACCGATCGGACAACTGATTTTTAACTCGCCTTTTGGCAGCGCATCGTTTTGCGTGACCAGTTCGACAGCACTCTCCGCATCTGCAACTAACTGGATGCACTGGCGGTAAAAAGCTTCCCCTTCAGGGGTTAACGCAATCGTGCGGGTTGTGCGGTTGAGCAGCCTGACGCCTAATCGTGATTCAAGTTTGCTGATTTCTTTACTGATATGGGAGCTGGAGTGTCCTAAAGCCTCAGCAGCGGCACTAAAGCCAGCACTTTTGACGACCTGCACAAAAATTGGCAACCCATCGAATAATTGATTAATAGCCATTTGGAAATAGTTCATCCACTTTTGCCTGATTAATCTTTATTAAAACTCAATGTAGGATGATTACCAACCAGTCGGGCAAAAAAGTTCAATGTCAGAATGCAATGCCTGTTTCCGTGTTCCGTGTCTTATGGAGAAGATGATGAAAGTATTAGCCTTTGCTGCCAGCAGCAGCCGTCAGTCAATCAACAAACAGCTCGTCAGTCATGCCGCTTCGTTAGTGCCGAACGCAGACGTTGAAGTGCTGGATTTAAACGATTATGAAATGCCGATTTACAGCTCAGATATTGAAAACGAATCGGGCATTCCCGCGGCGGCTCAGCAATTTTTTAATAAAATCACCGCAGCGGATGCCGTGTTCGTTTCATTTGCAGAACACAACGGCTCTTATACCGCAGCGTATAAGAATGTTTTTGACTGGGCTTCTCGTATCAATCAGAAGGTCTATCAGAACAAAGCGCTCGTTTTCCTGGCCACCTCGCCGGGTCCGGGGGGCGCACAAAGTGTATTGGGATCGGCGGTAGGCTCTGCGCCATTCTTTGCTGCGGATGTGAAAGGGTCGCTTTCTGTACCGAGTTTTTACGACAATTTTGATGTTGAAGCAGGCGAGTTACATAACCCTGAGCTGCTGGATAAATTACAGACGATAATTGCCAATCTGTAATTGTAACCATGGCCACCGGCGAATCCGGTGGTCTTTTTGTCGCGCATGTTTGCATTCTAGCCGGTTGTTTCTTTCACCTGTGACACTGGTGCATTTCGTCATTTTATCAAATCACAGCGATAAAATTGAAATACCACGAGACAACAATGTCGGTAGATCAGCTACGACCTCGGGAAGCTGGTACTGAGAGTGTATGCGCCATGTCTGTCCCAACGTATGATTGCATGCGCCAGAGACCAAAACTAACGCTCATATGCTGCCAGGTCCGTTCAGGATACGGAATGGGCGTAACGCAAAGCATTCTTGCAATGGGTGCGCCAAAGTGTTCATGAAAAAGGGTCCAGTTGCCCCGTTGAATCACTTGCCGGGATTTTCCTTGCAGCCTCGTTTGACTTCACTCCGATTTTTTCTACGGTTTTTGCCGCGATCATTCTGGACATTCAGCGAACAGCGACGTTCTGACAGGGCTGGGTCATGTGACTGCTGCTTCGCAGGTCTGTTGTCTTACCTATCCGATTTATCCCACCTTGCTCATTAAATTCAGATCAAATGTTCTCTGTCGGATCCAATGAATCAGGATTCAGGAATGCATCCGTCGCAGGGGAGTGTTTTGGTAGTACCAATTGAATGTATATTAGTGATAGATATCACAATAACAACGATCTCTTTCTTGGTTTTTAATTAATTCGTTGTTTTTAAAAGGTTTATTGTTGATGAATAATATTTGACCGGTTGTGATCGATTTGTTATGTTTTTGTTATATTGGTTGTACCAATCAACGTATTTTGAAAGTTGAGGTCAGACATGGATGCCTTTAAGCGATTAAGAGATGTGCTTGAAACCGCTAAAACGGACGAAAAAGGCAGATTACGGCTTCCTTCGGAACGTGATTTGTCTGAACTATTGAGCATGCAAAGAACGTTAGTTAGGGAGCAACTGGCCACGTTAGAAAATCTGGGGTTTGTTCAGCGCGTGCGTGGCAGCGGCACATTCTTGCAAATGCCGCAACCGGCCTTCGTGCAAATTTATTTCGATATTGCTCTCAGGCTTGGTTTTATTTCGGTCGATGCGCTGGAAGCCGCCCGTGAAATGCTGGAGCGCGAAATTGCTTACTGTGCGGCGCATAACGCCACGGATGCTGATATCGCCAAGCTGGAGGAATACCTGGTGGAGATGGGAAACCCCAATGTTCATGAAAGCCTCGCTGCGGACTATGATTTTCACCGGCATCTGGCTTACATGACAAGAAATCCCGTGATCATCCTGATTATTCAGGGGCTGGCCTCGGTGTTGAAAGAGGTGGTACACCGCCGACGCGTGTTGGTCAGGCAATCGCGTCAGTCGATGTCAAAAACGAACGATACCCATCAAGCTGTGATTGATGCGCTGAAAAACCGCGATCCTGACGCCGCCAAAGATGCCATGAATATTCATTTCCGAATCTGGGATGAGGAATCAAAAGGGCTGCTCGAGTGGATAAAAGAGTGAGCCTGTGAGTGAGTTATTTCCGTGCGGATCAGAAAATTGAGGTGAGGTATGCAGCAGGTTGAATTCACGTTAGAACAACGAGCGTTCCACATTCGTCGTTATGCATTACGCATGGGTGAAGTGCAGGGGCAGGGCTATGTTGGTCAGGCACTTGGCATCGCGGATGTGTTGGCCGTTGCGTATTTTCAGGCGCTGACATACAGGGCGGAGGATCCGGAATGGGAAGGCCGGGACAGGTTTCTGCTTTCCATCGGTCACTATGCCATTGCACTTTATGCCGCGTTGATCGAAGCGGGGATTGTGCCGGAACAAGAATTGGAAACCTATGGTTCGGACGAAAGCAAGTTGCCGATGTCCGGCATGGCGGCTTACACGCCGGGTATGGAAATTACCGGTGGCTCGCTCGGACACGGGCTTGGCATTGCGGTGGGCATGGCGCTCGGGCTGAAAAGAAAATCATCGGACTCTTTTATTTATAACCTTCTGTCTGACGGGGAGCTGGATGAAGGCTCCACCTGGGAGGCTGCTATGTCCGCCGGTCACTGGCGGCTGAATAACCTTATCGCCATTGTTGACGTCAACAACCAGCAAGCCGACGGTCAGTCAAGACAGGTGCTGAATTTCGAACCACTTGCCGACAAGTGGCAGGCCTTCGGCTGGGATGTTCAGCGCGTTGATGGCAATGATCTCTCGGCCGTCGCTCAGGCATTTGAAACTGCACGCCGGAGTGATTTCAACGGGCCTCGCGTCATTATTTGTGATACCCGGATGGGGCAGGGCGTCCCTTTTCTTGAGCAGCGAGAAAAAACGCACTTTATCCGTGTGGAACCGGAGGAGTGGGAGCAGGCATTACAGGCGTTGGAAGCCGGGTTTAAGCCGTCGCACAGTGCCTGAACTCACGAAAAAATACACCGTTCGCAATGGCTCATCGAAAAGGATTCAGACATGAGTAAAGTGGCTTTGAAAACCTCGGCAATGATTGCCTCCATTGCTGAGGAAGGGCAAACAACCGTCTCAGCGCCATTTGGTCACGCACTGGCGAAGCTGGCAGACACTCAGCCGGATATTGTCGGCATGACGGCAGATTTATCCAAATATACCGACCTCCATATTTTCGCGGAAAAGCACCCGGATCGTTTTTATCAAATGGGTATGGCCGAACAATTACTGATGATGGCGGCCGCAGGCATGGCCCGTGAGGGGGCTCGACCGTTTGTAACAACTTACGCGGTATTTGCGGCTCGCCGGGCGTACGATTTTATCTGCATGGCGATTGCCGAAGAAAAGTTGAATGTGAAAATTGCCTGTGCCTTACCGGGCCTGACAACCGGTTATGGCCCCAGCCATCAGGCAACGGATGATTTGGCGATTTTCCGCGCCATGCCCAACCTGACCATCGTCGACCCCTGTGATGCATTGGATGTCGAGCAGGCCGTTCCTGCGATTGCCGCCCACAATGGGCCGGTTTATATGCGCCTTCCACGCGGTAAGGTCCCATTGGTTCTGGATGACTATGACTACCAGTTCGAACTGGGTAAAGCGAAGCGCCTGTGCGATGGCAATGATGTGCTGTTTATTTCTTCTGGCTTGATGACCATGCGTGCGTTGGCGGCCTCCAAGCGGTTGAAAAAAGATAATGTGGGGGCGTCTGTTCTGCATGTCCCGACCATTAAACCGCTGGATGAAGAAACGATCCTGAAAGAAGCCGCCCAACCCGGACGCTTGGTCATTGTGGCAGAGAACCATTCCGTGGTTGGCGGTTTGGGTGAAGCCGTGGCAGGCGTCTTGGCGCGTGCCGGCGTGCATACCGACTTCCATCAAATCGCGTTGCCGGATCAGTTTCTTGATGCGGGCGCGCTTCCGACACTGCATGACAAATATGGAATTTCAGTAAACCGAATTGTTGCTCAGGCGAAGGCATGGCTCTGAGCGACGGGCCGACATATGGCTGTGTGTCACGCGCACACGGCTGTTATGTGCATAACAAGGGACAAGAATTTCTCTCAATAAGGAACGCGATATGAAAAAGATACTGACATCTTTGGCATTAGCTATCTCGCTTGCCGCAACTCCGGTATGGGCGGAAACCACGCTTCGTGTGGCGCATAATGCCGCCGATGGGAACCCTAAAGCGGAAGCATCGTTGCTATTTGCCAAATTGGTTGAGGAAAAGACAGACGGCAGGATAAAAGTTGAAGTCGGTGGGAATGCCCAGTTTGGAGATGATGCTGAGGCGATTACCTCCATGCGCCTTGGCGCAATTGCGTTCAGTGCAAACTCGCAGGGGACAACGTCCAGTGTTGTTCCGGAATTCGCGTTGCTGGGATTACCCTTTTTGTTCTCAAACCAGCAGGATGCATGGCGGGTGCTGGATGGGACTGCAGGTGATAAGCTGAGCGAGCTGGCCGCCCAAAAAGGTCTGGTCGTCCTGGCGTATTGGGACAACGGCATTCGCCATGTGAGTAACAACGTCAGACCGATTACCAAGCCTTCTGAACTGGCCGGGATCAAGCTGAGAACACCGCCAGACACCATGACCGTGGATATCTTCCAAACCCTTGGTGCCAACCCAACACCGATGGCATTTTCCGAGCTGTATATTGCCCTGCAACAAGGGGTTGTTGATGGGCAGGAAAACCCGTTGGCAAATATTTACTCATCAAAATTGTATGAAGTGCAGAAGTACATTTCCTTTACCGGCCATAAGTACGAAGCAACCCCGTTCTTAGCCAGTAAGATCGTCTGGGACAGATTGTCACAGGATGATCAGGCTGCGATTCGGGAAGCCGCCAAAGAAGCCGGTGACTTTAACCGTAAAACATTCGTTGAGCAGGAAACCCAACTGCGGGCCGAAATGGAAGCTGCGGGAGTGATGTTTAACGATGTTGAGCATTCTGCCTTTGTTGCTGCAACCCAACCCGTGTATGAGAAATGGAAAAAAGACTATCCGGAATTGGTCTCTTTACTGGTCCGTGAGTCCACCCAAAGTCAATGACAGCTGTGAGGGGAATGCCGTTCCCCTCTGATCTAGGCAACCGATAGCTGATCCTTAAACGGTTGTGTACCAAAAGTCATTGTTTCCAGCCCTTTATCTATAAGGAGGCAGCAAAATGGACGTACAAGGAAAACTGATGCATCTGCAATCTGATAAGGGAATGGCGACCCGGCTGTTGAACGGGCTGGATAGATTGATTGAATACACGGCGCTGGCGATTTTTATATTAGCGATTTCCGCGCTGTTTCTGTCACTGGGTACGGATGTCATTGTCCGTTATCTCACCACGGAAAGCCTTGGCTGGCCGGCGGAAATGCCGAACTTGCTGTTCCCTTGGTTGGTGATGGGCGCGATTGTTGCTGCAGCTCAGCGTGGCAGGCACATTGCGGTCAATGCCATTATTGGCTTTCTCCGTCAAGGAACAACCCGCGGACTGATGTTCCTCATAAACCTGATCACAACGGCAACGTTTTGCTATCTGGCGATTAGCGGTCTGGATGTGGTCAGTATCGCGGGTAGCCAGCTTTTCCCTATTTCCGGGATTTCTTCCAGTTATGCCTATATGGCGTTGGTTTATGGCTTTGCTGCCATTGCCCTGACTGCATTGTCCAACCTTCTGTGGCTGTTCATTGATGCCGAGAGGTTTGGTCAGCGTGTTCTTCCTGCGGAGGTAACAGAATGACCCCGTTAATGATTGCTTTATTCGCTGTCATGCTGGTGCTGGCATTCCCTGTGGGGTATGCCTTGATTATCAGTGCTGGCGCAGCGGTACTTTTTGTGGGTGATGCACCCAGCGTGATTGCCGTGCTGAAACTTTTCCAGCCAACCCAGAGCTTCCCCATGTTGGCGATTCCCTTCTTCATTTTGTCGGGCGGGCTGATGATGTCCGGAACGCTGGGGAAAAAACTGGTGGATTTTGCGGCTTATCTGGTCGGGCGCTTTCATGGTGGCCTTGGTCAGGTGACTGTGGTGGGGTCCACTGTTTTCGGCGGCGTATCCGGCTCTGCGGTGGCGGAAGCATCGGCCCTGGGTTCCATGCTGATCCCCTGGCAGAAACGTGAAGGCTATCCGGGCAGTTTCAGTGCTGCGGTGACTGCATCGTCGTCTGTGATTGCTGGTCTTATCCCGCCGTCCATTCCACTGATTCTTTATGCCTTGGTGTCCAACAGCTCCATTGCATCGCTGTTTGTGGCAGGGATCTTACCCGGCATGATGCTTGCGGGTGGGATGATGATGGTCTGCTATCTGTCTGGCCGCTTCCGGAAGTTCCCGCTGCTGAAAAATACCTTTACGGTGAAAGGGTTAGTGAAAGCTTTCTTCTATGCAGGCCCCGCACTCGCCATGCCGCTGGTTATTGTTGTGTTATTGCGGGCCGGTATCGCCACACCGACAGAAGTCAGTATTATCGCAGTTGCTTATGCCTTGTTAGTCAGCCAGCTGATCTACCGTGATTTAACGATTCAACGCGTTATCAATGCGCTGATTGCAACTGCCTTGACCACAGGCATTGTGATGTTGGTGATTATTGCCTCCAACTTGGTCGGGCATGTACTGATCACCGAGCATATCCCCAATCAGATCGCGACCTATGCGCAGGAAACCTTTCCCAGCCCGTGGATGATCATTCTGGCCATGAATATTTTGCTGCTGTGTATTGGCATGTTCATGGATCTTCCCGCCGCTATTTTGCTGCTGGGGCCGACACTGGTCGCTGTAGGTAACAGCATTGGGCTGGATCCGATCCAGCTTGGCATCATGATTGCCGTTAACCTCAGTATTGGCCTGTTCACCCCACCGATAGGCACCACCCTTTTTGTGGCTGCAGCTATCTCAAAGGAAAAAATCGGCAATATTGTCAAAGAGCTGTGGCCATTTTACCTCGTCGCACTCACGGTCTTACTGCTGATCTCATATGTGCCGGCATTCACCATGTATTGACCGGAATCGCCGAACTGCAAGGAGCTATATATGAACAAAATCGCATTTGTCGGGTTGGGCTCGATGGGGTTGCCGATGGCCAAAAATCTATTAGGCTCGGGATTTGAGGTGCGGGGGTATGACATGAACCCCAAGGCACTTCAGGCACTGAAAGAAGCAGGGGGCGAAGCCTGTAACTCGATAACCGCTGCGGTGCATCAAGCCGATCTGTTGGTGCTTATGGTGGTTAATGCAGAACAGGCAGAGCAGGTGTTGTCTGGTGATGGTGCCCTTGAGGCATTACCGCCACAGGCTGTCGTTGTTCTGATGTCGACCTGCCCGGCAGACAGTGTCCGCGAGTTGGCGAAAACGGTGCGGGCATCCGGTCGTGAGTTTATTGATGCACCGGTTTCCGGTGGTGTTGCAGGGGCTAAAAATGGGTCGCTGACAATCATGGCAGCCGCCCCGGATGCTGTGTTTACTCAGGTGGTACCAGTGTTGAAAAGCATGGGTGACAAGCTTTATCACGTCGGAACCGAACCCGGGCAGGGCGCCGTGGTGAAAACGGTCAATCAACTGTTGTGCGGCGTGCATATCGCCGTGCTGGCTGAAGCGTTTTCACTGGCCCGAAAATCCGGTGTGGATTTGCAGGTGTTGCTTGAGATTTTAAGCGGATCTGCGGCCTCAAGCTGGATGCTTAAAGACAGGGGCCCACGAATGTTGCAGTCCGATCCTCCCGTAACGAGTACCGTTGATATTTTCGTCAAAGACCTCGGTATCGTCCTGGCGTCTGGCCATGCAAGCAAAGTGGCGCTTCCGCTTGCAGCGGCTGCACAGCAAATGTTTCTCGCCACATCAGGCCGAGGGCTGAACAATGCCGACGATAGTCAGGTGATTACCAGTTACGACCTCATCAACGGAAATGGTTCACAAGAAGGTAACGGCTAAATGAAACGAGATATTTCCGTAAGCACAGGCGCTTACGATGGATACGCAATGCCGGACATTCTCGCGTCCATGCACAGGCTTGGCATCAAGAAGGTGGAACTGGCGTTTATCAAAGGTTACGTCAACGAATTTACCGATGCAGACCTGAATGTCGGCTATGCGCAGGAACTGGTTGGGCTGATGGACTCGCTCGGCCAGCAATGTCCGACCTTTTCCGGCCATATCAATTTGGGTGACGATACCGCGTTGTCGCAGTTTGAGGTACGTGCGCGCTTTGCCGCAGAACTGGGCGCAAAGCGGTTGATTACCAACGCTGCTACGCGTGAAACCGCAGCGCGATTTTTTCAGTTGGCACCGGAAATGGCCGCCATTGCCAAAGCGCACGATATTATTGTCTGTCTCGAAAATCCCGGCGATCGTGTGGATAACATCTTAAACAGCGCTAAAGATATTCAGCCTTTGCTGTCGAGATTGGGCAGCGATGCATTCGGTATTAACTACGATGTGGGGAATCTCATTTCTCATTGTCCGGATCTGGATCCGGTTGAAGATACCCGTCTGGCGCTTCCCTACAGTGCCCATCTGCATATCAAAGATGCCTATTATCGTAACCATGTTTATCACTTCTGTGCGTTGGGTGAGGGCGCAATAGCGTTTGATACCTTGCTACCGCACATAGCAGAAGATTTCTCAGCATTGTCGTTCAGCCTTGAGTTGCCCTTCCGTTTGCAACGCAATGATGATGCTAAACCCTATAAAAAGCCGGATTTGCTAACGATGCCAGAGATAGAGGACGACTTGGCAACGTCCATTGCCTATTTAAACAAAACAATGAACTTAAAGGAGTGAGTGTATGCTTCTTGGGGATAAAGTCTGTGTCATTACCGGTGCCGCCAGTCCTAAAGGTATTGGCAAAAATACGGCAAACTTGTTCCATCAACAGGGGGCGATTGTCGCCATTCTCGATTTGAATCAACAACAGGCCGATGAAGCGGCGGCATCTGTCGGCGAGCGAGCCTTTGGCGTGGCCTGCGACGTAACGGATAAAAATTCGTGTGACAATGCCATTGCCGCGGTTGTTGAACGGTGCGGGCGGGTAGATGTGCTTATCAATAACGCAGGTATCACCCAGCCCCTCAAAACTCTGGATATCACCCCGCAAAACTATGAGCAGGTTACGGATGTCAGCCTGCGTGGCATGCTGTATATGTGTCAGGCGGTATTGCCGCATATGCAGAAGCAGCAAGGCGGTTCCATTGTGAATACCTCTTCTGTTTCTGCCCAGCGGGGCGGCGGGATTTTCGGCGGGCCGCATTACAGCGCCGCAAAAGCCGGAATGTTAGGGCTTGGCAAAGCGATGGCTCGGGAATTCGGTGGTGCTAATATCCGCATAAACAGTGTCACGCCGGGACTGATCCTGACGGACATTACCGGCGGTAAGCTGACCGATGACATGAAGGAAAAGATCCTGACAACGATTCCGTTGAACCGTTTGGGTGCGGCCGAGGACGTGGCGAACGCTTTCCTGTTTCTTGCCTCTGATCTGTCAAGTTACATGACCGGCGCCACACTCGATGTGAACGGCGGCATGCATATTTACTAGATGTTGGCCGGAGGGAAGGACAGGCACTTTTGCTGCGGGGCAAGAAGAGGGGCAATAAGGATAGGCACTTTTGCTGCGGGGTAAGAAGAGGAGCAATAAGGACAGGCACTTTTGTATGAAAAGGGGCAATAAGGACAGGCACTTTTGTATGAAGTGAGCCGGGGCAGTTGAGCAGAATGGAAGGCGAGGCCAGGGCTTATATCGGTTCGGGCAATACTTTTCACCCGAAGCAGTCATACGCGATGATTGGCAGTTGGCTCATTTTCACAAAGCTAAAAAATGGGTCGTCCCGGGTCATTTTTTCTGTGGGGTTAGTAAAAATTATTGAGCGAAACCTCAAACGGTAAAAGTGGCTGCTTTTTATTCAATTTTATGTTGCAAGCTTGTGAATTGCCACACTAGTATAAATCCAGTTATTGATTTTATTGTCAATATACTTATTGATCACGAATCCGTTTGGGGTAATAGAATCTGAGCAAACCGCTCGGTTGAATCACCATGAGCAGCTTCGGCATAAGCCTCAATTTAACTTGATATGAGTAATAGAGCTCAAACAGCACCTTTCTCTGAATTTGGTGTTGCTTGAGCTTTTTTCGTTGAGGGACCGTTAAGATGGATCGAATCAACATAGGATTATTGTTTTCGACTTCAGGCACATATCGTCATCTGGGTCGTAATGGCTTGCTCGGTGCCCTATACGCCATTGAAAAAGTGAATGGTGATCCTTCCTATCCATTTACGCTGAATGCGGATATTCGTAATCCGGCTGGCGTCGTGAGTGACTATGTGCACCATGCTCGCTCGTTACTCACCAGCAATATTCATCATTTAGTTGGCACCATCACTTCCAGCACCCGTAAAGAAATCATTCCTGATGTACGCGAGTATCGCGGTTTATTGTGGTACGGCATCCCGTATGAAGGATATGAGTGTGACGAAAATGTGGTTTATCACGGTGCATGCCCAAACCAAAATCTACTTCCATTGTTGGAATATGCGGTAAAACAGTTTGGTAAACGAATTGCCATTTTAGGATCAAACTATGTTTGGGGCTGGGAAAGTTGCCGGATTGCTCGAGAGGCGATTTTATCTGTCGGTGGCGAAGTTCTGGACGACAGCTTTTATCACCTTGATACGCTGAATTTTGACTTAATCATTCAGAAACTGAAGCAAAGCCACCCGGATTTCATCATCAACAATCTGATCGGCGACTCCAGTTATGCATTTTTGCATCAATTAGACAACCAGTGGTCTCATTCTCCTTTGCCTGTCCTCAGTTGTAACCTGACAGAGTGCGAATTAACTTGTTTGAATGAATTACCTCATTTGCGGCTTTATTCTTCCCTCATTTTCTTTGAGTCGCTCAATCCAGCGTTTGTCGCACAAGCCCGGCAGTTTGTTGGGACAGACACCAGAATCACAGGCAATTTTGTCGGGAGTTATCTGTCTGTGATGAGCCTTGCGAATGCCATTGTCAAAGCAGATTCTGCGGAAGTTGATCGAGTCTGTGCTGTGTTGCCAGAGATCTCGACCGATTCACCGATGTCGGTCGAGATACGGATTGCTGCCAATCAACATGCGATCTTACCGTGCTCGATTGGTGAACGTCTGGGCGATTCCTTTGTTCCGGTCGTGAATTTCCCTGCGACGGCACCGAACCCCTACTTAGTTGGTCATGAATTTTTGACCTCGACATCCGGTCAAGAAACTGAACCCCAGAGAAAATTGAGGTTAATCCGATGAACGCTACCACCTCAATCAATACCATTGTGCTGATCAGCGACAATGAAAGAACCTGCCGGCAAGTTGAAAAAGCGTCAGCCAGAATGGGTATTCATTGCCATACGCGAATGGCCTATCAGAGAGAAAAAACCGACTTAGTACTCATTGATATTCAGTACTATTTCAATGCTTTTACACCGCAGACAATCATCACCGATACCCTGCCAATTGTAGGTTTACTTTCCCATGGTTCTCCCACGGAAGTGGAGCGGGCTACTCAAATTGGTGCTTTGGCTGTGATCTGTAAGCCTATCCATCAGTCTGGGCTGTACGCCGCGTTTCACATGGCTAAAACGCTCAATGCGACATACAACCAGCTCCGTCAACAACTCAAAGCGATGCAGACGCGCCACCAGTTGCGCCATACCGTGATCAATGCGGTCGGACAACTGATGACGGAATACAACCTATCCAGTGAAGCGGCTTATCAGCAACTTCAACGCGAATCCATGCGGCGTAATGTCCCCATCGAGCAAGCCTGTGTGGAATTGACTCAAGGCTATGTCACTGACCAACGTTTTAAGGCAGGCCGCTCATGAGTTCTTGGAAGAAAATGTTCTCTCGGATATCTGTAATTTTCTCATTATTTATCATTGTCTTGATTGTTGTTTTGGCCGTCGGCGCTCCCTGGTTAGCTCCTTTTGATCCCACGGAGCAGTTTTTTGATGGCCTGACCCTGGAAGGCGCGCCATTACCACCCAATACAACCTACTGGTTTGGCACCGATCTCTTAGGACGCGATCTGTTTTCTCGGATTATGTATGGTGCTCAAACATCGCTGTTGATTGGTGTGGTGGCAAATGGCATCGCCATTCTGATTGGCACTATGGTGGGTGTATTGGCCGCTTATCTCAAAGGATGGTTGGGGACTGTCCTGATGCGATTTACCGATCTCATGATGGCCTTTCCTGCATTGCTGCTTGCGATTGCACTGGCTGCTATTTTCCAACCCAGTTTATGGATTGTGGCACTGGTCATTGCTTTAGTGAATTGGGTGCAAATTGCCCGGGTTGTTTATTCAGAAACACTGGCCATCAGTGAGAAAGATTTTATTGCGGCTGAAAAAGCGATTGGGGTCGGTGCGTCTACGATATTGTTCTCTCATATTCTTCCGCATTTAATTCCTACCATGCTGGTTTGGGCAACCCTCGGAATATCCACCACAGTCCTGCTGGAAGCAACGCTTTCCTATCTTGGCATTGGTGTTCAGCCACCTATCCCAAGCTGGGGAAATATTATCTTTGAAAACCAAACGTACTTTACGATTGCGCCGTGGTTGGTGTTTATTCCAGGCGTCGTGATCATTCTTCTATCACTGTGTTTTAACATTGTTGGAGATGCCCTGCGTGATGCGCTAGACCCAACACTCAATGGAAGGGACGACGCATGATTGATTACCTTTTCAAACGTTTACTGCATGCGGCATTGATTTTACTCGGTGTAACATTCATTACGTATTTACTGCTTTATCTGCTCCCCGCCGATCCAGTACGCCAAATTGCAGGGCGAAGTGCGACACCGGAAACCATTGAAAATATCCGACAACAACTTGGGTTGGATCTGCCTTTTTATCAGCAGTACTGGCGCTATCTTACCTCGCTCTTGCAGGGTGATATGGGACGTTCATGGTTGCAAAAAACCGAAGTCGCTGAACTGATTGCTGCGCGATTGCCTGCCTCCCTTTCGTTATTGGCTGCTGGCATTGGTGTCGAACTCATGATTGGTCTGTCGTTAGGGATCATCGCTGCGCTGAAAAGAAACAGTCTGATCGATCGCAGCCTCATGATCTTCTCCTTTATTGGCGTTTCATCGCCTCATTTTGTTGCGGCCATGCTGTTCCTCTATCTGTTTGCCGTGCAATGGTCGTGGCTCCCTATTGGAGGTTATGGGACCTGGCAACATCTGGTTCTCCCCGCGGTAACGCTCGGATTGTTAGGCAGTGGTTGGTATTCACGCATGATGCGTTCTTCCATGATTGAAGTACTGCACCAAGATTATATCCGCACAGCAAAAGCCAAAGGTTTAAGCCGTACGCGCATTTTATTTCGCCATATTATCCCAAATGCGCTACTCCCCATTATTTCTATGATTGCCATTGATATCGGTATTTTCATCGGCGGTATGGTGGTGGTGGAATCGGTATTTGGTTGGCCCGGTATTGGTCAACTCGCTTGGCAGGCGATTCAGCGGGTCGATATTCCCATTATTGTCGGCGTCACTCTGGTTTCTGCAGTTGCCATTGTCATGGCAAACCTATTGGCGGATTTGGTCTCACCATGGATTGATCCAAGGATTGATCTCAAGAAACTCTAATAACAAATAAGGAAATTGTGATGAAAAAAAGTGTGTTATCCGCGATTGTCGCTGTTTTATTTTCCGCCAGTGCGACTTCGGCAGACATGGCAGACATGGCAGACATCAAGCAAGGCGGACAGATGATTGTCACTTATAAAGATGATGTCACAACGCTCGACCCGGCCATAGGTTACGACTGGCAAAACTGGTCGATGATTAAAAGCCTCTTTGACGGGTTAATGGATTACGTACCTGGTACCACAGAGCTCACGACAGATCTTGCCGAAAGCTATGAAATTTCTGAAGACGGTAAAATTTATACATTCAAAATCAAACCGAATATTCAGTTCCACAACGGGCGAAAAGTTACCGCTGCCGACTTTAAGTATTCCATTGAGCGGGTGATCCGGCCTGAAACCCAAAGCCCGGGTGCTGGCTTTTTTGGATCGCTCAAGGACTTTTCCAGCCTCAATCGTGGTGAAGTCAACACGCTTTCAAGTATCAAAGTGCTTGATGACCACACGTTGAGTTTTGAGCTATCCCGTCCGGATGCCACTTTCCTTCATGTATTAGCCATCAATTTTTCGTTTGTTGTCCCTAAGGAAGTGGTTGAACAGCAAGGCGCTGATTTTGGTAAACATCCCGTCGGGACCGGGGCATTCAAGTTAGGGGAATGGAAACTGGGCCAGTATCTGACATTTGTTCGAAATGATAAGTACGATGTCCCGGGATTGCCTTACCTGGATGAAATCCGTTTTGAAGTGGGCCAGGAGCCCATTGTGGCCCTGCTCCGACTTGAGAAAGGTGAGATTGATATTGCCGGCGACGGCATCCCGCCTGCGAAGTTTCTGCAAATGCGCAACAACCCAAATTACCAGTCGATGATTGTCGAAGGTGATCAACTCCATACGGGTTATGTCACCATGAACGTCAATATAGCTCCTTTTAATGACCTCAAAGTGCGCCAAGCGATCAACATGGCCATCGATAAAGCCCGGATCGTCCAGATCATCAACGGCCGAGCAGTGCCTGCGAACCAACCCTTGCCTCCCGCGATGCCCGGTTATTCATCCAGCTATCAAGGCTACGCGTTTGATCAAGACAAAGCGCGAGCCTTGCTGACAGAAGCCGGCTTTCCAAACGGTTTCACCACCGAGCTCTATGTGGCAAATACCGACCCTCAGCCACGAATCGCACAGGCGATTCAGCAGGATCTGGCCAAAATCGGTGTGAAAGCGAGTATCAAAGCACTGGCGCAGGCCAATGTGATTGCCGCCGGTGGTCATGCCTCACAAGCGCCCATGATTTGGTCTGGCGGTATGGCGTGGATTGCCGATTTCCCGGATCCATCGAACTTTTATGCCCCCATTCTGGGCTGTAGCGGTGCCGTTGATGGTGGCTGGAACTGGGCTTGGTACTGTAATGAAGAATTAGATCAACAAGCTGCGCAAGCGGATGCCATGGTGGATGCAGGCCAACAACAGGCACGCATGAAAGCTTGGGAAAACATCTATACCAGCGTGATGAAAGATGCGCCTTGGGTGCCGGTGTTCCACGAAAAACGGTTCACCATCCGCTCTGAACGTCTTGGCGGCGACAAAGCCATTTTTGTCGATCCGGTTCATATTCCTGTTCACTACGAAAAAGTATGGGTGAAAGATGTGCAATAACAACTCCCACGATCACTTGATCAAAACCATTCACAGTGTTCACCATCACCATGGCTGGGACAACAGTATTCAGCCAGTGAGTCAGGTGATACCAGGCACGACGTTGGAATTTGAATGTAAAGACAGCGCGAGCGGACAGCTACATGCCCAGTCGACCGCTGCAGATATTGCCAACCTCGACTTTGGTCAAATTAATCCGGTGACTGGCCCCATCTTTATTGATGGGGCGAAACCCGGGGATGTCATTCGGCTGACCATTGAAGAATTCAAACCCAGTGGTTTTGGCTGGACCGCAAACATCCCGGGGTTCGGCCTGCTGGCAGACCAGTTTCAATCTCCGGCACTTGCTTTATGGTCCTATGATAAAAATACATGCTCGCCGGCAGCCTTCGGGAAGCATGCCAAAGTGCCTCTCAAGCCCTTTGCTGGCACAATCGGACTGGCATTGGCGGAGCCAGGTGTCCATTCTGTCGTTCCGCCACGGCATGTTGGCGGAAATATGGACATCCGAGATCTGTCTGCCGGGACAACGCTTTATCTCCCCGTGGCGGTTGAGGGGCCTTACTCTCTGTGGGCGACACCCATGCAGCACAGGGAGATGGTGAAGTGTGCGGCACCGCGATTGAAAGCCCGATGAATGTGGTGATGACGGTCGATCTGATTAAGAATAAACCGTTGAAGATGCCATTTTTCACCACGCCAGGCCCTGTTTCTCGTCATTTAGACGGTCAAGGTTATATGGTGACTACGGGTGCTCACCCTGATTTAATGGAAGGGGCCAGGATCGCCGTCAGCCAGATGATTGAGCACCTTTGCCGCCTGCATCATCTCAGTCCAGAAGACGCTTACATGCTGTGCTCTGTCTGCGGTGATCTTCGAATCAGTGAGATTGTCGACATGCCGAACTGGCTCGTCAGTTTCTACTTCCCAAACATCGTGTTCGACTGAATCGGAAGAGGAAATGATATGCCGTTATTGTCGGTTGAAAACCTAACCATCCGAATCGGAAACAATCCTCTGACTCAACCTGTGGTGAACGATTTGTCGTTCACCCTTTCCGAGCAGGAAACGCTCTGTATTGCCGGAGAATCAGGGAGTGGGAAGTCGTTGACCAGCCTTGCCATCATGAGGTTATTGCCTCAGGTTGCCCAGGTAAGCAGCGGTAAGATTCTCTTTGGTGAAAAAGACTTGCTGCTTCAGTCAGAAGCACAAATGCAACGGTTGCGTGGCCATGAGATTGCGATGATTTTTCAAGATCCCATGATGTCGCTCAACCCAATTATGACGGCTGGCCAGCAGATTGTGGAAGCGATTCAAGCGCACCGGAAGGTTTCTGCTGCTCAAGCTAGAAAAGAAGCGATTGCATTGCTCGATGCCGTGAAAGTCCCTCGTGCAGAAAAACGTTTCTCGCAATATCCGCATGAAATGTCCGGCGGGATGCTGCAACGCATCATGATCGCGATTGCTTTGGTCGGGCAGCCGAAAATCCTGATTGCCGATGAACCCACAACCGCCCTTGATGTCACGATTCAAGCCCAAATCCTAAGTTTACTGAATGAATTGAAAGCCGATTTCAATGCCGGTGTCATCATGATCACGCACGATATGGGTGTTGTTGCCGAAATGGCCAATCAGGTTGTGGTCATGAACCGTGGCAACGTGGAAGAGTACAGCGATGTTGAAACCCTGTTTACGTCACCCCAAGCGGCATATACCCAAAAACTGTTAGCAGCGGTTCCAAAACTTGGAAACGCGCCAACGATGACAGCGATTGAGAAGCCTGACCCGCTGCTCGAAGTGGACAATCTGTCGGTACATTTTGACTTGGATGCCCCCTTTTGGGCTCGTGAGCGTTATCAGGTTCGTGCGGTCGATGGTGTCAGTTTCTCTCTTGCACGGGGAGAAACACTGGGCATTGTCGGAGAAAGTGGCTGCGGGAAATCAACCACAGGAAAAGCACTCATGAACATGGTGCCATTTTCCGGTAGTGCGATGCTGAACGGCACAGAACTTAACGGTCTGAAAGGTGATGCTTTCATGGCGGTGCGCAAAGATATCCAAATGATCTTTCAAGACCCGTACAGCTCACTCAATCCGAGAAAAAGTATTTTTCAGCTGCTGCGAGAGCCACTGTTAATCCACAATATTTGTTCAAAGCATGAAGTGCGTGACCATGCTGCAGCTTTAATGGCGCAGGTGGAACTTTCTCCGGATATGCTTGATCGCTATCCACACCAATTTTCTGGCGGCCAACGCCAACGCATTGGTATTGCACGCGCGATTGCCTCTCAGCCTAAACTGGTGATTGCCGACGAATCGGTGTCTGCTCTTGATGTCTCTGTTCAGGCCCAAGTGCTTGAGTTACTTGGGCGGTTACAACAAGAGCTCCAGCTCAGTTTTCTGTTTATTTCACATGACATGGCTGTGATAGAACAGGTGAGTCATCGCGTCGCGGTGATGTATTCAGGCAGAATTGTTGAGATGGGACCCAGAGATGAAGTGTTACACGCCCCTCAGCACACTTACACGCAACGTCTGATGCAAGCTGTACCGATTGCGGATGTTCGTGTGAAGCGAGATCTATCGTTAGTCTTGTCACAGCATCAGATCCCTGATCCCATCCATCCGGTGTCCAGTGAAGTTCAGCCACCTGAGTATCGCCATGTGTCTCAGCATCATATTGTGGCTATTTGAAGGGAGGAACTGGAGGACAGACGGCGGTTTTCTCTCTGGGACAGATGGGCGGACAGACAGTTAATCATTGAGCTTTGCCTGGGCCTTCAATTCTATGGGGTGACTGTCCTGTTTGATGGTTGATGGTAATTCTATGGGTGACTGTCCCGCTTTACTTGAGTGAGGACAGGCATCTTAAGTACCTCAAGCAAAAAACACCTCTATCATTTTCATCAATTTCAGACCGAATTCTCGTCTTCATCATTTGCATCTTTCCCAGAGTGCCAAACTGAAATACTGTTTATGCATCCAGTCCTATTCGATGAAAAACTATGACCACAGCACGCAGCCAACTGATCAGTGTCGAAGCAACGCCCTATTACCATTGTGTTTCTCGGTGTGTCCGTCGCTCTTTTCTTTGCGGGTACGATGAGTTGACTCAGACGAGCTATGAACACCGTCGCGGCTGGGTCGAAAAGCGATTGAAGCGGATTGCCAGCGTCTTTTGCATTGATGTTTGTGCTTACGCAATCATGAGTAATCACTATCATTTAGTGCTGCATATCAACACCAAGCGAGTCCATCAACTTTCTGAATACGAGGTCATTCAGCGCTGGCTCACGTTGCACCAGGCGCCGGTACTGATTCAGCGGTACTTAAAGGGGGAAATTTCATCGAAGTCTGAGCAAAAGGCATGCCTCGCAATCATCCGAACCTGGCGGGAAAGACTCTGCTCCATTAGTTGGTTCATGCGGCTTCTCAATCAATTCATTGCCAGTGAAGCCAATCGAGAAGACGATTGTACGGGTCACTTTTGGGAAGGTCGTTTCAAAAGTCAGGCGTTGCTGGATGATAAAGCGTTGGCCGCCGCCATGGCCTATGTCGACTTGAACCCGGTTCGGGCCGGGGTTGCTGAGACACCGGAAACATCCGACTTTACATCGGTAAAAACACGGATTGAATCACTTCGACAAACGAAAGCCTCTGCACCTTCTCTGTTTCCTTTCGCTGGAAATCCGAGAAAAGACATGCCGGACGGACTCCCGTTCCGCTTGTTGGATTATCTGAAACTCCTCGACTGGACCGGGCGGCAAATCAAAGCGGGCAAACATGGCCAAATTGAATCAAGGCAACAGCCCATTCTGGCACGACTCGGCTTGAATCATCAGACATGGTTGAAAATCTGTACACAAATCGAGAAAGGTGCACTCATTGGCTCCCCTGCTGCCATTCAATCGGCCTTGCCATCATTGAATCGACAGCGGAGAACGGGATTACAAATTCCGTAAAGCAGCTCAGATCAGCCAGAATCCCTAACAAATCAAACCTTGCTCCGCGCGACAATGATCTCACTCGCCTTTAAATGAAGCGGGATAAAAGCAGCCTGATGATTGATTTAGAAAATCAATTCAATTGCTATTTCCATGAGCTTCAAACAGTGTTTCCGTTGGGATTGACGGAAATTGAACCCTTCTTTTTTTAATGTGTCTGTCCGCTTGGAACACAATCAAACGGACAGGCACTTCTATCCTTATATAATGGAGCGATGTTTAATGATGCCTGTCCCGGTGTATGCCGAGGATGATATTTAACTATGTCTGTCCCAGAGGACGCTCTCTTGGAAAGCGACGTGTCTGTCCTAAAGGATGCCACCAGTTGACTAAGGTGTCTGTCCGTTTGGAAAACGCTAAAGGATGCCACCAGTTGACTAAGGTGTCTGTCCGTTTGGAAAACGCTCTGCATCAGGCGATTCAACCGGAATCTGAAAGTAAAAAATTGCATATCCGGCAAAATCGGTATCCATTTCCAGCAAGGTTTCGAGAAGGCAGCCAGAAGTGTTGATTTCGTATCCCAGATTTTCTGCAATCTGAAAGAGAGACTCGATGGCTTTCAGATACGCTATTTCGGAAGCAACGCGTACCTGACTGCACAAATAGTGTCCCGCTTCAATCACATCATCTCCTGTTTCTGGAGGCATGCGCCAGAGTCCAAAGCTGGCGCTCATATCCTGCCAGCTGCGTTCAAGTTGGGAGATCGGCGTCGCACAAAGCATCTTTGCAGTGCGTGCACCAAAGTGTTCATGAAAATGGGTCCAGTTGCCCCGGTGGGTCACTGGCCGGGATATCCCTCGGGCGGGAAACCAGAGCAATTCACAGGGCATGGTGGCTGCGAGTTGTTGTTCCAGTGATTGAGGTGTCTGTCCGCTGGAAAAACGCTGGCTGGGGTGGGCCAGTTTCGCAAGGAATGCCATGGTTTCTTCAGGAGTACCCTGCGCCCCCAATAATTTGACCTGTTTTGGCTGAAAGCCGGTTTCGCGTTTTAATGCCTTGGCAAGCGCCTGAGAGGACGAAAAGCCCGCGCTCAGCGCAATGTCTGTGACAGAGGCTTGTGGCACGGTGAGTAATCTGGATACGGCGAATTGCAGCCTGAGTCGGTTCAGATATTGTCCCGGTGTTTCATGGAACAACTGCGTGAATTGACGGTGAAAATGAAAGGGGGAGATCGCGCTGCGCTGCGCAATGGTTTCCCAGGACAAGGGTTCCGCCAGCGACTGATGCATCAGTTGCAAAGCGGTTTCGAACCGGTGACGCAAATGCGCTGGCATCAAGGTAAGTAAAGCGTTTTCCGGCACGATTTCATGCAAGTTGGACAAAGGGTGGGCATGATGTAGATGCTGTTCCATGGCAGAAAAGGCATTGTGAATGGTCACAAAAGCATGCACGGTCTTGCATGGTTGATCAAGCATCAGGGGATCTCTTGCTGTAAAGGTTCAGATAGAACCGATGCAGGGGTTGTGAAGAAACGACCAGCTGTCAGCGGTGGCGGCACATTCAATAAGTTCAGCCAGGAGGCTTGTTTGGCCCCGAGCGATTGCTGATTGAGCCAGTCTGTCAGTGTATCGAGTGCGCCAGGCGCAAATGCTTGCTGTCCGAGCCAATACAGCTTTAGCAGATCCCTGATGCCCATCTTCTGGTGGGGAAAGTGGTGCGTATGCAGCAGCCCATGATTGGCGAGTGGGATGAGGGTGGCAGTGACCGACACATTGCTGAGGCGCTGTTGCCGCTGATATTCAAGGGCAGCATCAACATTCAGATCATGCTCGCCCCACATCAGCAGCGTCGGTATTTCCAGCTCTTCATAATCCGCTTTTGCATCGGCGTCTAAATTTTTCAGGACAAACGGATACCGCGGTTCCGGCATTGCAGCATTGCCCATTATTCTCCGGTAATCCGCGTAACTCGGGCGTTGATGCAGCAGTGCAATTTCCTGATCATATGCACTGAGTGCAGCCTGGATGTCAGTGGCAGTCGCCCCAGCTTCTTGCTGCTGGATACGCGTGTAATACCGGCTTTGTTCGATCCAGTTCGTGGCAAAGCCAATACCGACCATGAATCCGATGTGTGCTTTGGCATGGGTTGCCAGTGCAGGCAAAACCCAACCGGCTTGGCTGAATCCAATGATCCCGGTCGTTTGTGAGGTGAAATGATATCGGGACTGAACCCATCGAATGGCTGCCAGCACTTCGTTTTGTCTGTCTGCCATCGACTGATCCAGCCAGTTGCCTGTCGACTCTCCGATGCCCGGTTTATCCCAGCTCAATATGGAGTATCCTTCCGCCCGGAGCTGATCCCAAATGAGAGGATAATATCCTTCCGCATCAAAAGGCATTGCGCCGTCGCCATGGACAAAAAGGAGGACGGCCTTACTGGGGTGATGATTGGTCGGATGCAGGAACACTCCGGATAATTGGTTCTCGCCACTTTGAAAGGTGATTTTTTCTTCTGAAAAGCAGCCGGATATCAGACAGGAGCAGAGCAGCAAGAGGATTTTCAGCGCATTCATCGGGATATCCCTGTTTTCTTTTGGGTTGAGTATCGAACAGGTCAGTGCAGAAAACGTGTCTCGTTTTGCTGTTTTACTACGAAAACAGATCAAGAACTGATGTGGAGAAATGACGATATGCTGCTCTTTCTGCGAGTGATACCTAAGTGCAATCTGATTGATATGCAATAAACATAATATTCATGCTGGCTATATCTCATTCACTGTCGTTCAGGCTTGTCTGGTATGGATGATCTCTGTTTCTCTCCTGAACTCATCTGATTGATTCATCATCAAAAGGTCAGATGAAAGTTCTTAAAATAAGGAGTTGAAATATGAAAGGAAAATCGATTTTATCTTTCGCAGCACTGACAATGGCTGTGACGTCGATGACAACCCAAGCGCGCTCGTTTGATTTACCGGCAGGCTGTGAGTATGGTCGTGTGAAGTCGTATGACGTTCAGTATCAGGATGTCCGGAATGCGATTGACAGTGGTTATGATATTTACAATGATCCCCAAACTTATCCCGACCCCTCTCAACCGGATCAGACTGACTATAATCAGGAAGAATACGCGAACTTTTTTGAAGCCCTGATTAATCTGTTTAATTCGTTCGATTACCTGCGCGTGGAAGTACCAAAGCATGTGTTGCAGGATGAAGAGTTCCGGGCCAAAGGAAATTTATTCGACCGATATGCTTACGTTCGGTTTAATAACTCTGAGTTTGGTTATGTGGGCAAAGATAAGTCGAATCTGGATGCAAACTCCTATCTGAATATGAAGTTTTCCCGAACTTATGGTTATGGGCTGGTATGGATCAACCGTGCTGGGGGCATGTGCTCTGCTGAAGGGGTCTGGGTCCAGAAAAAACCAAGAATTGTCAGTGCCAGCGCGTCCCATGCTTCCGGTAAAATTCAGGCCAATGTCCAGTATCTGATCGACAAGTATTCAACCGCAGCCAAAGATACGAGTGTCAATGCACGCCTGACGATTCGGGTTCGGGATGACTTATATGGTCAGTCAACTTCGCGTTCGATTAGCCTCAGTGCATTGAATGGCAGCCAGACGATCAGCATCACGCCCGCCAATCCGGGAATTAACAGCGTGAGCATTTCGTTGTCAGATGGTAAATATACCGATGGCCAGTCCTTGGGCTATGTCCGTGTACCGGGCACACCCAAGCCACCGTGTCCGCGATGTCAGCCACTTTAATGGTTCATAAAACTCAGGCCCGGAAGCGGGCCTGAATTCGTTTGGAGGGTTAGTGTGAATGGATCTGAAAGAAGGCCATTTCCTTTCTGAGGCGCTGCGTCAGGGCCGAAATATCATCATTGGCCAGCTTGGTCTGGTTCGCGTTATCCGTATTCTGCTGCACGATCTGACTGATGGCTTCCAGCCGTTGCGAGATATCTCTGGTCACTGAAGATTGCTCTTCCGAGGCGGTGGCAACCAGAGTGTTCATGTCGGAAATTTGCGAGACTTGTTCTGAGATCATCTGAAATGCTTCCGACAGGGCGTGCGTATTCGTCTGAGATTCTGTCACCAGCTCCGTGTTCAGCTGCATGTGATCATCGGCCCGTTTGGATTGCGCCTGCAATTGGCTGATGATTTGCTGAATGTGGATGGTTGATTGTTGCGTTTTGGCAGCCAGTGCCCGGACTTCATCCGCAACCACGGCAAATCCGCGTCCCTGTTCTCCTGCCCTGGCGGCTTCAATGGCCGCATTCAGCGCCAGCAGGTTGGTTTGCTCAGAAATACCGTTAATCACATCAACCACGGAGCTGATGTTATCGGAATGCACTTTGAGTTCGTTGATAATGGTCGCAGATTCCTGAATAGACTGACCCACACGTTCGGCAATCTGATCGGAACGTTCCAGGGTGTGGGTGCTGTCGACGATCACCTGAATCGCTGAGCCTGTCGTTGTGTCAGCCGATTGAGCATTTTGCGCGACGTCGGATGCGGTGGAAGACAGTTGCGTGGCTGCGGCGGCAACTTGTTCGACTTCAGATAGTTCACGTTCGGCATTAATGGAGTTGTTGCGAATCACTTCAGAGATTTGGGTTTGATTCACGGCCAGCTGACTCAACATGTTTTCTGAGGCTTCAATGATGCTGACGATGCTTTTCTGCAATGCGTACAGGGACGATGAAATAATGTCCAGTTCATTGTTCGCTGTGGTGATCGTGTTGGGTGTAAAATCACCATTCGACATTTTCTGGATAGCGCGTGTGATTTCGGGTAACACACGTAGTTCCTTCCGGATGATCCAAAATGCAACGATAAAGCCCAGAATACAGGCACTGATTAACAGCAGGATCGACTGAATGAGATCCGTTTCGTATTGTGCCTGGCTTTTCTGATAGATTTGCTCAGATGTGTTTAACTGAATATTGATCAGCGTGTCGATATGGTTAGACAAGGGGTCAATTAACGCGTAAACATCTCGGGAAATTTGATCGGCTGTTTCCGGTCTTTTTTCAGCTTCTTTCAGTCGATTTACCAGATTATTTTTGATGGTTCTGATTTCTACAGAAAGCTGATTTGCAATGTTTTTTTCTTCGTTGGTTAAAGTTGTGGAATAGTATTGATTCCAAATTCGCTCAACGTCGTCTTTCGCTGTCAGGACCGAGGTTTCCAGCTCATGCTGAGATATCTGGCCAATATTCCACTTATTAAAAGCATCAACAATATCAACTGCAAACGCATCAGAAATGTTTTTCAATTGCTGAAGGGGTATAACACGATCTAAATAAATCGAGTTCATTGCTTTGAGTGTGCCTTGATTTCCAGACATTTGATTCCAGAACATCAGGAACATCAAGACGCATAAGGTAAATGGAACCACAAGAAGTTTTGTGAAAATTTTCTGCTTCATATCAACCTGGATCAATACCTGTTCAGTATAGGGTGTGGAGTGAGAATGGATTATGTCAATAATAATGTTTTTTGAATGACATTTCTTCATGTTTACGAGTGGATATCACACTGTCATTGTATGTTTTGCCACCAGTTAAAATGCCATCAACCCAATAGGACTTATATGCTGAATGAGTTGATAAATCTTTCACTTTTCCTTGTTCTGAAAATGTTTCAATCAATCGGTTTTGATGTAAATGTTGCCGATTGTTTTGATCCTTTTAAGCCGGCAGCGATCATTGTCGTTTTATATTTTTTATCTCTGCTCATTGTTATGTGTAAAAGAATACTGTTATGAAATTGATTCCGATGCTTTCTCTCCCCGTTTTGTTTCTGTCTGTGACTGCCTGTACGGGGGATTCCGATGAGAAACAAGCCTCAAATGTCGTGGAATCCGCTTTCGTCGAGAATCCTGATCAGTATGCTGATCCTGATACCTGCGGCACGCTAGGGGTGAAATCAGTGCCTGTCCTGGTGCCGGATCTCAATCAGTTGATTGAGGTTTCAGATTACACGGCATTGAAAACGGCACTGGATAGCGGCTACGCCTATGTCAAAGTGCCCAATGGTGTCACGATTGAAATCCCGAATCAGCCGGGTGCTTTGTCGGTTGGTGCATCCCAGACGTTGTTTGGGGAGCGGGGGAGAGCGGCACAACCGGGGAAGTTACTGGTCTTGCCGAATTCTGGCATCGATGAAGACCGATATCCTGTGATGACACTGGCCAGCCATGCGCGCGTGACGGGCTTGATCATTGAAGGTCCAAGTCAGGTGAGTGACACCCTGAAGTCGACAATCGCGATGCAATCGCAAAGTGATGCTGTCGGGATTGTTGTCGATAATAATGAAATTTTTGGCTGGCCCTGGGCAGGGGTGTCGCTGAAGCGTTCAAGGGACAGTCAGATCAGCCATAACTTTATTCACCATAATATTAAAAGTGAACTTGGTTATGGGGTCGTGGTGCAGAACGGTGAGACCACCGCGGACATCCGGTGCAATATTTTTAATCATAACCGACATGCGATCGCCGGTTCTGGCGCATTGGGAGAAGGGTATACGGCATCATACAATCTGGTTATGCAGGGCGGCGGAAAAGACGCCTATCATCAGTTTGATATGCATGAAAAAGATGGCTACGGCGGCAGTTATGTTCATGTTTATAACAACTGGTTTAATTATGGTGATTTCGGGACGGCGAACCGTTCATCCATCATGATCCGGGCCATTCCGCAGCAAGGGTCGATTGAAGTGACTGGGAATGTCTTCAAGTCAGCGGTTGAAATCAGCCCCGGACGACCCACGGTCGCCGGTGTGGCAGGATCTGTGCCGGATGAGGCCGCGCTGAAGGAGAATAATCAGTTCGCTCAGGTCTTTGAGTTCCTGCGTGAAGAAGCTGATCAGTGTGTCATGAAGGTCGCGGGTCAGACAATTCCGGTGCATTGTCAGAGCGTGAGCTTGTAAGTGATTCCCTCAGCGCCGGAGGTGGGCGCTGAGGGGAAAGCGTTATTCCTGCTGCGGTGTCGGGAGTGGCTCTGGTTTGGTTCGCACCTGCTCTGCGACCGCTGCAATCCCCTGCGCGATGAGGACAAACGTGAAGGGGATAGCGCCTGCGATCGCGACCTGTTTATTCAAATCAACGTCGTTGAACATCACCAATGCCATGCTCATGGCAACCACAATCACAGACCAGCTGATTTTACTGCTGGTACGGGTGTCATCCGTCATCATGCCAGCCGCGTAAATGGCAGAATCCGAGCTGGAAATGACGAAAGTCAGCAACAAGACCAGTGCGGCAATCGACAGGATGTTACTAAAGGGCAGGTGTGCAAAAAACAGGAATAGCCCCTGCGTGTAATCCTGATTCACCGCTGCCATGATCTCCGGCAGATAATCACTTTCAAACACCGCACCGGCAAAGCCGGAAAACCACAGAATCGATGCCAGTGTTGGGATCATGATGGTACAGATCAGAAATTGCCGGACCGTTCTGCCCCGGCTGATTCTGGCAATAAAGGGTCCGACAAAAGGCGTCCAGGCAATCCACCAGACCAGATAAATGACCGTCCAGCCCTGGCTCCAGGTTTCACTGCCTTCAATCATCCCGAACGAGACGTCCGGCAGCAGTGTCACGTAGGCAGCAACCGAGCTAAACATTCGCGTGATCACGGCGCTGCCGTCAATATTGATGAATACGAACGTGAACAATGCCAGCATGAGCCAGACATTCAGGCTGCTGAGTCGCTGAATCCCTTTCTTTAATCCTAAAGCGCTGGACGCTGTAAAAAGCACACCAATGACAGCGGTCATGACCAGTCTGAATCCGGTCATTTCTCCTTCGATCTGGAATACCTGACGAACCCCCTGTTCCACCAACGCCATGGTGTTGGCCAGCACGCCTGCAATGCCGAACAGAATGGCAAGTACAGCGATCAAGTCCACCAGAGAGAACCATCCGGGGTTCCGGTTACCGATAAAGGAGGCACTGACACGCATGGGCCGTTTTTTTTCATAAGCAACCCAGGCCATGACTAATCCAGCCAATGCATACAGGCACCAGGCATGAACGCCCCAGTGAAAATAGGTCAGCGCCAGTGCGGTATCTTTGGGATCCATCCCGTCTGACTGCAGTGGCGGGTTGGCTAAATGAAAGACGGGCTCGGCAATCCCCCAGAAAATTAAACCCGAGCCCATGCCGGTGGTAAACAGCATCACCAGCCAGGGGATGAATCCAAATTCTGGCGCTTCGTCCCCTAAACGCTTTTTGCCGAAGGGGCTGACCACGATGGCTGCACAAATCAGCAGTGCCAGAGTGGATAATTGAATCACCTGATTGCCCAGTTGTTCGATCACAAACTGAGTAAAGGCAGCCAGTTGATAGACACTGATGGACGGAAAAAGAATAAATACGCCAGCAAGGATGGCAGATACCAGCATCAAGCGCTGGGTGTGAGTGGTCAATAATTGCATAGTTTGCTCTGTGGCGGCATGAGTTAGCGCGGTCATGAAAAACGATGCGTCAGAGCATTGCAAGCAGAAGGATGTGAAGAACACGAAAGTTTTTAAACAGCGCCCATTTTCAGGAAAAAGATAGCGATCATCTGGGTGGATTCATCCTGAGAACATCGTGAATACAGCCCAGAGCAACCCATGCTGACGCCGTGGATGTTGCGGTTGCCGAATCCATGATCATTGCAGCGATGATATGAATGCCTTCTGATGGGTCGCGATGGCCTGGTGAAAATCACAGCCTGAAAAGTCAGAATTACGGTCAATTATGTTGAAGTAACAGATTGATAATCATCAATTTATTGATTTTTTTGGTTTTAAATTTGTCGGCTTGATTGGTCGCCAGACAATGTCATCCGTTCTTTGTCTGATGGCTCAAGCATGCATGATCAAAAACAATCTGATACCCAACACGTGATTCATTACCACCCGACTCAATCCGATTCCATACAGCAGGCCCTTCAACAGTTCTGCGGATGGCTCAGCCATGAACAGGCACTGGAAACGGCGGGTGTCACACTCAGCTTTCTGCCGGAAACCGAAGTGAATGAGGTGCTGAAGAACCATTTGCACCAGCCACTGATGAAAGCATTGCTGTCCTGGAAGTCCATTGATGCCTGGCAGCACCGGGATAACCTGTCAGCGCAGCTGAGCCCGGAAGACGTTTTTTTCTTACTGGCCTGTTTCAATCCCGCGTTGAAAGCGCAGCTCTTTGACGCAGGTGACCGCATTCGACTGGCCGCACGCGCACTGAATTGCCCGCAGAAACTCAGCGTAAATGAGGCGGAAGTTTTCGGTGCTGCGGCGCTTTATCTGATTGGTTTTACTTATCCTGAATACGCTTACTTAGCTGCGGGTTATGTGGTCGCTGGCTGGGATGAAAGTTTTGCGCCCTCTGTGCTGAATTTGCCCGCTTTGCTGGTGGCTCATCATGGATTCAGTGCGTCGATGCTGAAGGCATTTTGTTACTGCGATAATGATATCGCCCGCGGCCGTATGTTTTCACAATGTGATTTGAAAGGGCCGTTCAACAACCTGATCCAGGTTGATTTTCGCCAGCATGTCAATCTGGTTCATGTGTGTCAGAAAGAGCCGGAGACCATTGACCAGTTACTAAGCCTGCTCGCGCAGCGTAGTGAAGCGCAACCTTATGTGTTTCCTGCCACCGATGAGCCGCACGAGATTCAATTCGCACGGCGGTTTGTTCTGTCGGTGATTCAGCCGGATGAACAGGGGACAGACAGGACAGACGCGGTATCTCTGGCGGGGCCATTCACCGAAACAATGTCTGTGGCAGCATTGACCGCCGAGGTGTCGTCAGTGATACCGGCTGAGTTTGACCGACGCTTTGCAGCGGTTGAAAAAGCTGATGACGATATTGTGGAAGAAGGTGAAGAATCTGATGATGAATACGAATTTGGTCAGAGTGTCGCTGCCTGGCAGGAATTCATCACTGGCGCACTCCCTCAGGGTGATGCCTTGTGGCGGTATGTGGAATTCGGAGAAGGCGAACTTGTTCAGGATGAAATCGAGCCCTGCGATATCCTGAACCGGGCGCGTGAAGGCCAGTACAGGCTGTATCAGCATTTGATCCGGTATGCGTTACGACGTGAGGAATTTGATCATTGCCTGTCAATGCATTTCATGTTCGGGTTAGGCCATGACTGGTTTTTGAGGGGCGCTGTGTCGGACGACGACATTGAGCTGAATCGCATGAAGGCCATTCGCTTGCTGGATGTCATTTACCAGTTGAAAAATGAGACGCCTTTCTCGGATGAAATGGTGTTTATTGTGCTGGGCAAAGTGCGGCTGATGCCACCAGAGCAGTTTTATACGCGATACGGGTGCAATTGGAAGTCTTACTTTTGGGGGGCATTCGACCTCTTCAAACAAATTTGGGGTGCATTAGATGGACCCTATTTCATTTGTGATGGGTTGCTTGAAGCGGACTGGGCACAGGCGAAGACATTTCTGCCTCAGTTGGTTCAGTTGCCTCAAAACAAGGCCGCAGGGATTGCGATGCTTGCCGGTGTGTATTCCTTACGGCGTGACCACAAGCACCATCCATTTTATGCACTGAGTCAACAGCTTCTGGAACAGTCCCTTGCCCAGGGGATGATTGCTCATTTGCGAGCCTGGTGCTTGAATGAAAGGGCATTGAGTGCGCTTGAAAGCTCAAGGAATCTCGATGATGGAAACGATCTGAAGCAATTTGAACGACCGATCACGGATGCACAGTCACAGGCGTTTGTCTTGCTTGAAGATTATCTGTGTATCCGGAACGAAATCTGTCGGGAGGATGCTGTTCAGGCGTTGAAGACGATTCTGGCACAAACAATCAGGACAGACATAGATTCACCCTGTCATGGTTATTTAGTGCTACAGCTGGGTGCAAAATGTTATCTGAGTGCGGCACATCACTTAGCACAAGATTCATCGAATCTCGGGGAAACCAGCCGGCGGTTCTTATCGCTCTGGATTGAAATTGCACCGGCACAAGTTGCGGATGTGGTTGCCGAGCAGTTCCATGTCGACATGGATGTGGTTGCAATTATTCTTCATTTACGGGCGATTGTCGGAGACGAAATTGGCGAACTTCAGGAAACTGCCGTGCTGATGACGACCCTGATACAGTCCGACGATGCTGCGGCAAAACCGATTCTTGCAAAGTATGGTGCTCGCTATGCCGCTGAAAAACAGGATCCGAATCGCGATCAGGTGATCCATTCTGTTGTCAGTTACCTGCAGAAAGAGGATCAGCAAAAGTTCTTTCAGATGCTGACCGAATTGTATCCGTCTCTTGCGTGGTACGAGTATTTTGATACCGCACTAATGGATGAGATTCGCGAGGAGATCAACCACAGGATATTATCGTTCCTGCTCGATCAGGAAGTCGAGATCCCGGATGACGAAGAAGAATTTATCAGCGTCAGGTCGGACGAAATCATGGCTTTCTTTTCCGGACAAACCCGTCTGGAAGCCGCCTTGGAAAAATTAAAGCTGTACCAGATTGCGTCTTTGAAGCAGCGTTTCGCTGAAGTCGAGCTGAGCACTGTGCTGTGGCATGCGAGTCAGCCATTGCGGGCGCGTGTCTTGCTGTTCAGTGCAGCACTGTCCGATCAAGCGTTACATGATTGCTATGACCCCAGCCAGATGAGTGAGAACGACTACGCGCAGCAGCTGCATGAAGCTGGCATTTCACTGGAAAGACTGCTCCCGTATTTGATTCGGTATGATTTATTTCATGGGATTCGTTATCTGGCGGAGCGCCATGACTTGTTCTGTGCGATTCAAGGACTCAGTGAGCACACTCAGCTGAAGCTACTGAAATCGTTGTCGGTCGTGGATGGCCAGATGTCACTGGTGGAGCGATTTTCGGATGATGATTCAGCGACAGTTCGTGATTTAGTCAGCCGGATTCGTGCGGGGCAATACCGTCGCCGGATATATGGCTCCCTGCTGGACAGGGTCGATGAAGGTATTTACAAGGCAGACGAAGCAAGAATCGAATCATTTCAGCGGGAAAATCCGGAAGCGAAAGTTGTTCCCGATATAACGGATTATTTAGTGCTGGACAGCAATACGCGAATCTCTGAACTGACCTTCGAAAAGATTCTCGGAATGAAAGTTGTTTATCACCCGGAAATGGACGGCCTGTCTTACCCGGATGAAATTGACGTGATTGTGAGAGTCACTCATCCGGAAGATCAGGGGCAGCCGGTTCAGGCCAATCATACTATTCAGCCCAATACCGAGTATTTCCTTGGCTGGTATCTGGGAATGACAGAACACTGTCGTCCTGGCCGGTATGACATTGAAGTCATGGATGATCAGCAACGGGTCCTGTGGCACAGAACTTACCATCTGTCCCTGTGGCCACGCGGGCAACGTAACCGACTCCCTGAACTTGATGCATTACTGGACAACGATGCTGTGCTGCGGGAAACGCTGCCACCTGTGTTGATGGGACAGGGAGAAATTACCGTTGTTGATCCGGCGCGTGAGAATGAAGACGTGGTTTTACCTTACTTGCTGGGGGATGCGCCCATTCCTGTCACTCTGTTCCGGGAACAGGCGTCGGTGATCGGTCTGGCGGTCGGGCAACTGGCCTCGGTGCAACAATGGCATCAAGGGTGTACGCCTGCTTATATGTGGCTGGAGCGTTTTCTGAAATCTAAAACGGTGCTTGTCGGAAACAAATCGACACTGGATCAAGTGCTGGCCGAACCCGACCAGAGCTGGCAACAGGTATCGAAAGCGGAACCTTACCGGGTCTATCAGCCTGAAGGTGAAACTCAGGAATCATCGGCGTTGATTGCACTTCATTTTCAGCGTCAGGGCTATCAAATCTTTTTCGGGTTTGATGCTCAGGAAGAGATGTGCTGTTACTTCATCATGAGCCGCCGATTGAGCCTGTGGGATCGATTGATTAGCTGGTTCACCCGAAAAGATGGACAACGTCGTCTCGAAGTTCGAGATAGACATGCAGATGCATAGAGAGATCGATACGTCAGGCCACGGCAAGGGCAGTGGCCTGCATGATCTCGTTGAATCTTGAAGACCTGACATGCTTTCGTGATTTCGGATGAACCCGGTTTTTTATCTTTGAGATATCAATATTCCTGCCTGAGAAACTCCGACAATAAAATACTTCGGGCAGTGTTCGGGGAAATCATGGGTTGAGTGTATTCATTCTGAAAAATTAAATTGATTGAATCAAAGTTGGATCCATCTCATAAAACAAATAATTCATTGCGAACCAGTAATTTTGACAGGGTGGATAGTAAAAATGACTGCTGTAACTTTCATAATCAAAGTTGTCTTAAAAAACAATGAGTAATACGATTACCTTCATTCACGAATCGTGAGATCACTTGGGTTTAAACAATATGAGTGCTTTATCATTTCAGGTTGTTCCTGGCCCGGTTAGAGCAGAATGAACGAATGGTTAAAACATTTCACAGTGCGGTTCAGACCAGCAAAGAAAATAAGCCGAAGATAAAAGACTTCGCTTCAGTTGAACGTGAGAAACCGAAAGAAATATCGATACCCGTTGCGGCACCACAGCCGGAAAAAACACATCGTTCCCCCGGTGTTCTTTTTTCGAATCAGGTGAAATCTGTGAATGGCGAGGTCGATATTCCGGCAGACTGGAAACATCAGGTTGATGCCGAGAAACAGCCTGATGTTGAGCTGTCGAGTAACGATTATCTGAAAGTCAGAACGTATTCAGAAGAGATCAACCTGGAAAGCGCAACGGCTCAGATTGAGTTCTGCAATCATTTGTCGCAGCGATTTCAGGAGATTCAGGGTGAATTGTCGGACTATGCCAAGCTGGGCAAAGTTGATCAACTGACTGATATGGGATCGTCGGTGATTGATATTGCGAAAAGTATTGATATTTCAATATTCAATCCCAGAAAAGTAACCAGCAAAATCGCAACACTGATGCGAACCAAGAAAGGGAAGATCGAATTTGTGAAGCATGAATTTGATTTTGCCTGTGATCAGATCGACGCAAAAATCGACTCTGTTTTTCAGGATCTGACTTCAATGAAGTCGACCCTAACTGACTTCGAAGTGCGTATGGCGTCTGTTCAGTCCATTTATCAGGAACTGGAATTAAGGGTGCTGGCCGCCAAAGTCAAACTGACCGTATTTCGGGAAGAAATCAGTCAGGCGCAATCGTCTCAATCTGCGTCGGATCCTTTTGCCGCCGATAAAGTGTCGAGCCAGAAAGAAGCCTTGTCGCGTTGGGAACGAAAAATCACGAATCTTCAGGTATTACGTCAGTCTTTGCTGATGACGTTACCGCAACTCAAGCTTTATTCATCGAATCTGGTGAATGGTTTCAGCCAGCTTGAGGAAATCCGTACGCACATTATTCAAGTGTGGAAACAGCAGTTTTTAACTGCCATTGCGCTTCATGAGAAAAGTGAAGTCTCTCTGTATTACGAACTCAACGATGTTCAGGAAAAATTATTCGCCAGTATCATGGAGCTGAATAAAAATGACGTTTAAACCTGTTTTTGTAAACACGGCCACCCCTGCACCTGGGGTTCAATCTACTGAAGTCGCACAACCTCCGGTTGCGCTTGAACAGGCAGTGATCCAGGCTGCAGTTGATCAGGCCATGGGGCAGTATCAGTCTGAGCTGGAGCAATGCCAGATTGATACAAAAGTACTCAGTACCACGCTGGTCAGCCAATTATCCCAAATGGATATTTACAGTCCGAATGGTGTTGCAACACTGGGCGATGCGTCTGCTCAGAAGATCAGCAGCTATTCGGATGACATGCTCAAGCATGTGAAGTGTAAAGATTTGGAGCACATGGCCGGTAACCTGACGGAAGTGATTGGCCTGGCAAAGGGCGTCAATATTGAAGCCCTGATGGGGGAGGACAATTTCTTCTCTAAACTGATCGCCAAGGTCAAGAACACCAAAGAGAAAATCCTGGCCCAGTTTAATTCGGTGAATACGCAGCTTGAGCGCCTGGTCAAAGAAATTGATAAGCAGCAATCGAGTTTGCGTGAACGTGCACATCAATTGGATAACGTCTTCATTCATAACATGAATGAGTATAAAGAACTGTCTTCCTGCATTGTGTTCGGTGAAGCCAAGCTGAGTCTGATCCAGCAGCGAATTGATAGCATGGCTGAAGAAGCGGCAGGCTCCCCGTATCTGGCGCAGCAGGTCAGTGATCTGAAGGACATTGCTGCCCGGGTTGAAAAGCGCGTGTATGACCTGAAGTCACTGCAAATGCTGGCCCTGCAAACCGCCCCGATGATCCGCATGGTGCAGACCAACAACCTGACGCTGGTTGAGAAATTCGACAACATCAAAACGCTGACGATTCCGGCATGGAAAAAGCAGTTTACGCTGGCGATTTCGATGCTGGAGCAGAAAAAAGCTGTCCAGCTCAGCAACAAAATTGACGATACCACCAATGATCTGATTCGTAAAAATGCCGACATGCTGCGCCAGAACACGCTGGATGTTGCGCGAAGCAATCAGCGTTCCGTTGTGGATATCGAAACCCTTGAACATGTCCAGACCACACTGATCAGCACGCTGCAGGATGTGGTCACCATTGAGCAGGAAGGCGCCAGACAACGTCAGGCCGCCAGCCAGAAAATGGAATCCATGAAAACAGAATTACTGTCTGTTCTGTCTAATTAAATCATCAGTAGAGAAACGTTATGGCTATTAATCTAGAAAAAGGCAACTCCATCAACCTGCAAAAAACAGAACCAGGTCTGGTTAATCTTCGTCTGGGCTTGGGTTGGGATCCTGTGACCCATACCTCACCGTTTGATATCGACGCATCTGCTTTTGTTTGCCGTCATAATGCGCAGGGTGAGCCAAAACTGCTGTCTGATGGTCACTTTATTTTTTATAACAACCTGAAATGCCCGCAGGGTGCTGTTGTTCACACCGGTGATAACCGTACCGGTAATGGCGATGGTGATGACGAAAGCATCAAAATCAACCTGACCAGCATGTCTCCGGATGCAGACGAGATTTCTCTGATTGTTACGATCCACGATGCCCCTGCGCGTAATCATAACTTCGGTCTGGTGAAAAACAGCTATATCAAGCTGTATAACGAAGATTCAGGTCAGTTGATTGCACAGTTCAATCTGGGCAATGAATTCCAAAGTGAAACTTCGGTACAGTTCGGCTCTCTGTTTAAAGAGAACGGTCAGTGGAACTTCAAAGCCGTGGGCGCTGGCTATCAGCTGGGTCTGGTTGACTTTGTGAACGGTTACCAATAATTCACGGACCTGGAAGAAGTAGTTATGGCGATTAATCTAGAAAAGAACAGCACGATTTCACTGACCAAATCGGCGTCGGTTGAATTGAAAAAACTGACATTGGGACTGGGCTGGAGCCCAATCCGTTCAACCGGTTTCTTTGGCGCAATTTTCGGTTCGGGAGATATCGATCTGGACGCCTCCTGCGTCCTGCTGGATGACACCGGTGAAGTCCTGGATACCGTGTATTTCCAACAGCTGAAATCAAAATGTAAAAGCGTTCATCATCAGGGTGATAACCGGACCGGTGAAGGTGATGGCGACGATGAGCAGATTAAGATCAATCTGGAAAAATTGCCGAATAATGTGGCTTATATGGCACTGACGGTGAACAGCTTCCGTGGCCAGCCATTCAGTAAAGTTGATAATGCGTACTGCCGTGTGATGGATCAAACCCAGACAGAAGTGTGTCGTTTCACACTGTCTGAGCAGGGTAATCATACCGGCATTTTCATTGCGATGCTGTCTCGTCAGGGTTCTGAATGGCACTTCTCTGCTAAAGGGGCACCGGTTCAGGGCACGCATGTGAACGAGATGATCTCGACCATTAAAGCCTCGTTGTAACCGACGAATTGCTGAACTCTTTGATGAAAAGCCATGATGGATGTCATGGCTTTTTTCTTCATGATGATCACAGCCTTTCTGGATTGTATAAAGCATTTTCCAGTGAAAGCATAAAGGCTGAATGTAGAAACCTATCTGTCTTTACTTGGCTGTAAAGGTTTTGTGTTGGGCGCATGGCAGCCCGATATTGGAGAATGCATTACGACATGGGGGCAGCTGCTTGTTTCATGCCTGAGGGGAACGTAAGTGGCGGCCGTGCAGAGAATTGAATCCGGATAGCACGTCATATTTCGATACAGCTTGATTCTGTAATGGAATAAAATGGGGTCAAACTGTGCATTCACTTCAAATATTGCAAGCTGACATTTAAATAAGTGGATCGATGCATAAGCTTTTTGCTCAAATTGAGTCACTTTTGGGTTTATTACTGCTGCCCGGCGTGCCGCTTTTCTGATATGAAGGCTCGCAGACAGCAGTGATAATGCAGGCCATTTTCATGAATTTCTAATTTAAGTCTTTACGGCGTCAGGGTCTAACAACAATGAAAAAGATCATCGTTATGGTCGTGTGTGCGATGTTTGCGATCGCTGCGATTGCAAGTATCACCTCCACGTCCTATATCTCCCATCAGGAAATCGACAGTATCATTCTGAAGCGGTCGCAGGCTCAGGCTGAACTCTTAGCAAAACATGTTGAGTATGTGCTGGAATCTTCCGATCAGCCCTTGGCCGATTTACAGACTTTTGTCACGACGCTGAAGCAGCGCAGTGACATCAGCTATGCGGTAGTGATTGATAAAAACATCACCGCTGTTGCCCACAGTGATCGGCAAAAGCTTCAGAAAGTATACGATGATCAATACACGAGAGAAGCTGCGGGTGAAGGGAAGCCAAAGCATTCCAAATGGTATGCTGATGTACAGAAAGTCTGGGTCTATGACATCATGATGCCTGTCTATGTGGGCGGCCAGCTGTATGGCTCATTTGATGTCGGGATACCTATCACCGAAGTGGACAACGCTGCGAAAGAAATTGTGACCACGCAGTTGCTGGCGATTGTGTTGATTTTCCTGCTTTGCGCCATTGTGTTGATGTGGGTGATGAGCCGCTTGTTCCAACCTCTGACCGGTTTGCAGCAGGCGCTGGAAGATATCTCCAGAGGCGATGGTAACCTGACGGTTCGCCTGCCAGTGAAAGGGGATGATGAAATTGCCCGTATTTCGACGGCCTTCAATACCTTTGTGGGCAAGATCAACGGAATCATTGTTGAGGTTGTGAATACCGGAGTTGGCCTGGGTCGCACCGCGACTTCGCTGCGTGAACAATCTGTGCACGCCCTTTCCCGTGGACAGGAGCAAAGTGAACAAACGCTGCTGGTGGTCACGTCCATGAACGAAATGATCGCCACCATCAACGAGATTTCGAACAATGCAGCCGGTGCGGCTGAATCTGCGGGTACAGCAAACAGTGAAACCCAGGCGGGCCGTCATACGCTCCAGGCGGCGACCAGCACCATCAATCATCTGGCTGATGAAATGAATAACATGTCTGTGGTTGTGGCTACACTGGCAGACAAAACCCAGTCGATTGGCTCCATTCTGGAGGTGATTCGCGGTATTTCCGAACAGACCAACCTGCTGGCGCTGAATGCTGCCATTGAAGCGGCACGGGCTGGTGAAGCCGGACGTGGTTTTGCCGTCGTTGCGGATGAAGTTCGGAATCTGGCAACGAAAACGTCGAAATCGACCGATGAAATTCAGACCATGATTGACCAGCTGCAGCGGGAAGCAAAGAATGCGGTTGATGCCATGGAAAGCAGCCGCTCACTGACAGAGGAAGGCACCAAAGCCACTGAAAATGCGCGGAATGCACTGGAAGAAATTTCCCGTCAGGTGGTGTCGATTCTGGATATGAACACGCAGGTGGCGACAGCAACCGAGCAGCAATCCAGCGTGGCGAATGAAATCAACCTGAACATGGATACGGTGAATCAGGCCGTTCAGGCGGGTCTGGACGCCAGCACCGAACTGGAAAAATCCAGTCAGGAACTGGCTGAACTGGCACAGACACTGGATCGTCTGGTCGGCGCGTTTAAACTCGCGAAGTAAGCTTGAACAATCAGCCGCTGGCTACCCAGCGGCTGCTGAATCGCTCATGGTGTGGGAGATTCAGCAAGACACTCCCGAATGTAGTCAATAAAACAGCGCGTTTTCGCAGGCAATAGCCGTGTTTCGGTTAACGCGTAAATTGAGGTCTCTGTTCCCTGCCACTCGGGCAGAATGCGTTGTAACTGTCCCGCCTGTAACGCTTCAATCACAATTTCTTCCGGCATCAGCACGATGCCCAGATCTAAGGTTGCTAACCTTCGGATCATCCCCATGTTATTCAGCGTAAACTGGCTTGATACGGCAATTTCCTGAGTCTGTGAGCCGTCATTCAGACACCACCGGCTGGTATTCCGGATATGCAGGCACTGATGCTGTGTAAGCTCATCAGGGGAGTTCGGTGCCGGATAACGGGCGAGATAGCCGGGCGATGCATAGAGCTGTGTTTTCAGGCTGGCGAGTTTTCTGGCGATTAAATTGGAGCTCTCCTGCTCGCCGATTCGAATGGCGACATCAACGTGTTCCGTAATCATGTCCACTTTGCGCGGCGTGAGATCAAAATCAAATGTTATCTCCGGATAGCGACGCATGAATTCAGGCATCAGCGGTGCCAGAAACGTGAGCGCGAAGTCGACAGGCAGGGAAGCGCGGATCAGCCCGCTGGGCTGTTCAAGCATATCGCCTAATTGCTCATGAGCCAGCTTGGCATCTTCAACAATCCGCTTGCAGCGCTCGTAGTAGAGTTGCCCTGCTTCCGTCAATTCCAGCTTTCGGGTGGTCCGGTGCATCAGACGTAATCCGATTTCTTTTTCCAGCACGCTGATGCGCCGTGACAAGGTGGAATTCGGCACACCTGTGATTTCGGCAGCTTTGCGAAAACTCATCACATTGGCGACTTCAACAAATAACGCCATGTCATTCAGTAGGCCTGTCATGATTGCTCCATTAATGGCTTAATGATTTCCATTTAATCATATTTATTCCAAATGTGAATTGATTCATGATGACCCTATCAACATTGAGTGAGCCGAGACGTAGGAGTGAAGCATGAGTCAGTTATTTGCACCGGTCAAACTAGGCCAAATGAAATTATCTAACCGTCTGGTGATGGCACCGATGACCCGATCCAGAGCGAATTTTGACGGCACGCCTGGCCCACAGACGGCGGAATATTATACGCAGCGTGCCAGCATTGGCCTGATTGTCAGTGAAGGTGTTCAGCCATCGGAAGATGGACAGGGTTATCTGGCAACGCCGGGTATCCACACCGATGCACAAGTTGAGGCATGGAAGTCGGTGACTGCTGCGATTCATGCCAAGGGCGGCCATATTTTCTTTCAATTGATGCATGCTGGCCGGATGTCGCATCCGGACAACACCCCCCATCATCGTCAGGGCGTCGCGCCTTCAGCAATTTCGCCGCAAACCAAAATGTTTACCCTGAGCGGTATGCAGGATATTCCGGTGCCCCGGGCACTGACGACGGCAGAGATTCAGCAAACCGTCGATGATTTTCGGGTCGCCGCAAGACGAGCCATTGAAGCAGGCGCAGATGGCATCGAAATTCATGGTGCCAACGCTTATCTGGTGCAGCAGTTTTTTGCGCCCAGCGCCAACACTCGAACAGATGAATACGGTGGTTCCATTGAAAATCGTGCACGGTTTGCGATTGAAGTTGCGACAGCGATTGCAGATGAAATCGGGGCCGATAAAACAGCGATTCGCTTGTCGCCGGGCACGGCAATCTGGGGCATTGATGAAGGTGCCGAAGGGCCAGCGTTGTATCGTTATCTGGTGGCGGAGCTGAACAAGCTGGGGCTGGCTTACCTGCACATCATGCATCAGGGCAATGAAGAACTGTTGCGTGACATCCGGGAGATCTGGCAGCACACGCTGATTCTGAACCGTCCGGGACGTCCGCGGGTGTCCATTGGCAATGACCTGAAGGCTGGCCTGGCGGATCTGGAATCTTACGGCGTGATGGTACTGGCCAATCCCGATTTTGTGGCGCGGCTTGAGGCGGGTGCACCGCTGAATGAGGCGGATCCATCCTCCTATTACGGCGGTAGTGAACAAGGCTATACCGATTATCCCGTTCTGCAGCCTTAAACCGATCTGAATTCAGGGTGCAGCGTGGGATGTAACCACGTTGTCGATCCGAGATTTGAAGCATTAGCCATACTTTCGTCGGGGACGCAGTCCGTTCCTGATGGGGGAACCCAGTGGTTGAAACAGGAGAAAGACGATGTCATATGAAAAATTTACTGCCAGCAATGCCGTGCTGTTGTTGATTGACCATCAGGTCGGCACAATGAGTTGGGTGAAATCCATTGATTTCGAAGAAATGAAGCGAAATGCCCTGATGCTGGCAGAATCAGCAAAGATTCTGAACATGCCAGTGGTCTTAACTTCCAGCATGGAAGAACATGCTCAGGGCCCTTTACTGAGTGAACTGGAAACACTGCTTCCTGCTGAATTCAATGCCCGTATCAAGCGTCTGGGGATTGTGAATGCGATGGATGACGAAAATTTTGCCGCTGCAGTGCATGCCAGCGGGCGGAAGAAAATCATCATCGCAGGCGTGACGAATGATGTCTGCACCGTCTATCCGGCTTTGAGTCTGGTTCGTGATGGGTTCGAGGTGCAGGTCGTCGCCGATGCGGGCGGTTCACCCAGTAAAATGGCAGATGAGATGGCGCTGCGCCGGATGGAGACAAACGGCGTTACGCTGACCAGTACCAACCAGTTGATCGCAGAACTGGCAGGCAGCTGGGCAACACCTGAAGGGACACAATTAGTTCAGGTGATGCTGAAGTCCCTGCAAGGGGCATAGAAGCGCATTTTTTCACAGCCAGACATTGAGATTGATTTGAAAAGCAGAGGCCGAACAGGCTTCTGCTTTTTTCTGTCATTCGCTCCATTCATTGTATTCCCTCCGAGACTCAGATCACTTTTTTTATTCCTCTTACTGATAGATCGCACGATCCTAATCACAGTTCAACTTTTCACCTGCTGCAAAGAAATCTCAGTGAATTAGAATTCATCGAAACGTTTCGATAAGTTTTCCCCAACCATAAAAAAGACAGGAAACAGAAAATGCATCACTGCCCGTTTCGGGGAGAGAAACCGACATTTTGACGACGTTAGACATTTTTCCCGGCTGTTTCATCTGGCGCAGCCGGGATGATTCAATCAAGGTTTGATCAAGGTCCGACCCAAAGACCGAACAAGGTATTGAAGCATGAAAAAAAGTACCCTCCTGCACGCTGAGTTGTCCTATCTGGTGGCGACGCTGGGGCACACCGATGAAGTGACGATTTGTGATGCCGGATTGCCGGTGCCGGATCAGGTGCAGCGAATCGATTTGGCATTGACCCATGGCGTGCCGGGTTTCATTGAGACTGTCCGCACGCTGTTGTCTGAATCGCAGATTGAAGGCGTGGTGATGGCAGAGGAGTTTCAGCAGGTGAGCCCGGCGCTTCATCAGTCGCTGATGGGATTGCTTCAGGCGGAACAGGCACGCACTGGCCGCGAGATTTCTGTGACTTACCTGTCTCACGAATTGTTCAAGCAGCGGACGCACAACAGCCGGGCCGTGGTCCGGACGGGAGAATGCACCCCGTATGCGAACGTGATTTTTCAGGCTGGTGTGGTGTTCTGACCCCTGCAACCAAACCATTGAGGACGGCGTATGACGCAAGCCATTTTACAGCTCAGTGAAATCGAAAAAGCCTTTCCGGGCGTGAAGGCACTGGATAAAGCCAGCCTGAATGTCTATCCGGGACGGGTGATGGCATTGATGGGAGAAAACGGTGCCGGAAAATCAACGCTGATGAAAGTCCTGACCGGGATCTACAGCAAAGACGCGGGTACGATTCACTATCAGGGTCAAACGGCCGCGTTCAAAGGGCCACGGGATTCCCAGCAGGCGGGGATCAGTATTATTCATCAGGAACTGAATCTGATCCCTGAACTGACGATTGCTGAGAATATTTTTCTCGGCCGTGAATTCACGGGGCCGTTGGGCCGGATTCAGTGGGACCGGATGTACGCAGAGGCAGACCGGCTGTTGGCTCGGCTGAATGTGAAACACAGCTCGAAAACTTTACTGGGCGACCTGAGTCTGGGTGAGCAGCAGATGGTTGAGATTGCCAAGGCGCTGTCGTTCGAGTCGAAAGTCATCATTATGGATGAGCCGACCGATGCGCTGACGGATACTGAAACTGCCTCGCTGTTCACGGTGATCCATGAACTGCGCGCGCAAGGCTGCGGCATTGTATATATCTCGCACCGCCTGAAAGAAATCTTCGAGATCTGCGACGACATCACCGTCCTGCGGGACGGCAAATTCATTGGGGAATGTCAGGTGGCCGACACCAACGAAGACGGCCTGATTGAAATGATGGTCGGCCGAAAACTGGAAGAGCAGTATCCGCGCATTGCGGTTCAGCATGGCGAAACCTGCCTTGAAGTCATCGGCCTGACCGGCTCCGGCGTCCACGAGGTGAGTTTTACCCTCAAACGCGGGGAGATTCTGGGCATTTCAGGTCTGATGGGCGCAGGCCGGACAGAACTGATGAAGGTGATTTACGGCGCTTTGCCAAGCGAGCGGGGCGTGATCAACCTGAACGGCAAAACCATCAATCCGGTCAGCCCGCAAGACGGACTGGCCAATGGCATCGCTTATATTTCAGAAGATCGCAAAGGCGATGGCCTGGTTCTGGGCTTGTCGGTGAAAGAGAACATGTCCCTGTGCGCGCTGGCACAACTGAGCCGAGGCATTCAGATTCAGCATGGCGATGAAGCCATCGCTGTGGAGGATTTTATCCGCCTGTTCAACATCAAAACGCCGGGCCGGGATCAGATCATCGGCAATCTGTCGGGCGGGAATCAACAGAAAGTGGCGATTGCCAAAGGTCTGATGACCCGGCCAAAAGTCCTGATTCTGGATGAGCCGACACGAGGCGTCGATGTTGGCGCTAAAAAAGAAATCTATCAGCTGATCAATCAATTCAAAGCCGAAGGCATGAGCATCATTCTGGTGTCTTCCGAAATGCCGGAAGTTCTTGGCATGAGTGACCGGATTCTGGTGATGCATGAAGGCCGGATCAGCGGCGAATTTGATGCAAAAGATGCCGATCAGGAAAAATTGCTGGCCTGTGCTGTCGGCAAAATGATTAACGGGGAAGCAGCATGAGTACCAAAACCTTGAGTCAACCGACCGAAGCCCGCGAGAAAAAGTGGTTCAGTAAAGCCTGGCTGATTGAGCAGAAATCGCTGATTGCCCTGCTGTTACTGATTGCTGTGGTGTCCTTTCTGAATCCGAACTTTTTCACCGCGGATAACATTCTCAATATTCTGCGTCAGACCTCGGTCAACGCCATCATTGCCGTGGGGATGACACTGGTCATTCTGACCGCGGGGATCGACCTGAGCGTCGGCTCGGTGCTGGCGTTATGCGGCGCGTTTGCCGCCAGCTTGATTGCGATGGAAGTGCCGGTTCTGATTGCCGTGCCGACAGCGCTGCTCGCCGGGGCTGCATTGGGTGCAGTCAGCGGGGTCATCATTGCCAAGGGCAAAGTGCAGGCTTTTATTGCCACCTTGGTCACCATGACGCTGCTGCGCGGTGTCACCATGGTGTACACCGACGGTCGTCCGATTTCGACTGGTTTTACCGATACGGCTGATGCTTTTGCTTGGTTTGGCACCGGCTATGCGCTGGGGATTCCTGTGCCGGTCTGGTTGATGGTGGTGGTATTTGCGGCGGTCTGGTATCTGCTCAATCACACCCGCTTTGGCCGCTATGTGTATGCGCTCGGCGGGAATGAGTCGGCGACCCGTTTGTCCGGTATCAATGTGGATCGGGTGAAGATCGGTGTGTACGCGATCTGTGGTCTGCTGGCCGCACTGGCGGGCATCATTGTCACCTCGCGTCTGTCTTCGGCGCAGCCGACGGCGGGCATGGGATACGAACTCGACGCCATTGCGGCTGTGGTGCTGGGCGGCACCAGCCTGATGGGCGGTAAAGGCCGGATTATGGGCACCCTGATTGGTGCGCTGATCATCGGCTTCCTGAATAACGCCCTGAACCTGCTCGATGTCTCTTCTTACTACCAGATGATTGCCAAAGCAGTTGTGATTTTGCTGGCCGTGCTGGTGGACAATAAAAACAAGTAAATCCTCTGGATTTATCCATGAAAAGAGAGCCGGATGACGTGTACCGGCTCCCCCTACACAAAGGATCATGACAATGAAAAAACTGGCAACCCTGATTTCTGCTGCATTGCTCACTTCGACCGTTTCTGTTTCTGCTCAGGCACAGGACACACTGGCGATTGTGGTCTCGACCCTGAACAACCCCTTCTTCGTGACCATGAAAGATGGCGCGGAAGCCAAGGCGAAGGAGCTGGGCTACGACTTGATTGTGCTGGACTCGCAAAATGACCCGAGTAAAGAGCTGTCGAATGTGGAAGATCTGAGTATCCGTGGTGTGAAGGCCATTTTGATCAACCCGACGGATTCTGATGCGGTGTCGAATGCGATTCGCATGGCGAACCGCTCAAAGATCCCTGTCCTGACCCTGGACCGGGGTGCCAGCCGGGGTGAGGTGGTGAGTCATATTGCTTCGGATAACGTGGCTGGCGGCGAAATGGCGGGTAAGTTCATTATGGAAAAAGTCGGTGAGCAGGCCAAAGTCATTCAGCTGGAAGGCATTGCCGGTACGTCTGCGGCCCGCGAGCGGGGTGAGGGTTTCATGAAAGCGGTGAAAGGCAGTCAGATGGATCTGCTGGCGAGCCAGCCTGCGGATTTCGACCGGACCAAAGGTCTGAACGTGATGGAAAATCTGCTGGCAGCGAACCCGGATGTGCAGGCTGTGTTTGCGCAGAACGATGAAATGGCACTGGGTGCGCTACGCGCCGTTCAGGCGTCTGGCAAGCAAGTCATGATTGTTGGATTTGACGGCACAGACGACGGCATTGCGGCGGTGAACCGCGGTAAGCTGGCGGCGACGATTGCACAGCAGCCGGATCAAATCGGTGCGCTGGGCGTGGAAACCGCGGTGAAAGTGCTGAAAGGTGAGCCGGTTGAGCAGTACATTCCGGTGCCGCTGAAAGTGGTTGCGAAGCAGTAAACCTCAGGAACATTCCCTCCCCTTGAAAAGGGGGGAGGGACAGATCGCATTTGCTGCGAGTGATGAATATTCCCTCCCCTTGGCAAGGGGAGGGTTAGGGTGGGGTTCGTGAAGCGCGCGCAGATTTGACAGGTGTGTTTTGTAACTCCCGGCCAGTCCCTCTCTTGAAAAAGGGGGGAGAGACAGTCCGAGTTTGTTGCAAGCACTGAGCATTCCCTCCCCTTGACAAGGGGAGGGCGAGGGTGGGGTTCGTGAAATGTGCATAGGTTTGGATTGTGTGCCCGATAACCCCTCCTAGCCTCCCCCTTGAAAAGGGGGAGGGATATACAGCATTTGCTGCGAGTGATGAATACTCCCTCCCCTTGGCAAGGGGAGGGCGAGGGTGGGGTTCGTGAAGCGCGCGCAGATTTGACAGGTGTGTTTTGTAACTCCCGGCCAGCCCCTCTCTTGAAAAAGGGGGAGGGACAGTCCGAGTTTGTTGCAAGTACTGAATATTCCCTCCCCTTGGCAAGGGGAGGGCGAGGGTGGGGTTCGAACAGCACGCACAGGTTTGGCCTGAGTGCACAGTAATTCCCGGCCAGCCCCTATCTTGAAAAGGGGGAAGGACAGTACAGCGTTTGTTGCAAGCACTGAATATTCCCTCCCCTTGGCAAGGGGAGGGTTAGGGTGGGGTTCGAACAGCGCGCGCAGATTTGGCAGGTGTGTTTTGTAACTCCCGGCCAGCCCCTCTCTTGAAAAAGGGGGAGGAACAGTACAGCGTTTGTTGCAAGTACTGAATATTCCCTCCCCTTGACAAGGGGAGGGTTAGGGTGGGGTTCGTGAAGCGTGCGCAGATTTGGCAGGTGTGCCTTGTAACCCCCCACCTAGCCTCCCCCTTGAAAAGGGGGAGGGACAGTCCGAGTTTGTTGCAAGCACTGAACATTCCCTCCCCTTGACAAGGGGAGTTGAACACAACGCTTTGCTTTTTGCGGAAACGGCAAATCCTTGTGTTTAAGTCGGAACAGAATTTCCAGGATAACGTGATGAATAAATTAGTGGTTTTAGGCAGTGTGAATGCGGACCATGTTCTGCGTGTGCCCGCATTTCCCCGCCCGGGCGAAACGTTGCAGGGACGTGATTATCAGGTCATTCCCGGTGGCAAAGGCGCCAATCAGGCGGTTGCGGCAGCACGGCTGAATGCGGATATCGGCTTGATTGCCTGTGTCGGCGATGATGCATTCGGCATTCATATCCGGGAAAGCTTCAAGCACGATGGTATCAATATCTCAGGCGTGAAAATGCAGCCCAACTGCCCGACCGGTATCGCCATGATTCAGGTGTCGGACAGCGGTGAAAATACAATTTGCCTCTCTGCGGAAGCGAATGATTATCTGACGGCTGAGCGGATCGAACCGGATCTGACGCGGATTCGTGAAGCCCGGTTTCTGCTGATGCAACTGGAAACACCGCTGGACGGGGTCGAAAAAGCGGCACAGGTCGCGAAAGCACACCAGACCAACGTGATTCTCAATCCGGCGCCGGCGCGTGCTTTGCCGGACAGCGTGTTGTCGTGCATCGATGTGATTACACCGAATGAAACTGAAGCTGAAGTGCTGACAGGGATTCCGGTCACAGACCATGCGTCTGCACAGCGTGCTGCAGATGAATTACACCGGAAAGGCATTGAAATCGTGCTGATCACCCTGGGTGCGAAAGGCGTCTGGCTGAGTCAGAATGGCCGGGGCCAGCTGATTCCCGGTTACACAGTGGATGCGGTGGATACCACAGCGGCCGGTGATACCTTTAACGGCGCGTTGGTGACTGGTTTACTGGAAGAAATGTCTTTAGAATCAGCCATTCGTTTTGCACACGCTGCTGCCGCGATTTCTGTGACGCGTTTTGGTGCGCAGACATCGATTCCAACGCATGCAGAGGTGGATGCTTTTCTGGCGGAGCGTTTTGCGGTCGTCGATTAAATACAGGAACATGACATGGCCACGATGAAAGATATTGCGAGACTGGCAGGGGTGTCGACTTCTACCGTGAGCCATGTGATCAACAAATCCCGCTTTGTCAGTGAGGAAATTGCAGCGCGGGTGAACCGGGCAGCGAAAGAGCTGAACTATGCCCCGTCCGCACTGGCCCGCAGCCTCAAGGTCAATCGGACTCAGACCATCGGGATGCTGGTGACCACCTCGACCAACCCATTTTTTGGTGAAGTGGTGAAAGGGGTTGAGCGCAGTTGCTATCAGAAAGGGTATAACCTGATCCTTTGCAACACCGAAGGGGATAACGAACGCATGAAAGCCTCGATTGATACCTTGCTGCAAAAGCGGGTCGACGGCTTGTTGCTGATGTGCTCAACGCTGGAAGGCGAGCGCATTGAAGTGTTCGATCGCTATCCCGATATTCCGGTGGTGGTGATGGATTGGGGGCCAATGTCTTTTGCCAGCGACAAGATTCAGGATAATTCCTATCAGGGCGGTTATCTGGCAGCGCAATATCTGATTCAGAGCGGACATCGTGAGATCGGCTGTATTACCGGCCCTTTGGTCAGACACCAGGCACAGATCCGTTATGAAGGCTATAAGCGGGCCATGAATGAAGCGGGTCTGCCCATTCAACCTGATTGGATTGTCGAATCGGATTTCGAATGTGACGGCGGATACCGGGCTTTTCAGCAGATCTGTGCCAGCGGTTCTTTACCCACGGCGCTCTTTGTCTGTAACGATATGATGGCGATGGGCGTGATCCACGCTGCATATGAACAAGGGATCCGAATTCCAGACGATCTCTCCATCATCGGCTACGATGATATCCATATCGCGAAATTTATGACCCCATCCCTGACGACCATTCACCAGCCGAAATATCGTTTGGGACAGGCAGCGGTTGAGACGCTGCTCAAACGAATCAATAAAGAAATCACAGACACTCAGGTGGTGCAACTTGAGCCAACGCTGGTCAAGCGTCAGAGTGTGAAAGAGATTTCGGAATAATCGGAAGCCCTCCCCTTTTCAAACGGTGTGTTCATTTGAGGAGGGAAGGCTTTATTTTTTATCAGACCGTTTCAGACCCGCTTTGTGCAAGCGCGTTCTTCTTTGCCAGATAATATTCGGAGAGTGAGATGATCTCATCCATGAAAACAGGAAAAAAGAGGGGCATTAACAACAGCATGACAAAAACATAGCTGCATTTGTGTCGGAAAGGCATGGCTTGTTTCTTGCCCTGATCAAATATCGTTAAACCGGTCAGAAAGAAAAACACAAGCGCGTACAGGGTTGCCAGTCCCCCGATGGCCAGATAAACCAAAAACAAAAGAAAAGATAAGCTTTCCATGAGCACTCCAGGCTTAAAATAGATTGATTGCAGCAACATCGCATACAGTTGGTGCAAAAGGATGAGAATCATCGGCTAAGTTGGATGATTTCACTGAAATTTTCTACCTGTGCTGTTATGTGCTGTGGTGCTTATCAAGTTTTTCAGTAAAAGATTCTATCTGGAATTGATTTTATGTGTTTGTATTCATATTATTCCGGCTTTTTGCTCTTTTTCCGTTATTGTTGATGAGTCTTGATTGGGAAAGCGGTAAAGGCGCGGGGATCATGATGTTTCTGGCAGCGGCCAGTATGTTGGCCCGGACGTTTTGAGCGCGATTCGCTGAAAAGAAAAGGGGGAGCTGGAGTCCCCCTCAGAGCGGGCCATCACCGAGTTATTGATGGGCCATTTTGTGTTTTGCGCGTTCGATGACACTGATGCTGATGGCCAGAAACAGGATATCTTTGATCAGAAAGAAATTCGGGATCAGTAATCCGTCAGACACTTTCCAGGCATCCGGAGTCGTCACCATGAAACTGAGTGTCACGACGAAGATAACGGATGCCGCAATCCCCGACCAATAAGCCACGAGCGGCACGCGAAAACCAATCAGCAGTCCGCCCGCGACAATTATTTCACTGAGTCCTATCAGGTTCGACACCGCCTGCAGTGAAAAAATGTCATACAGCCAGCCCATCAGGGGGTGGTTTGCCACCAGAGGCTCAATCGCTTTGGCTTCTGTCGGTGTGAATTTGTAGATCCCCAACCAGAGCAGGACCAGAATCACACCGGATGTTCCCAGAAGATAGCCATAATTTGTGTGATTGGATGTTGCGTTTGAAGTCATCTTTGATTCCTTGAAATTACAGTGCCTACATGACCCCGTCTTCGGCGGAGAAATTTCAGTGGTTCTGGCGGAAAGTTGTTCAGAAATATTTCCTGACGGTAAAAGCGATGCAGGCTTTGGTATTGATCAATCCCAGATAACGCATCCTGTTGCATTCACTTCTGCACTGATGCCGCTGACGCTGCGCGATGTTTGGCTGGAATCACCTGGCATTCAATGCACTGGGGGCAATCTCGCACACCTGCAGTACGTCGCTTTTTATGACAGCGTGTCTTACTCGGTGTCTGCCGGGCTCAGTGACCGCTTTTAGCACGGTGTCTGATTGTGTTCGTCGTTCAGGAGGGGAAGCGTCAGATTAAAAAAGCCACGGCACTCAGGCAAGTGACGTGGCTTTGTTGTGGCTGTACAGTTTATTTCCCCGGATAGACAGACCAGCTTCTGCCATCCAGCGACACATACGGCTTGCCGTTGATTTGGATCACTGTTGAGCCGTCATTTTGAGAGACGACAGGCGTTTCCGGCAGGTTTCTGATCAGCGTGGCCGGATCAAAGCTGTTGTGCTGATACGGATTCTGAGCCAGTACATTACTGATCAGCTGCGCCAGAGCCTGATGACTGGAAGGCGCGGTCACATGAACCGTGTCGCCGGTCCGGATTACATCTTTCCCAAACACTTTCAGGCCGACCGGAATATGAGTGATCGACTGAGACGGAATCTCGCGCATGCCGGAGATTTGCATCCGGTCACCTTTCATGCCTGCGCCATGTTCAGGAATCATCACGACAACAATGTTTCGTTCAGACTGCTTGAGTGTCTGAAAGAAAGCATACAGATCATCCAGCAAATTTTTCAGGCGCAGCTGGTAGCTGGCCATGCTGGTGGTGCGATCGCCACGAATCAGCCGATTGCCATCATGCAGTGAAATGGAGTTATACAGCGTGACAATTTGCTCATGACTGTCGGTGTTGCGCTGGGCGAGCCAGTCTTCAAGGACTTGTTTATCCCGATAAATCGACTTGCCATCGAACGCCTTCTGATACGGCGAAAAGCCATCCTGAGGCATGAGATCAGCGGTGACCTGTCCATCGGTTTGGATCAGTTTCAGGAAATTATCAAACACGCCATCGTGGTTCATCACCAGATTTTCTTCAAAACCCAGCTTTTTCAGATTGTCGAACAGATAGCATTGCTGTGAGGGCGCACCGGAGAACAATTGATTGTGTGTTTCCTGTCCGCAGCCTGCGCGCAGCAAACGGATCACGGCCGGGCCACTGTAAGAGGTTGCGGCATTGTACTGGTCAAACAGGATGTCGAATTCTTTGAACAGCGGGTGATCACTCAGCCCGGCGATAGCGATATCGTCCCAGGCCACTGAACAGATGCTCAGGAACAGGATGTCAAACGGGGCCCCTGCGGGTGTGTTTGGTTCAAACAACACCTGACGTTGGGCCTCGGACTGAAAGAAGTCCGACACATAAGTGTTCAGCGATGCATCATCTGTTTGTGTTGGCACGGTCAGCGAATCTGACGGTTTCTGTACCGTGACAGGCGGTTCAAGTCTGGTGACGGTTTCTGGTTGTGCCACAGCCTGAGGCGTTTTGGCGGCAGGCACGCAGAGCACCACTAATGTTGCGACCACAAAAACAGAGACTCGCAGAAAACGATTCAGCAGTACATAACCCAGACAGAGCGTCATCAGCGCCAGAAGGCTCTGAACCGTGATGAACCGGCCTATCAGTTCCAGCAGATAGCTGAATTCAAATTGCATCAGCTGACCCAACTGTGCCCATAAACGGGTCAGCGGCGGCAGGAAAGAGTCGTAATGCATCAGCCAGGCGGCCGCCGGAATGGCAACAACCTGACGCAGCACCCTGAGCCAGGATGAACCCAGTGGCAGTAACAGAAAGACCACCAGTGCCATATTTTCCAGCGGGTGGAATCCGAGAGTGCCCTGAATGTACAGGGCAATTTTGAGAATGAAATAAACATTCCACCATCCCAGTCCCGACAGGGCTTGGACTGGATGTCTGCTTTGCTGCTTTGTCATGTGCTGAATCTGTTCGTTAGTCTTGTTTAAAGTAATGCGCACGTCTGAAGCGGGCCTTATAAGTTCGTTGCACCCAGGCGGCCAGATTTCGGGCAAAATAGCCAAGGAGCAGCCCAATCAGCAGGCTGATGCCTGAAGTCAGCAGAAAATCTTCCAGGCTCATTTGCCACCCCGCAGTTGAATGGGTTTCTGAATGGCGAAAAATGAAGGTCGGGCAGGCTCAGGCTGCGCTGACTCACCGAATGCTTCTTTTTCAAAGACGGTCGCTGACACATTATCCAGCGGGACAGCCTGCGTGATCACGGTCTGGAGTTCGCGCTCTGCGTCGTACTGCGTCTGAAAGATCTGAATTTGCTGAAACAGATCCCGGACCGGAATATCAAAGATATGATTCAGGGCTGTCTGCACATCCGTCAGACGAATCGCACTGAACAAGACATAGAGTGCATTGTGGCAAGCGGTGACCACATCACCATCCCGCCGGATCCGACATAATTTGAGACATTCCTCTGCCTGCATTCCCGGCAGCAGATTGAGCCGAACCAGCGCAAATCCCAACTGTGCTGGGGCCGTATGCTGCATGGCGAGATGACTGTATTGACTGAATTGCTGATTGTCGAGATAACCGCGGTTTGCATACTGAAGGTTGAGCGACAGTAAAGCGTCCGGATCGGAGGGTAAGGTTCGGACTAAAATCTGATGCTGAATGGCTTCCACCTGACTCATCAACCGGCTGAACGGCAGGTTGGCCGGTACAATCAGGTTCACCCCCGCGGCCAGCAAAAAGGTTTCGTCGGTGTATCGCAGACATTGTCGGGTCTCCCGGATGATGATCTTCAGCGATGCGCCGGTTTGATGCCGTAATCGGAGGCAAGCGATGGCTAAGGGCTGAATGGACGTCGGTGAGCCGCATCCCAGGAGCAGGGTGGCGGATGCCGGAAAGTCTGTCTGAGTGAGCAGCACCTCATTTGAGATCTGGCGCATCACCTGATCCGGCGTGTGTTCACCGTCGAGTAATGCCTCGTCGCTGAGATAGATCGGGCTCGGCTCTGAATCGGGCTGCATGTCCGACAAATACGGGTGCAGCGGCGGCTCAGTCCTCAGCCAGTGTCCGTTTTCCGCCCGGTTTAACAGAAAAGTCTGACCAGACAGAACGCCTTGCCGATTTGCCCAAAAGGCCAACTGATACTGACACTGGTGCGCGTTGATTGCCGTCATCGAGACAAGCCCGCGTATGCAGTGATTCATGGCAAGCAAGGCGGGGCGGATTGAGGTTGCCTGCTCACCGTAAATCATTAGTTCAATGGTTGCAGTTCTGTCAATCGCATGCTTATTCAGCAGGTTGAGTAAACTGTGACGGTGATTTTGCATTAAATTGACAATCAGGGTATCGGGCATCAGGATAATCATGCGAGATTGCCTTGAAATCCGTATACGGCATATATCTTTGATGAGCTTTAATGCGCTTTGAGTTTTTCCTGACATGTCTTTGGACAGGAAATAAGCCTGCTTTCCACATTCCCGAACTGAATATTCCAGCGCACTCGTGACAGAAGGATTTAATCCACTGTAAAAGCTATCTTTATCGGTTACAAAAGTAAACGTTGTGTTGTTATTCTGTGTTTTATTTTGTGTCAGTAAATCGATTGCAATCTGTTTGTGTCCAAATAAATAAACATAAACGGATTGTAATTCTTTCATTTCCTGAAATGGCTGAACGCCCTGGAAGTCAGACATAAGAAATACCAATCATACATCGCTCGCATCCTGTACGGATGGCTGGCAATCGGGAAAACTGAAGACTTTTCGCGACAGACCCGAAATTATGTGTGTCAAAAATGTAGCCAGATAATATAGAATACGGTTAAAAAGTGAAGTGTTGCTCCCAATATTTTTCATATCATCGCCATTTTTCTGACAAGGTCAAACCTTGATGCATATGGGGGTTGGTTAATATGTGTTTTGATGCATTTAAATTAAATTGAAATTTTTTGGAGTGCATCCGGTCCACCGAGTTCACGTTTATTTGTACAGGAAAATAAAATTTTTTATTGAGTGAATTTTTGATGTTTTCAGTAACAAAAGTGAAATAAAGTATAACAAAAAAATGATGTTCAATTGTATTCGTTGATTTTAAAGACGTTAAATCAATATCTGAAAATTATATATTTTAATATTTTTGTTAAGAAGTGGTGATCATTCGTGGCTGTTCCTGCTAAAGATATTGAAGCGATTTACGCTTCCTATAAATTGCCTGGCAACGAGTATGTCGAAACAACAGAAAGAGAAGCTTATGTGCGAATTCAGCGTAAATGGCTGATCCTCAGAGAAAAATGGGAAACAGTCATCTCCGCGGACTCTGAACGGAGCATGAGCCATGATGCCGTCCGTGTAACGGAAGCTGGATCATGATGAAGCGGGTGGCACTGATCAGCCAGCGGGGGGCGCTGGTTCGAATACCGTGACGGCGAATCTGGCGCAGGCACTTCGGCTGATTCAGAAAAATGTGCTGGTGGTGGATGCCGATCCGGCAAATGTACTGCGCTTGCATCTCGGCATGCCACTGTCGGAAAAACAAGGCTGGGCACCGCTTGTCTGCACGGGTGAAAACTGGCAGTCGGCTGGGTTTGAAAGCCCTTCTGGTGTGGCATTTCTGCCGTTTGGCCAATTGCAACAGCCTCTGCAGCAGCAGATGAACACCTGCCGGATTCAGTCTCTGTCTGAACTGGCAGCATCGCTGTGCCGGATTGAATTCCCTGCGCATGCAGAACACTGGCAACTGTTTCATTTTGCACCGTCAGATTTGCACGAGTTGAGCTCTTTGGCGCAAACCCATCAGTTTGATCTGGTGCTGGTTGTGATGACGCCTGAGGCTTCAGCTTACAGTCTGCTTTCGCAAACGAGCGATGCACTGGCGGAGTCGGGCAGTTCCCAGCAACGCTGGCCACGCATCAGATACGTGCTGAACCAGTACCAGCCGGAAACCGAGATCAGCCGGGATTTTACCCTGGTTCTGAAAGAAGAACTGGGGACGCAGTTGTCCTCTGTTGTGTTACACCGGGATACCGCACTGCTCGACAGCGTGGCGAACCTGACCACAGTGCAGCAATTTTCGCCCAGCAGTCAGGCGGCGCGGGATTATCAGTCGCTGGCGCTCTGGTGTGTCTCACAACTTGCCGCAGAAGCCAGTGAACGATAAACCATGCCAAACTTTTTCAACTTCATTTTTCAGGCCTGGATTGTCGCGCAGTTCCGGACCCAACTGAAGGTCTATGAGCGCGAAGGGGGCCAGCCCGCTTCACGTTTGGGCCGCTGGGTGCTTGGCTTCTGGTTTACGATGGCTTTTGTGCTGTTCAAACCCGTTGTCGCTGGGATGCCTGCATGGCGTTTGCCGCTGGTCTATTATCCGCAGATCAACTTTGCGGCACCTGTCTGGCTGGATCCGGTTCGTTTTCTGATCCAAAGCCTGTGGCTGATCGGTGTGCGTCAGTCCGGATCTGCGCCCTCATATCGAGATGTGTCTGTCCCTTTTCTTTGGGTGACCGGGCAGATTCGCCGGGTGTTGTTGCTGCCAATGGCAGCACTGCGTCGTTTGGTGCTGTGGCTGGAACATCAGGCCAGTGAGACAGACACCCGGGAAATTCAGGCGATGCTCCGTGAAACGAAGACGGGCCGGGTGATCAACGGACTGCTGCTGGCGGCCGTGGTTTTGCTGGCGTTGATCTGTTTCACTGTGCCTTTTGGTCTGGAAGCGCAGACGGTTTTTGTCCTGCTGCTCTGGGCACTGGCGATGCTGTTCCGGCGGATGCCGGGTCATTTCCCGACGTTGCTCATGATTATTTTGTCGGTCACGGCTTCTTGCCGGTACTTATGGTGGCGCTATTCATCGACGTTGAACTGGGATGAGCCGGTCGCTTTAGGCCTTGGGCTGGTTTTACTGCTTGCTGAAACATACTCTTGGCTGGTTCTGATTCTGGGGTATTTCCAGAATATCTGGCCGCTGAATCGCCAGCCGGAGCCGCTGCCTTCTGACTCGTCTACATGGCCGACCATTGATGTCATGATCCCGACCTACAACGAAGACCTGGATGTTGTCCGGGCCACCGTGTACGCCGCACTGGGTGTGGACTGGCCGAAAGAGAAGCTGAATATCTATATTCTGGATGACGGAAAACGGGACAGTTTTCGTGACTTTGCCCGGGAAGTGGGTGTTCACTACATCCGCCGTCCGACCAATGAGCACGCAAAAGCGGGCAACATCAATTACGCACTCAAACAATCTCAGGGTGAGTATGTGGCCATTTTTGATTGCGACCACATTCCGGCCCGGGCATTTTTTCAGCTCACGATGGGCCTGTTTCTGAAAGATCCAAAACTGGCCTTGATTCAGACCCCGCACCATTTCTTTTCGCCGGATCCTTTTGAGCGGAATCTGTCGAATTTCCGCAATGTTCCGAATGAAGGCAATCTGTTCTACGGGTTGATTCAGGACGGTAACGACCTGTGGGATGCCACTTTTTTCTGCGGCTCCTGTGCCGTATTACGGCGTGAACCGCTGGAAGAAGTGGGGGGATTGCAGTTGAAACGGTCACCGAGGATGCACACACGTCGTTGCGGATGCATCGGCTGGGTTATCGATCGGCATATCTGAAACAACCGATTTCTGCCGGGCTGGCAACCGAAACCTTATCGGCGCATGTGGGCCAGCGAATTCGCTGGGCAAGGGGAATGGCACAGATATTCCGGGTGGATAATCCGCTGACCGGGAAAGGACTGAAGCTGTCGCAGCGACTGTGCTATGCCAATGCCATGCTGCATTTTCTATCGGGGATCCCGCGATTGATCTTTCTGACCGCCCCGCTGGCGTTTCTGCTGCTGCATGAATACATCATTTATGCACCTGCCATGGCGATCATTCTGTACGTTTTACCGCACATGATTCATGCCAGTATGACCAATTCCCGCATGCAGGGAGAGTACCGCTATTCTTTCTGGGGAGAGGTGTATGAAACGGTGCTCGCCTGGTATATCGCACGCCCGACCACGGTCGCGCTGTTTGCACCCCATAAAGGAACCTTTAATGTCACGGCGAAAGGCGGTCTGGTCGAGGCCTCGCATTATGACTGGGTGATTTCCCGGCCTTATCTGATGCTGGTCCTGCTGAACGTACTGGGGCTGGGTGTTGGTGTCTATCGTCTTGGATGGGGCCCGGCAGATGAGCTGACGACAGTGCTGGTGAACATTGTCTGGACGCTTTATAACCTGCTGATTCTCGGTGCGGCCGTGGCTGTGGCCGTGGAAGCCAAGCAGGTTCGCCGGGATCACCGGGTTGAGGTGTCGATGCCGGTGGCGGTTCGGCTTCATTCAGGACACCTGCTGCAGGCAGAACTGAAAGATTTTTCGCTGGGTGGACTGCGGATCCGGATGACAGAAACCGACGGGGAACGCCTGGAAGCGCTGGTGAGTCAGAAGCTCTCTGTGGTCATGAGCCGGGGCAGTCAGTCATATGTCTTCCCGGCGACGATTGCGTATATCCGCCATGGCGTGCTGGGGTTGCGGCTTGATCCGCTCAGCACACAACAGCGGATTGATTACGTGCAGTGCACCTTTGCCAGAGCAGACACCTGGGCGAAGTGGCAGCAGTCGTATCAGTCCGACAAGCCGTTATCCAGCATGCAGGCCGTGTTGCAGGTTGGTCTGGATGGTTACCGCCGTTTGATTCAGCATGGCCCGAAAGTGATGGCTGTGACGGTGAATCTGGTTATATCGCTGGGGGAGCGCCTGTGGTCGCTCAGACCCCGTTTTGTCCCCAACAGGGCTTAATTTCATGAAAATAAAACAAAAAATTCAAACAATTTCGGCTTTGATGCTGGGCTTGAGTGCATCAGCACTGACGGGTGCACAGACGACACCTGTGGTCACTGAACCTTTGAGGGCGCCTTTGGCGTCCGACACTTTATCGGCGGTCATTCAGCGCGAACTGCCATTTTCACAGCTCGGGTTTCAGGGATCGGTGGGGATTCAGGGCAGCGAAGCCAGCGCCTATATTGGCTTTGGTTCCCGGTTAGACGAAGTGATCGCTCAGGCATCACTGAACTTTGATGTCACCCCTTCACCTGCCTTGCTGGCGTTGGTGTCTCATATCAAGATCTACCTGAACAACGAGCTGATGGGGGTCGTGGCGATCACCGACGGGCAGCAAGGCAAGAAAATGAATATTTCGATGCCGCTGGACCCGCGTTATTTCAGTAACTATAACCAGATTCGTTTTGAGCTGATTGGTAATACGCACAAAACCTGTTCCAACCCGAACGATGCCAGTATCTGGGCTGAAATCAGCCAGAGCAGTCACGTCGCCTTACAGGTTCAGAAAACACAGTTGCAAAGCGATCTCAGCCTGCTGCCTGCCCCCTTCTTTGATCCGCGTGATTTCGGTCGTGTGAATCTGCCGTTTGTGATGGGAGATGAGTACGATCTGGCGGCAATGAAAGCGGCGGGTGTGCTGGCGTCTCATTTTGGTGCGTTGTCTCAGTGGCGCGGCGCTCAGTTCCCTTTGTCGTTTGATCACCTGCCGGAACGACATGCCGTGGTGTTCGTGACCAATGAGAACAAACCTGACTTTCTGCGGGATTTTCCCGACACAGATGGCCCGCGGTTACAGATGATTACTCATCCGACCAACCCTTACGTGAAGTTGCTGCTGGTGATTGGGCGCGATAGTGCGGATCTGAATACGGCTGTTCAGGGACTGGCGCTGGGGACGCAATTGTTTACCGGGCCGATGGCAAAAATTAATGCCGTGAAGCAGATCAAACCGCGTGTCCCTTATGATGCGCCAAACTGGATTGATACCTCACGGCCGATTGCATTCTCTGAGCTGGTGGAACAGCGCAGTCAGCTTCAGGTGGAAGGCCGCACGCCGCCACCGATCCGGTTGAATCTGAATCTGGCACCGGATCTCTTTACCTGGCAGAGCCGGGGCATCCCGATGGATCTCAGCTACCGCTATTCACCACCGATGACAGACAACTCCGGTTCGCGCCTGAGCCTGAAAATCAATGATGAATTTATTGAAGCCTTTAATCTGACCACCAAAGGTCAGGGAGGCGAGTCGACCCGGATCCGTGTGCCCTTACTGGATGACGGGATGCTGAACGGCCATGACCGGGTACGGATTCCTGCATTCAAAGTGGGCAGCAAGAATAATATGGCGTTTGAGTTTGGGTTTGCATCGGTGACTGAAGGCAACTGTCAGGTCACGCAACCCAGCAAGCAATATGCCGTGATTGATGGCAGCTCAACCATCGATTTCAGCGGATTTCCGCATTATATCGAGATGCCGAATCTGCGGGCGTTTGCAACTTCGGGCTTTCCTTTTACCCGGATGGCAGACTTGTCTGAAACCGTTGTGGTGGTGCCGAAGTCGCCTTCCAGAGACGCCTTGCAGACCTTTCTCAATCTGATGGGCCGTTTTGGGGCAGATACCGGTTATCCGGGATTGAATGTGACGCTGACCCATGAGTGGGACCCGCAACACCTGAAAGGCAAAGATATCCTGAGTATCGGGGTTGCGCCGGAACTGCAGCAGGCCGCGGTCGATGCGGATCAGGTGAATCTGGTGATGCAGGCCGGGCAACGTCAGATCCGGCTGCCGGGCCGGAATGAAACGGCGCAGTCGAAGGAAGGTGTCGCGACATCGGGCCAGCATCGCGATGCGGCTGACTGGGTGTCGGTTGAAGCCGGGGGAACATTTGCGGCAATCACTGGGCTCGAATCCCCCTTCACGAAGAAGCGAAGTCTGGTGACCGTGATGGCGGCAGAGCCGCAGGCACTCAGTCTGGTGGATCAGGCACTGACGGATGCTGGCAAAGTTGAGTTTATGTCGGGCTCTGTGGTGACACTGCGCAATCAGGAAGTCGCCAGTTATCAGGTTGGCAAACGTTATTTTGTCGGCAAATTACCGGTCTGGCAGCTGGTCTGGTATCACTTCTCGAATCATCCGGTGCTGGTTGCCAGTCTGGCGGCATTGCTCGTGGTGATTGTGACGATCGTCCTGTGGCGTGTTTTGCGCCGAATTGCTGCCAAACGGCTGTCAAAAGGCGAGGATGAAGCATGAAAACGCTGATATTCCTTCTGGCACTGCTCATCAGCCTGCCGGGCCGTGCTGCAACGTGTGACTGGCCGCAGTGGCAGCAGTTTCAATCGATTTACATTGTAAATGGCCGGGTTGTGGATGGCAGCGATGCCCGTCAGATCACAACTTCGGAAGGCCAGTCGTACGCGCTATTTTTTGCGCTGGTTGCCAATGACCGGGCGATGTTTGCTGAGTTACTGAACTGGACTCAAAGCCATCTGGCCGGCGGCGATCTGACCGCCCGCTTACCCGCCTGGCTGTGGGGCAGGCAAGCGTCCGGACGTTTCGGTGTGCTGGATGCCAATCCGGCGTCGGACTCAGATCTCTGGATTGCCTATACCCTCGCGGAAGCCGGACGCCTGTGGGACAACTATTACTATCAGTCGCTGGCTCATCTGTTGGCGAGCCGGATTATGCGGGAAGAAACGGTGCTGATCGATGGCCTGGGCACGGTACTGCTGCCGGGAATCTCAGGGTTTGAACTGGGTGATGGGGAGTACAGCGTGAATCCGAGTTATGTTCCGTTACAGATCATGGCGCGTTTTCGGGCACTGTATCCTCATGACGACTGGGCGTCGTTGTATCAGACCAGTCAGGCCTTGATGCTGGCAACAATGCCTGCCGGATTCAGTCCCGACTGGGCAAAAGCCAGCCGTGCAGGATTCCAGGTGGATCCGCAGACAGGATTCACCGGGAGCTACAACGCTATCCGGAGCTATTTGTGGCGGGCATGCTCAGCGATGCATCTCCGGAGAAAGCCGCGCTGGTCGCCGCGATGCAGCCGATGGTTGCTGCGACAGCCCGGTTATCCGCTCCGCCGCGTGAAGTGAATACGTCGAATGGCAAATTTAAGCAGACGGGAAGCGCCGGATTTTCTGCCGCCATGCTGCCGCTGATCCATGCTTCGGGCGAGCAGGCGTTACTGAAAACACAGGCGGAGCGAGCTGCCGCCATGCTGGTCAGCCAGCCTGATGACTACTATTACGACAATGTGCTGGCCCTGTTTGGACTAGGCTGGCATCAAGCGCGCTATCGTTTTGATGTGGATGGCAAGTTACTGCCAGCTTGGGAAAATCAATGTCAGTGAGTCGATCTGCCGTTTCATTTACCCGGGTTGCGCTGAGCATCGGTGCATTGTTCAGCAGCCCAACCATACTGGCCGGTGTGGTCCCGGATACGCCGTTAACGCCGCAGCAGTTAAAGCAGGTGTATCAGCCGGTCACGCCTGTTCAACTGGCGACCTCACTGGATCAGGTGGATTCCGTGGCGTTTTTGCGCGATCAGTTGGCGCTGGCAACCGCATTGGGGCGGGACGATATTGTGGCCAGTGCGCTGGAGCGGTTATTGGCGATCGACAGTCGTCATCCGGACGGTCTGTATTATCAGGCGCGTCTGTATCTGAAACAGAATCAGATTTCGCTGGCAGACGCTGTGGTTCGTCAGATGAACCCCGATGCCAGGCAAGCCATTGCAATCCGGGATCTGATGGCGGTGGCCGGGGAACAGAGAGGTGCTCTGCAACAGGCTCGCCTGCTGGCCCATGCCGGACGTTACCCGGAAGCCCTGCAAGCCTATCAGGCGCTTTTTCCTCATGGCATGCCGTCGCCGGAGCTGCAACTGGAATATTTGCAGGTGGAAGGAAATATTCGCGACCAGTGGCCGGATGTTCAACAGGGTCTGGAGCAACTGAATGCCGCTTATCCGGGCGTCCCTGCATTCCAGCTGGCGCTGGCGAACCATATCCGACGCCGCAACCCGGCTGATCCCTGGATTCTCGAGACCTATCGCCAGCTGTCGTTACGAACGGATTTGGGCCGAGCGGCTGCCGATGCCTGGCTGCGCGCGCTGGATCAGTTGCCGATCTCGCAAGCAGTTGCGGATCAGTATGCCATTCTGGCCAGTTATTATCCGTCCGATCTGGCGATCAACCGGGCGAATCAGGACGCACAACAACGCTGGGAAACCGAGCAAACCCTCCGGCAAGACCCAACGTATCAGGCGAAACGTCAGGGACTGGCACTGATTGAGAAATCACAATACACCCAGGCTGAGCGCCAACTGCGCTATGCGCTGACCACACGCCCCAAAGACCCGGAAATTCTGGGCGGATTGGGACTGGTGTATTTGCGAATGGGGCAGCAGGGCAAAGCGTTGGGCTATTTTCAGCAGGCTCAGGCGCTCGACAGCGACCCGGATAACCTGAGTAAATGGCAGTCGCTGATCGAAGCGTCGTCTTACTGGGCAGCGCTGGATGAAGGCGATGCGCTGCTGGCGAAAGGGCAGTCTGCGTCAGCGAAGAAAGCGTACCGGAAAGCGGCGTCGGTGAATGATGCACAGCCCTATGCGTACCTGAAAATGGCAGATGTACTGCTGTCTGAGCAAGCCTACGATGCCGCTGATCAGGCCTACTTACAGGCGCTGAAACGGGAACCGGGGAATGCCTCGGCGTTGCGAGGGCGGGTGAATGTCCGTGAAGCACAAGGGGCCCTGAAAGAAGCCATTGCATTGATTGAATCGATGCCAGTGTCTTCGCAACGGTTACTGCAAGACAGACGACAGGACCTGAAAACCCGTCAGGCCCTGGCCGGATTCGCGCAGGCTGTGGCGATGAATCAGCCCGATGAAATTGAGCGGGCTGCGGACGCACTGCTGGCATTGAATCCGACCTCTGCCTGGCAGCGACGGGATATCGCGGATGCGCTGGTTTCTGTCGGGCAGCGTGCGCGTGCGGATACCCTGATGCGTGAATGGTCTTCCGGCAGTTCAGACCCGGAAATGTACTTTGCTTATGCGCTGTATCTGTCGCAATCCGGCCGTGAAGCGGAAGCGGTACAGACCTTGTCTCGCGTGCCGGTTCCCCAGCGCACGGATGCCATGAGCCGGAATCTGGCTCGGCTGAAACTCAACCAGTCTCTGGATGCGGTCGCGGACCGTTACGCGGCGAACCCGGTTGCGGTGCGAGCGCAGCTGGATGGTCTGACACAGCAGTACGGCGATCAGCCAGCGGTGCTGGCCCGGCTGGGCGTTACGCTGGTACGTTTGGGAGAGCGGACCCGGGCCGAAGCGATTTATCGGGGCATGCAGCCGGATGAGGACTGGTCGGAATCTGACACCCTGGGACACGGCGAGCTGATGATCGCGCTGGCGAAGTTCGGTGATTTTGATGCGTGGCTGACAAAGCAAGGCCAGTTGCGACTCAAAGGCGATCCGAATGCACTGCCGGTCGCCGAACTGGATGAATTACATGCGCAACGCACGCTGACTGAAGCCGATCTGAGGTTGGCGCAACGCCAGTATTCTTCGGCATTGGCGTTGTACCAGCAAGTGCTGAGAAAGCCGGAACCCTATCAGACTGCAGCGCAACTCGGCGTACTGGAAGTCGCTTCACTGACCGGTGAAACCACACTTTATCAGCAGACATCTGAACAGCTTTATACGAAAAAATCTCAACTGACAGCACGGCAGCTGATGACGGCAGCGGGGGTGATGAATCAGCAGAGAGAAACGTCAAAAGCCAATGCGCTGAATGTGGAACTTGAACTGCGGACCGATGCCGATGCCATGGATTACCGGGATGCGATGGCCATTGCGATGGCCAACCGGCACTGGACCCTGGCCGAGCAGCGGGGTTATCAGGCGCTGAATGCAGATCGCATCGACAAAAGCAAAGATCCGGCACAAGCGAGTACTGAGTCACCGGATCTGCGCACGCTTTATGAGGAAGCTGACGATGACTGGCTGACCCGGAATGTGAAAGCTGATCTTGACCGCTTGCGGGACCGCAGTGATGGTCATGTCATCATCGGCTGGGATTTTAGCGCCCGGGATGGTGAAAACCAGTCCAGTCAGGTGCCGATTGAAGCGCGGATCCCGGTTGAGGCGTGGTCGGGTCATTTGTTGCTGCGGGCCGACTCTGTGCATGTGGATTCCGGTGATCTGACTTATTTTGATAAGACGCCCAATGTGAATGCACCTGTGCGCTTCCGGGAGCAGGCTTCCGGTACGGCGCTGGGGGTTGGCTGGCAGGCAGAGAACTGGCATGCCGATATCGGAACCACGCCGCTGGGCTTTGATCATGCGACCTGGGTGGGCGGTGTGACCCTTCGAGGGGAACTGGGTGATTTTGGGGTCTCCGGCACCCTGTCTCGTCGTCCGGAAACCAGCAGTACGCTGTCTTATGCGGGGATGACAGTGCCAGAGAATACCAATGATCCTGCGGGCACGTCCTGGGGAGGTGTGGTCCGTACCGGCGTGAAACTGAATTCCAGCTGGGATCTCGGCGGGCCTTATGGATTCTGGAACAGTCTTCAGCGCCATCAGATGACCGGAGAAAATGTGGCCGACAATACCCGGCTGGCGCTGCTGGGCGGGGCTTATTACAAGTTGATCGCAACCGATGCGCAGCGTTTGAGTATTGGCACCAATCTGCTGTTCTTCCATTACGATAAAAACCTGAGTGAATATACACTCGGCAGCGGCGGCTATTACAGTCCGGATCGATATTTCTCGGTGTCCATTCCGGTGAATTATTACGGTCGTTATGACAACAGCCTGTCCTATCTTGTCAGTGCATCTGTTTCCAATTCGTGGTCACAACTGGATGCTCCATATCAGAGTGATGGCGCGGACAGTACCGGTGGCGGGTTTGGTTATTCGCTGGAGGCTGCCGTAGAAAAACGGGTGAGTCGGCGTTGGTATCTTGGCGCATCACTTGATTTGCAGCGTTCAGATTTTTATGAGCCCAATCATGTCATGTTGTATTTCAAATATACCTTCAGCGATCGCTGGCAGCCGATTGAATATCCGCCAGCAGTGCCAACGCTGTACAGTGATTTTGATTAATCTTACCTCATGAAAAGAGCGCGTTTGCGCTCTTTTTTTTGAACGCACTTCATGGACCGGCGAATACCGTCTGTATGTCTGACTGACGTGATTGCTTCCTTATTGAAATGAAACGCAGAGAAAAGTCCCTCGTAACGTTCAACCCAATCGATTGAGTACCCAATCAGGTTCATAGGTAAGGCTGTGATTTTCATTGTTGATCCCGATTTACCTGATTTCAGACGTCATAGGATACCCATGAAGCATTCAACCTCTGCAAAAGGACTTTTCTATGGCACAGAGCAAATATTCAGATTCCTGTCCGTTGGGTGGTTCTCTCCATGCCAACTCCCGTGATGCACATGATCAGATGCGTTATAAATACCCGCTGTCGGGCAAAACTGCGACAGCAAGATATGCCAACAGCCAGATGAGCATTTGCTCTGATCGCCGATTGCCGGTGTTGATTTACAGTGACATCGGCCCTGAACAATTATCGTTGAGCACTCAGGATGATTACCAGCGGGATGCGGGCCAGTTTATTGTGATTCCAGCATCGTTAGAAACGGCAGATGCGTATCAGCAATGCCTGCGGGAAGGGATATCCAGAGCAACGTCAGGCACGCTTTACCTGTCAGAAATTGATCGCTTATCTGAGGCACAGAAACTTTGTCTGATTGAGGTGATTCAGGTCGACAAGTTGATGGAGAAACTCGCCGAGAATGATATTCAGCTGATTGTCTCTTGTACGGAACGTGTGGATACGCTGTCGAAAAACACCACGTATTTTGAACTGATTATGCGCTTGCTCAAACCTTGCCTGGAAGTGAGTTTACCGAGTGTTCAGGGATTTCAACCGGATGCATTTTCACATATTCCAAGCTTTCTCAATCAAAGCCATGATTTGCGAGAGGAGCAACCCCTAGATGAGCGTGGTGACATTCCGCCTGATATTATCGAACTGATATTCGATGAGCAGTCGACTGTGTTCCGTAAATATCATCCGGGGTTACAGAAAGCACTGTCATTTATTAGAAACAATTTTACGCAAGACATTCATTTAGATGACATCGCAAAATCCTCTTTTACCAGCCCTTCTCATTTATCCTACCTGTTTCGACGATATATTGGTCAGTCCTTCAAAAAACTTCTGGTTCAGGTCAGAGTCCATTATGCGAAAACGCTCATTGATGAAAAGCCGATGTGTAAAATTACCGAGGTGAGTTTATCCGCCGGATTTGGTGATTTAAGCCACTTCGAAAAAATGTTCAAACGTTATGTTGGATGCACACCGAGACAATATCGCTTTCAACAACGCAAGTTGCAGTGTATCGCCAGAAGATGAGCGCTTTACCGGTGTTCCTTTGCTGTGACACAGCATCTGAAGCCCGTCCTGATGTGATTGTTTTGATGCTGTTTGTGCGCCTGCTTTTATCCGTCAGAAAGCATTTCACGGAAGCTGCGTATAAACCCCCGGGAAGATCATTTGTTTCGCTGAGATAATTGTTGAGGTGGATTATATATTTATATCAACAAAGAAGCAGCGTGTCGGATGAAGACGACAATGAAATAGAACATCGACGAGAGCGAGGGATTCATGAGTCAAATCATATCGAATGCAGTCGCAGATAATTCATTGCTGACTTTAGGGCTCATGTCCTCGAATTCGGCTGCGAATCTGATTTCAGCGAGCAGCCAATCATTGGGAATGTCATTTTACAATTGCATTTCCAATCAGCAGCAAATGTACATCATTCAGCAAGCCTCTGGTGTTCAGGGTAGAAATAGTATGTTTGCAACGACTTTAGCAGCAGATAAAGCTTTGTTCCTTGGGGAGTCGTCATAAAGATTTATCGCTGATTCAGAAAGACTTGGTGTTGATCTTTGCTGTATCACTCAGCATCAGGTTGTGCCACATGGTTGCTGTATAAACCATATGATTATCTAAATTGAGGAGAAATGTATGCCAAATACAGTTGATGGTTCAATCACTGATTCGGTCACGCAAGTGAATACGAAAGTTCTGGGAGACACACCAGCCACGGCAATGGGGAATCTGATGTTACCCGTGAGTCAGTCACTTTCGGTTGCTGCACAAAATCTGGTCACGAGTCAGCAACAGGCCAATGTGATGTATCAGGCGGCGACGGTGCAGGGATTAATGCCCTGATGAATACCGGTGATGCAGTGACGGGTAAAGTCGCTTCTCAGGTACTGACACTGCCATCAAACCCATAATCCTGTAAAGCACAGGCCCTTTTTGGACACTGAAAATTAAGGAAAGCACATGCCAAACTATGTCAATGAACAAGTCACAGACTCCGTGACACAGGTCAATACGAAAGTATTGGGTGATACGCCAGCAACGGCCATGGGGAATCTGATGATGACCACCAGCCAGGCTCTGGCCATCAGTGCGCAGAACCTCACCACCGGTCAGCAGCAGGCGAATGTCATGTGGCAGGCCGCCACGGTACAGGGCATTAATGCACTGATGAATACCGGCAATGCAGTCACCGGGAAAGTAACCACTCAGGTCTTGGATCTGCCAGCAGAACCTCGCCGTTAATATTCGCTGATTTGAATAGACTCCAGCCCAAAGTTGATTCCTTCGGGAGTGGCTTTGGGTTTTTCTTAACTTGTTGAAAGGTGGCAGTCATGAAAAGTAATTCATCCGATGTGAAAACTCAGAATATGGTTGATAAATCTCTGGCACAATCGGGCGCATTAGCGGTGCAGGATGCAGCCAATAACCTGAGAGAAATGAACACCCTGCTATCAACGGCTTCGGGTGTTGCGCTCGCTAATTTCATCGAAACCGGAGATGTGAATTATCTGAAAGCAATTGATGACATTAATTCTCAGGCAAAGAACTCAACCGATCACTTTATTAATATATTTACCAGGGTCTATCAGTCGATCAGCAGCCGGAATGATGGAGGAACCCATGGACAGTAAATCAGGGAAGGAGCAGACCAAGACTGAGACCAAACAAACGCATCCGGAGATGTCTGAAATATTCTCCGAAGATTTGTTTCGCGGCAATTATTCCAGTGAAATGATTGATACGATGTTTGCAGACAGCCTGTCCCGAGGCATGCAGAATGCCATTATCTCCCAGCAAAATGCGCAGATGGTGTCATCTTCATCGATCACCAATGCCTGTGCCCGGATTTTACAGGCAAAATCCGGCGGGAAAGTCACGGGTGAGTCCAATTCGGCATCGGGAAATACAACGGCAGCGACGCCAGAACCGACAAAGACGGCGCCACGTGCCCACACTATCTTTCATGCCTTGGTCCGTTTCTGGCGAAATAACAAGAAGTTTATCTTTGCGTTTTTAATCCTGCTTGCGCTGGTCTGGGCAGGGTATGAAATTTTTCACCGGTTGAGTTTTACCAGTCTGATTGATGTGAATTTTAATTCGAATTCGATCAGCCAGCCTATCTCAGGAGGAAACAGTGATGAATGAAAGCAATGTTGAGTCGGAAGCGATGGAGATTTCAGACGCGCGTTACTCGGAGCGGGAAGCGGATCGATCAAATCAAGATCATTCAAAATCGCACGGAGAAAATCATACAGACAGCAGCCAGGATATTTTTGATTTTGAGGTATTTGAACATCGTTCGGCTGAACGTCTGGCACAAATCAGAGCCAGCTTAGAAGCACTCAATACCGATATCCAGCAGTATGTCCAGACGCAGATGGATGACGTTGAACAGTCCCACCTGAACTTAAAATGCGTCCTGGATGATTTGCATGCCCAGCTCAGGAACACCATGAAGGAGCAGGAATGACGATTTTAGTATTTGATGTGTCGTGATTTGATTGTGGATGATGACCAACACGCTTCGCATTGAAAACATTACCCACATGAGAAAATGCCAAACCTTTGTCGTTCCCGCGCAGGCGGGGATCCAGCGACGTGAATGCACCGGAGCCTCGTTCAGGCGCTGTACTCACTTGAGAATGATCCCGAAGCATGGCGGACCCTTGTTGTGAGTTTATCTGTTCAATTCTGATGCTCGCGTGCTGTTAACCCGGTGCTTTATGGATTCCCGCCTGCGCGCAATGCTGATCGTTTAAGGAAAATTAAGGACTTGAACGATCCTTAATTTCGAGCAAACTATCGGTTCAACTGAAAGGAGCCTGTATGTTTGCTGCTGAATTAGAAGACTTTTCTTCAAGCTACCCACTCAAGAATGATTATTTAGAGGTGTTAAATGCTCACTTGCCCTTTGAGTGGGTCAACAATGCCTTGAGCATGACATCTCATGCTACGGTCAGGCGTCGCAAAATTCAGCCGCAAGATATCCTCAGGCTCGTGATTGGAATGTCTTTGCTTAGGCAAGAGTCTATCCATACGGTCGCTGAGCAATTAGCTTTAAATTCCAAACAGTTAGATAATGCACTGCTGTCTGCTAAAAGCTCATTAACTGAGGCTCGTAAAAGGTTGGGCGTCGAGCCCATTCAGTGGCTCTTTCATCAAAGCGCCAGTCACTGGTCAGAACAAGTTGAGGTCGATAAATGGGAAGGTCTCAGAGTTTATGCCATTGATGGTACCCAATTCCGTGTAGAAGATACGCCAGAATGCCGAGAGCATTTTGGCTCTGCAAACACGGCTTCCGAGTACCAGTCCGGCTATCCAGTAATGCAGTTGACCTGCTTAATGGATACCGCTTCGCGGTTGATCCTTAAAGCAGCAGCCGGACCTTATCGAGAGGCTGAAATCACGCAAGCATCACAGTTGGTGGATGATATCGACGATCACTCAGTCCTGCTGATGGATAAGCTCTATCATAGTGCTGAGTTGCTTCATCATATTGAAAGTCGAGGTCATGATCGCCACTGGGTGACACCATTGAAGAAAGACATCAACTTTGAAATCGTGGATAAATACACGGATAACGACTGGTTGGTGAAACGAAAGCTAAGCCCCCATGCGCGTAAACAGTCACCATCATTACCGCAAGAGTGGCACTTTCGGGTCATCCGCTATCAATTTGAAGGCTTCCCGGAACGCTTTCTCGCGACATCGTTACCGAAAAGTCAGTATGATGCCGCTAAAATTATCGAACTCTATCATCAGCGTTGGGAAATTGAACTAGGATATCGTGAAATTAAATGCACGATGCTCCGCAAAGCCATTGCCTTAAGAAGTAAGAAAATTACTTTGGTCTACCAGGAATTATACGGGCTGTTACTTGCTTATAATTTGATCCGTTACGAAATGGCTCTAGCGGCAAAGGAGGCGAAAGTTAGCCCTCTAAGAATCAGCTTTAAACTCGGTTTTAAGGTCGTTTTGTATGATTATACAGCGATATGCCAGACGAAAAACTTACAGTCGATACCAGCACGACTCAAAGATTTAACGGATACTCTGAAAGATCTGATTCTCCCCAAGCCAGACCGCCCAAATTATGAAAGGGCGGTCAAGATGAGGCCGAATAAATATCCGTTAAAAAGCAACAGAAAAAAGAAGGAATCCTCTTAACCGAACAGCATTGCGTCTGCGCGGGAATGACGATAATTGCATGAATTATATGAGTTTTGTCGTTCCCGCGCAGGCGGGAATCCAGCGACGTTGATGCGCTGAAGCCTCGTTCAGGCGCTGTATTCACTTGAGAATGATCCTGAAGCATGGCGGACCCTTGTTGTGAGTTTATCTGTTCAATACTGATGCTCGCGTGCTGTTAACCCGGTGCTTTATGGATTCCCGCCTGCGCGGGAATGACGGTAATTACATGAATTATATGAATTATATGAAGTTTGAGTCACGATTCCGTTTTCTACCACTCATGCCAAACCTGTGTCGTTCCCGCGCAGGCGGGAACCCAGTGACGTTCATGCACCGGAGCCTCGTTCAGGCGCTGTGAACAATTCGACAGAATGGCCTAAACCATGTTGAGATTTGATCTGTTCCATGATGATTTTTGTGTGTTTGTAGCCCGGTGCTTTATGGATTCCCGCCTGCACGGGAATGACGGTAAGTGGTTGAATTTAAAGTCATTCGTCGTTCCCGCGAAGGCGGGAACCCAGTGACGTTGATGCGCTGAAGCCTCGTCCGGGTGCTGTGAGTGATTCGACAGAATGGCCTAAACCACGTTGAGATTTTATCTGTTCCATGATGATTTTTGTGTGTTTGTAGCCCGGCGCTTTATGGATTCCCGCCTGCGCGGCAATGACGGTAATTGCATGAATTGTATGAAGTTTGAGTTACGATTTCGTTTTCTACCACTCATGCCAAACCTGTGTCGTTCCCGCGAAGGCGGGAACCCAGTGACGTTCATGCGCCGGAGCCTCGTTTAGGCGCTGTACTCACTTGAGAATGATCCCGAAGCATGGCGGAACCTTGTTGTGAGTTTATTTGTTCAATTCTGATGCTCGCGTGATTTTAACCCGGCGATTTATGGATTCTCGCCTGCGCGGGAATGACGGTAATTGCATGAATTATATGAAGTTTGTCGTTCCCGCGAAGGCGGGAACCCAGTGACGTTAATGCGCTGAAGCCTCGTCCGGGTGCTGTGAACGATTCGACAGAATGGCCTAAACCACGTTGAGATTTTATCTGTTCCATGATGATTTTTGTGTGCTGTTAACCCGGTGCTTTATGGATTCCCGCCTGCGCGGGAATGACGGTAATTGTATGAATTATATGAGTTTTTAGTCACGATTCAGTTTTCTACCACTCATGCCAAACCTGTGTCGTTCCCGCGCAGGCGGGAACCCAGTGACGTTAATGCGCTGAAGCCTCGTCCGGGTGCTGTGAACGATTCGACAGAATGGCCTAAACCACGTTGAGATTTTATCTGTTCCATGATGATTTTTGTGTGCTGTTAACCCGGTGCTTTATGGATTCCCGCCTGCGCGGGAATGACGGTAATTGTATGAATTTTGTCGTTCCCGCGAAGGCGGGAACCCAGTGACGTTGATGCGACGGAGCCTCGTTCAGGCGCTGTATTCACTTGAGAATGATCCTGAAGCATGGCGGACCCTTGTTGTGAGTTGATTTGTTCAATTCTGATGCTCGCGTGCTGTTAACCCAGCGCTCTATGGATTCCCGCCTGCGCGGGAATGACGGTAATTGTATGAATTATGTGAAGTTTGAGTAACGATTTCGTTTTCTACCACTCATGCCAAACCTGTGTCGTTCCCGCGCAGGCGGGAACCCAGCGACGTGAATGCACCGGAGCCTCGTTTAGGCGCTGTGAACGATTCGACAGAATGGCTTGAACCACGTTGAGATTTTATCTGTTCAATACTGATGCTCGCGTGCTTTTAACCCGGTGCTTTATGGATTCCCGCCTGCGCGGGAATGACGGTAATTGCATGAATTGTATGAAGTTTGAGTCACGATTCCGTTTTCTACCACTCATGCCAAACCTGTGTCGTTCCCGCGAAGGCGGGAACCCAGTGACGTTGATGCGACGGAGCCTCGTTTAGGCGCTGTACCCACTTGAGAATGATCCCGAAGCATGGTGGAACCTTGTTGTGAGTTTATTTGTTCAATTCTGATGCTCGCGTGCTTTTAACCCAGCGCTCTATGGATTCCCGCCTGCACGGGAATGACGGTAATTGTATGAATTGTATGAAGTTTGTCGTTCCCGCGCAGGCGGGAACCCAGTGACGTTGATGCGCTGAAGCCTCGTCCGGGTGCTGTGAGTGATTCGACAGAATGGCCTAAACCACGTTGAGATTTTATCTGTTCCATGATGATTTTTGTGTGCTGTTAACCCGGTGCTTTATGGATTCCCGCCTGCGCGGGAATGACGGTAATTGTATGAATTATATGAAGTTTGAGTCACGATTCCGTTTTCTACCACTCATGCCAAACCTGTGTCGTTCCCGCCTGCGAGGAAATGACGAAATTGAGTGTTGCCGGTTGAGGAAACGCCCTGCTGGCACAGGGCGCGCTGGGTTAATGTCGGTCTGGCCTGGCTTTGATCAGCCAATAGACAAAGGTGTTCACGGGGCGGGTTTCATTCGAACTGACGTTGACGGCAGCCACATCAGGGTGATCTGTGGTTTGTTTTGCCAGCGTGGTGGCGCTCAGTGTAAAGGCGGTCGGCGGATCGGTTGGCGTCGCCGTGCCTGTTTGCCGGAACTGATAATTGTGCTGGTGTTCGCGCATGGCGTAATCCTGCGTGGAGCCGACCTCGCTGGCGTTTCCTCCTGCTGGTGCGGTCCGGTTTTCTGTGCTGCCAGGCTGTTTGTTCTGGCTGTCGACCCCGCGTAAGAACGTGCCCTGGTAATCCGGCAACTGAAATTGCCCCTGCGATTCGTTCCCGCCATAGCGGACGCCTAAAGCGCCGAATAATTCCGGGTACTGCGCGATGTTCACCAAAGCGCCATCGCACAGCAGCCAGTCAAACATCATCAGATTTGTCCGATGCGGACCGGGCTGCTGGCTGATTTCACCGGCAAAGGCAATCACTGAGCCGACCGGCATGCCCAGGGTTGTCAGTTGTCCCGGTGAAGGATGCGTGGGGGGCTCGGGCGCAATCAGGCCACGGAGCGGAGTGGGTTGTGCTGAGGCACTGGTCTGAATCGATTGCGGCATTTTATTCATCGAGATGACCTCCGATATCCCGTAAATCATCATCAGAAAGCACGGCCATTGCGGTTGGCAGTGTCATCGTCCAGGTCTCGGTTTGCTGACGCTCGTCAGGCATCCGGAGCAGCTTCTTATAATCACTGACAATCGCTAGCGATGGTGCATTGATGGGCGTCAGAGTCTCCTCTCCATGCCAGATTTTGCCCGTGTCGAGAAAGTAGAGAAACCGCAGCACATAATCGACTTTGACCGGCAAGAGTAATTTCACCCGGTCCGCAACCAGCATGTTCTGAAGATACAGGTGCAGATCTAAATTCGACAGGAGCTGAGACATCATTCGGGACTGATCGTCCGCCCGCGTGGTGATGATTCTGAGATTGAGATGATCCCAGTCTAACGCCTCTTCCGCATACTGATAGAAGGGCAGTTTCTCTTGCGGGTAACTGGGATCAGACTGGACATGGGACATCGCCTGCAGATATAACGCCTGCATGCCTTGTCGGATCAGATACAGCTTCAACAGGGCAAACGTTTTGGGGGTGCAGTGCTTGTCGAGCCAGTGCTGGATCTCGCTGAGCTGGCTCAGATAGTCCGAAAATTGCGTGTGGTAGCCGCGGTTGAGTAATTGATAAACGTCGTATTGCCATTGGCTGAAATGCGCTTCCGTACAAACCAGCGTCGCCACCACGCTCACGGTATAACTCAGGTTCTCTGAGGGGGTGGACGCGTCCTGTGGCTGCGGGGGAATCGCGATGACAGCAACGTTGAATTCGCTGCTAGGCGCGGGTGTTGTGGACTGAGTGTCGGAAGTGGTTGGAGCGCTCCCTTGCGCGGCAGAGAAGTCGAAGGTGACAGGCTGTGTGGTGTCCGGCGTGATTTGCTGGCTCTGATCCGCGACTGTGATCGCATAAGACTGAGCCACTGCCGACTGAAGAGAGACGGACACACGCTGCAGGAGATAGCCCGGCGGTAGCGCAAGATTGAGCGAAGACACAGCTTGCGTGCTCTTCAGGCTGGCCGAAACTGCATATGGCGATACGGGCGGCGGCGGCACCTCCGGGATCTGATATTGCGCAGCCAGGTTGAGATAGCTGCTGGGCTCGCTGAGATTGTCGCTGATGTCGGTATAAGACGAAATTCCCAACTGAGCGAGCGTTTGGGGTTTCTGAAAATTCAGTAAGGTCTGTAACTCGGCAAGGATATCGATGTCGCTGGCCAGCATCGGACAGTCAATTTCAATGAGCAGTCGTTTCTGGCTGTCCGAAGCGACCACTTCATATTTTTTGTTCAGCCAGTAGTAAAACCCGTTTACTGCGCTGTCAGAATGATTTTGAAATCGGTTGATTTCAGTCTGTTCCAGCTCCTGCTCTCCGCGATTCTGCCGCATTTCATCGACAGCCTGACTCGCTTTTGCCTGCGCTTCTTCTAACACTTTTCTGATGAATTGCTGCTGGTTGCTTGCTTCGTCACCCGTAGGGCTTTCGACAATGGTCCAGCCGCCCGTGGTGGTTGCGTTGGGAGCCGCGCCGGAATAATTGGTCTGATAATCCTGAAAGCTGGTGGTCTGGGTTCTTTCTGCCAGAACCTGTGCCACATAGTTGCTGAGTTCTTTATCCCATCGCTGTTGTGTTGTTCCCTGATCCTGCCGGGAATTCGTTTGCTGCTGATTCTGGGTCCTGTCAAAGCGTCTCTGCCGGGAACGCCGCTCCCGGGTTTCCCCTTGCAGGACGGTTTCGACTTTCTGGAGTTCACCCAAGCTGTAGCCCGACAGTTTGTACTGGAGCATATGCAGCGTGCCCAACGCATAGTATCGGGCACTGGAGGACGGGGTGTCGGTGGGCTGGTTGACGGGAGGCAGCGGAAAAATGGCGACGGGCAGATTCAGGCTGGCTTGCCACCATAATTCAAGCAGGTCATCGCTGATTTCCTCGTGTTTCTGAAGTTGTTGTGCCGCTCGCTGGATCACATGGGTTTTTCGTAAGAGGGCGATTAAAAAATCAAGCCAGGCGAGCTCATAGTCGGTCTGAATGTTCAGTGCGATCACGCTGAACCAGACGGAAATACTGGCCTGATCGAGTTGCGTCATCAACGCCGGGTTGGATTCGATGAAGCTCTGGATATCAGACGGGGATGCATGCGCATCGATCTGCGATTCGGCAATCAGACGAAACAGCGGCGGCAACTCGCGCGGATGGCTGATGTAAGATGCCGCTTGGGTTGTGCTGTCAGTCACAGGCTGTGCCACCTCTGATGGCGGCGTGAAAGGGGTGTCTGAAATATAGCTGGCCGCCCATTGCTCCATCGCGATGCGCTCGCCCTGTGTTTTCAGGCTCGCCAGCGTTTGATAGTCCTGAGTGGCGGTCACAATGGACGGCACCGTAAAGAAAGAATTATCGAGGTAGAAAGGGCTGACTGCGGGCACGGGGGCGATGTTCAGATAGGGAAACAGTTGTTGGTAGGATGTGGTGACCTGTCTGCTGAGCAGATGGCCAAGTTCCGATGGATTGCTCATAACGTGACTCACTCTAATCAGGTACAGAGTGTTTATCGTGCGGGAATCTGAGCCGGAAGAATCGTTCAAACCGCGGCGGTTTACAGGCGGTATGATGAAAGTGGGGGCAACTCAGGGGCAAGATGTCGTGAAATCCGGCATCGTCCAGGTGATGAGGCGATCACCTGAACGGCCGGGACAACGGGGTGACATCAGGAGAACACGGCCACATAAGGTTCGAACGGATTCACCGTGAATGGAAATTCGTCCGTGACATCAATCGTGGACGCCCAGGACTCCACAGCACTGGTTTTGCTGTCCTGATAGTGAAAGATCACACTGACCAGTATCCTTTCGCCCACATACTGGATGTTGGCATCAATACTGATCAGGTGAATCAGCTGACTGTAGCTCTGGCTGCGTTGCCGGTACAGTTTCCGGTAGAAGGTTTCACCATAGCAAAGCAGATAATTCAGGGCTCTGGCTTCATCCGTCATACCGGTACATCGGGCCAGCAGCAGGTAGGATTCAATCATCTGAACCAAGCCGTCATCAGCGCCGGAGTTCGGTCGCCCGGAACCCTGGCGCGCCATGGCACGGGCGTTGACGTCATGAAATTTGTTGATGCGTAACAGGCTGAGATCCCCGAATCCGGGAGCAATGGGCCCACAATCAATGTATTGACTGTGTCTCGCTCGCTGTCCTTATTTTGTTCACTGCGGGCCAGGGTGTCGATCAGCATCTGCATGTTGTATTCACTGGGCACTAAACGGTACATCGGATTGCCGTAGATATCCTGCAACTGCCATTCCAGCATTTTGGCCAGATAGCGGTAATAGCGGGAAGCCAGCACCGTATTGATGATGTGCAGGGCCTTGGCCTGCGCCTGTTGTACCGACATGGGCGCAGGCTGTTTGGGCAGACAATCGGGCCAGAAGGGAGCAAACTGGGTGCGGTACGCTTGCATGTCTCCGCTGCTGCCGTACTGTTCAATCACGGCATAAGCGCAACGAAATTCCCGTTCAATACTTTTGTCGGGCCATTGGGCCATCAGTTTGCCAACGGCATAAACATCAGTCGCTAATGCTTCGACCGTGAATGGGAGATCTCCAGTGGTGCGCTGGACCGGCATGGGAAAAGCATTCGCAGCGATGCTTGGCAAGGGAGTGAAGTGGGTGCTCAGCATAGAATGTCTCCTCAACCATGCGTGGGAATGTAATCACTCAGGGGTGATTGCAGAAAGGGATACAGGCTGGATACATCGACGGATGCAAAGTAACTGAATTGTCTGCCACTGATGGTGCGCTGATAGTTGAAGATCACATCCACAAGGGTGGTTTCCGCTGCGCTGGGTGAGTATTGTGTTTCAATACTGAGCAGAAATGCTTCGGTATCTTTTTGAACGTTGTGGTTGCCTTCGCCAGACACCAGCATTCCGGAGGTCCGGGTTTCATAAATATCCGGATAGCGGAAGGCCAGAAAGTTCTGTGCCCGTTCAAAATCACTGGCGCCGAGATTCTGGCGGACTCGAAGCAAATTCAGCAGATTCGCGATGGCTGTAGTGGTGGTGTTCTCTCCGCTCTGGCCCAGTTTTCGCAAAATGACGGCAGGATTCGGGTCAAAATCAAAAATATGGTTGCACTGGACCACAGGCAGCCAGATTTCTTCTCCCGCATCTACAGATCTCGATGCCTCTTGCACGCCAACGATGACACAGAGTAATTCTGTGGATTGATCGGCCTGCTCTTGCTCAAGTTTGCGCAGATAGCTAATAAATTCATTCAGTTCGACAATACTGTGCGGTTGAATGATATAGGCTTCCTGTTCATCCACAGTCAGAATCCAGTTCACATTTTCTGCCAGATAACGGTAGGGCTTGGTGCGCTGTTCCGAGCCCGGTTGCTTGTCGATATAGCCAAAAATCGTGCCGTATTGATAGGGGGCGACGTTGCGATTTTCTTTGGCTGATATTTCCTGAGCGGCCGCTTCACATTCTTTTTCCAGCCCTTGTTTGGAAATTCGACCTGTAATTTCCCGGCCACATAAACGGGTTCGAACTTTGGTGAGGGCACTTCCGGAGGGGGGGAGCCGTGTCAACTTCTGCGCGCTGCAATGGCGGTTGTGGTGCTGTTCCCGGCGCTGTCTGAGGTATTTCAGGATGTGCCGGATGTTGGGTTTCGGATGGATCCGCTTGCTGAGATTGAAGATGTTCGGTTGCAGACATTGGATATTCCTTTCTGAAGTGGCGGGTGTCTTTTCAGCATAAAACTGATCCGGGCGAAACATTCGGGGGAATCCCGTTATTTTTAAGTGAAAGTCAGGAAGGTGAATGCATTGATAATTCCGGCTGAATAATACCGCCGAATGTCCGGGTTTTTACAACCAGAGAAAACTACATTCAATTCAGTGCCGACAATCAATGAAGGAAGCAGTGGCAATGTTCTCCCAATCGATTCCAGGAAAATTTGATTCCCAAAAAAGGACGTCGGGCTACGTTTACCCATTACCCGCGCGACTTAGGCGCGGGATGGAAAAAATAACCGGCATCAATCTGGAACAAGTCCGTGTGTTTTATCACTCGGATAAACCCAGTCAGTTACAAGCCCATGCTTATGCTCAGGGCTGGAATATTTATCTGGCCCCGGGGCAGGAACATCACCTGCCTCATGAATTGGGACATATTATTCAGCAAGCGAAGGGAATGGTTCAGCCTACCATGCAGGTGAATGGTGTGGCTGTGAATGATGACCCGGCCCTGGAAGCCCATGCGACCTGGCTTGGCGAACAGGCTGTACGCGCGGGTTATGGTGGCCCGAGCGCGTGAGTGATGTCATTTTAGCATCGCATGGTATGGGTATCTGAATGAATCAGGAGGAAAACAAAATGTATGTTTATGAGACGAAATCGTCTAAAAAGGCAAATCAAACCCTAAAGTCACTTTTGAAAGGATATCGAAACTCAAATCAAGGTGTTGCGCAGTGTTTAGCTGCCACACAAACTGTGAATGATCATTTTTATGAATCACAATCCCAAATCATTGATGTACAAATTGATCGTGGCTCTAATGTTCCAAGTTCGCCCATTCCTGATGGAAATATAGAGAGAAATGCAAGCAATCAAACACTGAAACATTGTATGCCATATAACTGGATTCGGGACCGCCTGATATCAATCATGAAAAATGAGCAAAACCGGAATATGGCTTTGCTGAAGATAAATCAAATTGCGCAAGCCTTAGGAACGCCAAGTTTGAACCAAGTCGGTCATAGCCTGTATGACTATAACAATGCGGTTGAACGATTAATTCATGGTATTGCCATGTATGGCGGGAATTTATTCATCGCCGATCATTCGACCGGGGATGGTGGCGGGAAATATTTTGATATGCCATATAACCCAAATATCGCGAATTCTTTACATGATGGCGTCGCAAGACTAGAAGCAGTACTGGGAATGCCGGGAATGCATGAAGAGAGAAAAAGATTTACTGGCGGGTTACAGCCTGGGGGAAATGAACGTTCGCCTATTTTTGTTTAATCGAAAATTGAGATTATACAGTCAAGATTTTGTTTGAATCATTCATGATGAGTGAAAGGAGAAGTGACTATGTTTGCAACAATGAATCGGACCGAACGGACTTCAGGGTTCAAGTCTGCGAGTGAAATGAAGCCTGCAAAAATGGCGGGCACTCAGGTATTGAATACAGGAAACCGACCCAATCCGTGGATAAATTTGGGGCGGGTAGGCTTGAATCAAAGTCAACAGGTGCCAGGGGTTGCTCAGCGCCAGAGAACTGATGTCTGTCTGAAGTCTGCAGAGGGGACTTATCGACTGGGAAACAATCCAGAAAATATCGCTTTTGATTTTCGGGAAGACAGTAAAGGTGGCACCGTGATTGTAACCACCAAAAGCCATCCCAAATACAGAGTCGATTACACCAGTCAAGTGATCGCCATTTTGAAAAACAACGGGACCATTCCCAGAGATGCAGAGGCAATCAATATCGATTTCATCACCTATGGCATCAAAAAATAATCTCCGACGGACTGGATGACTTTTGATTGTTTTTATCTCAGGCGTCTTGAACCGGAGTGCTGAAAAAGTAAAGCCAGATCCTGACGTTGTGAACAACGGGGGAATGGCGCTGGCTTTCTTTTTCAGGACTTCAATTTTTCTGGCCAGGGTACAGGCAAAGATATGATGACATCACTGCAGCAATTCCCGATCTCCCAATCCCGGTCTCACCCGCAGGATGAGGGGTTGCGCGCTGAACTCGCCTGGTGTCAGGCACTGTTTCAGGCGCGTCTGGATGGCGAGCCGACTCATTTGAGTTTATCCGCGCCGGATCTTTCACTTTATTCAGGGCCTTACGCGGATTTTATCCGATCCTGCCAATTTTCGGTGCAGTCCCGTTTGTTGATCTGTCTGGGTTTGGTGCCCATTGTGCTGCCTCAGATGCTGGAACATCTACTGCAATCTTATGAAGAGAAACAGCAGCCATTCAGTGAACTGGGATTTGCCGAATTTCAAGGCACCTTGTGGCCGACGGGTCAAACGCTCGCTTTTTTGCTGGGGGACGATCCAATACAGAGCCGGCGGTTGGCATTGCAGGTGCTGTCGGGACAGTTTCAAACCGATTTATTGCCGCTGTTTGTGGTGGAAAGTTCAGAAGAAGGCGGGTCTCGCCTGTGGCAAAAACTCCGGCTGAAGGAGGACGTGGTCGCAGCGTGTCTCTGTTCGGATGCCCCCCTGCCACAGAAGGAACCCGTGCGGTATGCCAGTTTACTCACCACTCCGCTGGCGTGGGAAGCACTGGTATTGCCGTCGGCGGTCTTGGGCGCTCTGGATGAAATTGAACTCTGGCTTTGTTTCGGGCAAGCGCTTGAATCCGAATGGCAGTTGGCCGGAAAAATCAGGTCAGGATTTCGGGCGCTGTTTTACGGTCCGCCCGGAACCGGTAAATCGATGACGGCGGCGCTTCTGGGTAAAAAGCATGAACGGCCCGTTTACCGGGTCGATCTTTCTGCGGTGGTGTCTAAGTATATCGGGGAGACAGAAAAAAACTTATCGCAACTGTTTCAGCAAGCAGAGCAGCAGGGCTGGATTCTGTTTTTCGATGAAGCGGATGCCCTGTTTGGCCAACGGGTACAAACTGCGGGGGCGAACGATCAGTTTGCAAATCAGAATGTAGCGTATCTGCTTCAGCGGATTGAGTCGTTCACTGGGATCATTATTCTGGCCACCAATCTGCAGGAGAATCTGGACAGTGCCTTTTTCCGCCGTTTCGAAACGACGGTGCACTTCCCACTGCCAGATGCGTCTGTACGTCTGACATTATGGGAACACGCACTCCCAGCAACAAAGCGCGGGGCGGATGTCGATTTAAGCGAACTGGCCAGCCAGTATCCGTTGAGTGGCGCAGAGATTGTGAATGTGGTGCGTTATGCCGCTTTAAAAGCCATGAGCCGTTCTGCATCTGCCGTCAGGCTGGATGAACTGCAGACCGGGATCCGCCAGGTTACCACCTTTCAGGCGCAGCGTTTTGCAGGCAAGCATGCGTTTTTTCAATCGCATCCGTGAAGGGTTGCTTCAGATGTCTGCTCTGTCTCGAACAACGGGTTGTGGAAAACAATCCATGGCCACCGGAGTGACCATGATTTTCAGTGCTTTGTGGCATCAATCGTCCGGTGTACATACCCGAATCCGGTGGCCGTCGGGGTCCAGGGCCACAAAGGTGAGGCCAAAGACCGCTTCATGCAAGGGCTGTTCAATGGTGACATTGCGTTGCTGCCACTGTTCATATAATCGGATCACTTCATCGTCTTCCGGCACCATCAGCGAGAGCTCACTGCGGTGTCCGTTTCCTCCGGATACAAAGTTTCTGGCTTCTTCAGACCAGAGTCCCAGGCTGAGTCCATTCTCAAAATCGAATGCTGCGTAAGTCGGCAGAACAGCTGAAGGTTCGCGGTCAAAGAGTGTCTGATAAAACTGGGCACTGGTTTCAGGACTTTTCACATAAAATAACAACAGGTTAGGTGTCAACATAACTTTCCTTTCTTTTATACGTGGGTTAGGAATGAGCTTAGATTAACCCGTGACACTGTCAGAAAATGGCAGTATGTTAGGGCTTTAATCTGAGTGCATATGCGAACCGAACGTTTACTTCAGCTTCTGCAAATTCTCCGTCAGCATCGGCATCCTGTGAGCGGTCAGTTTCTGTCGGAGGCGCTGAATGTCAGTATCCGAACACTGTATCGAGACATTGCCACGTTGCAGGCGCAGGGGGCGCAGATTGAAGGAGAGCCCGGCATTGGCTATGTCCTGAAACCCGGTTTTTTTCTGCCGCCATTGATGTTGAAAGAGCAGGAAGTGGCAGCACTGATGCTGGGGATGCGGTGGGTCTCCACTTTTGCCGATCAGCCCTTAGCGGTCGCGGCTCAGGAAGCTTTGGCAAAAGTGACCGCTGTATTGCCTCCGGATGTGATGCCGGGTGCCAATGAAGTGCCTTTGCGGGTCGGACCGCCAGTGAAAACGCGAGACGAAGATTTATCTTTGCTGCGCAAGGCCATTCAGCTGGAGCGCCAGTTGGCGATTGCGTATCAGGACCAAAGCGGTCAGCCGACCAACCGGGTGATCTGGCCGTTTGCAATCGGGTATTTTCAGGATGGCAGGATTCTGGCGGCCTGGTGTGAATCCCGGCAGGATTTTCGCCATTTTCGGACCGACAGAATTCGCCAGGCGATGCTGCTGGATCAGCGTTATCTGCGGCGGCGTCATGATCTGTTTCGGGAATGGCAGGCCCAGCAATTGGTTCCCACCAAGCGCTCTGAAAGAAAGATGTAACGAATGACGCGCAATGAAACAACATGGCTCAATGGTGCACTGAACAAAGAAAAATAGGATCGCTGATCGGTGTGATTGGCGATATCAAGCAAGGACAGATATCACTGCATGGAAACCCTATTCCCGCCACCTTTAAAGCCGGGGGATAAAATTGGCTTTTTCTCGCCGTCTTCACCCGCCACCGTGTTTGCGCCGCAGCGGTATGAACGAGCGAAGCAATTTCTGGCGTCAAAAGGGTTTCGCCTGCAAGCTGGCAGTCTGACCGGGCATTCGGATCACTATCGCTCTGGCTCTGTTCAGGCTCGGGCAGAAGAGCTGAACACCCTGATTCGCGATCCCGAAGTACGGTGTGTGATTTCGACGATTGGGGGCAATAACAGCAATGCGCTGCTGCCTTATCTTGATTACGAAGCCCTGAAGCGGGATCCGAAAATCATCATCGGCTATTCAGATGTCACCGCATTGCTGATGGGGATTTATGCCCAAACCGGATTGATCACTTTTTACGGACCTGCGCTGGTGGCTTCTTTTGGTGAATTGCCGCCTTTGGTGGAGCAAACTTATGATTCTTTTTTTGAAGTGCTGTGTCAGACGGGTAAATCGGTCTATCAATATCAGATGCCACCGGTCTGGACAGAGCAAATGCTGGACTGGGAAACACAGTCTGATCCGAAAGTTTGCCGTCCGAATCGGTGGGCGTTTTTGGGCGAAGGGGTCACCAAGGGACGTTTGATTGGCGGGAATCTCAACACCATGGCTGGGATCTGGGGCAGCCCGTATATGCCTGACCTTCAGCCCGGCGATATTCTGCTGATTGAAGACAGTCTGAAGGGGATCGAGACGGTCGAGCGCGCCTTTGCGCACCTGAAACTGTGTGGTGTATTCGATACTGTATCGGCCATCATCTTGGGGAAACATGAGCTGTTCGATGATAAAGGGACAGGCAGAACACCGCTTGATGTCTTACAGGAAATCCTGAATGGGCAGTCGCTCCCGATTCTGGCCGGTTTTGACAGTTGCCATACACACCCTATGTTAACGGTGCCGCTTGGTGCCGAGGTTGAAGTCGATTTTGACCGGGAAAGTATCCGTCTGAATGGGGCTTGGTTGCGTGAATCGATTGAATGAAAGGAATATAGATGTCGTTTTTGATCAGAAAGGCGGTTGTCGCGGATGCAAGGTCCATTTTTGAATGACGTCAGCGGGCAATCTGGGCCAAATGTGCGGCTGATTATCCTGAAGCGCAGTTGGCGCTCTGGACACAAGGGGAGATGTCGGCACGATTTATCGCCGACGTAGAACGGGCATTTTTTGTCGCTGAATCAGAACAACGTGTGATTGCCAGCGGCATGATCAATGTGGACGACGGGATGGTCGATGCTATTTTTGTGGTGCCTGAGTTCATGGGACAGGGCGTGGCACAGGCCATGCTGAGTCATCTTGAACACCTTGCGCGCGAGGCGGGTTTGCCAGCGATGAAGCTGAATTCAACCTTGAATGCAGCGGCGTTTTATCGGCATTGCGGCTTTGAGGGTGATGAGATTTCGGTGTATGAATCGCCGGGCGGTTTGCAGCTGGCCTGCATCCCGATGGAAAAATCTTTGCTTTCAACGCTTTGAGTTTTCTGCGAACAATGACTTTTCCCTCCCCTTGGCAAGGGGAGGGTCAGGGTGGGGTTCGAACAGCGCGCACGAATTTGGCCTGTGTGCACAAGTAACCCCCGCCTCACCTCCCCCTTGAAAAGGGGGAGGGACTGATCGCGTTTGCTGTAAGTCTTGCGTTTTCCCTCCCCTTGGCAAGGGGAGGGTCAGGGTGGGGTTCGAACAGCGCGCACGAATTTGGCCTGTGTGCACAGTAACCCCGCCTCACCTCCCCCTTGAAAAGGGGGAGGGACTGATCGAGTTTGTTGTAAGTCTTGCGTTTTCCCTCCCCTTGGCAAGTGGAGGGTCAGGGTGGGGTTCGAACAGCGCGCACGAATTTGGCCTGTGTGCACAGTAACCCCGCCTCACCTCCCCCTTGAAAAGGGGGAGGGACTGATCGCGTTTGCTGTGAGTCTTGCGTTTTCCCTCCCCTTGGCAAGGGGAGGGCCAGGGTGGGGTTCGAACAGCGCGCGCGGATTTGGCGGTGGTGCATGGTAACCCCCGCCTCACCTCCCCTTGAAAAGGGGGAGGGACTGATCGCGTTTGTTGTCAGTCTTGCGTTTTCCCTCCCCTTGGCAAGGGGAGGGGCAGGGTGGGGTTCGACAAGCGTGCACGGATTTGGCGGTGGTGCATGGTAACCCCCGCCTCACCTCCCCCTTGAAAAGGGGGGACTGATCGCGTTTGTTGTAAGTCTTGCGTTTTCCCTCCCCTTGGCAAGGGGAGGGCCAGGGTGGGGTTCGACAAGCGTGCACGGATTTGGCCTGTGTGCACAGTAACCCCCGCCTCACCTCCCCCTTGAAAGGGGGAGGGACAGATCGAGCATGCTGCGATCACTAATGATTCCCTCCCCTTGGCAAGGGGAGGGTCAGGGTGGGGTTCGAACAGCGCGCACGAATTTGGCCTGTGTGCACAGTAACCCCCGCCTCCCCTTCCCCTTGAAAAGGGGGAGGGACAGATCGCGTTTGTTGTGAGTCTTGCGTTTTCCCTCCCCTTGGCAAGGGGAGGGCCAAGGTGGGGTTCGACAAGCGTGCGCGGATTTGGCGGTGGTGCATGGTAACCTCCGCCTAACCTACCCTTGAAAAGGGGGAGGGACTGATCGCGTTTGTTGTCAGTCTTGCGTTTTCCCTCCCCTTGGCAAGGGGAGGGTTAGGGTGGGGTTCGAACAGCGCGCACGGATTCGGAACTGGCGCTGGTGTTTGATAACCCCCTCCTAGCCTCCCCTTGAAAAGGGGGAGGGACTGATCGCGTTTGCTGTGAGTCTTGCGTTTTCCCTCCCCTTGGCAAGGGGAGGGATTGATCGAGTTTGCTGCGAGCAGGAATATTTATTCCCCTTCAATTATTTTTATCAATTTGATTCAACAGAGGAAAATTTTACCCTTATGGCGATTTTAACCATACTTACGGCCCCGGATCCGCGCCTGAAGGAGCAGTCTGTCCCTGTAACAGATGTCGAATCTGTACAGACATTGATTGATGACATGCTGGAGACGCTTTATGCCACCAGCAATGGGATTGGTCTTGCTGCAACGCAAGTGGGCCGGGAAGAAGCTGTGGTCGTTATCGACATCTCTGAAACACGGGACGAACCCCTGATTCTGGTCAATCCTGTCGTGACTCGCGGAGCAGACAAGGTGATGGGGCAGGAAGGATGTCTGTCGGTGCCGGATTATTACGCGGATGTTGAGCGGTACCGGTCCGTGGTTGTTTCAGCCCAGGATCGGCACGGGAATCCGATCACCATCGAGCGCGATGATTTTCTGGCGATTGTCATGCAGCATGAGATTGATCACTTGAGCGGGAATCTGTTCATTGACTACCTGTCGCCGCTGAAGCGCCAGATGGCCATGAAGAAAGTGAAGAAAGCGGTGAAGGCGATGGCGCGAACCGCCTGAACCGAGTACAAAACATGACGGGCCTTGCGCTCAAAGCCCGTCATGGAGTGTTATGCGCCGAGCTGAGATTCCAGTTTCACCAGCATCAGGTCTGCGGTTTGCAGCGCACCTTCGACCCAGCCCTGACTATGGGAATACGCTTCACCACAGATATACAGATGCGTTTGTGGCAGCGGCTGTACGATTTGGTTCGCCACGTCATCGCTCTGGACACCAATGTTCCAGCTGTTCCAGCCGCCGCCGTACGGGTCATCACCCCAGTCGCGGAAAGCGGCCTGTAACGGCTGTGTTTGAGCACTTTCATTGGGTCGTACGTCATGCATCTGGTCAATCTGACGGGTCACCTCGGTCACCATGGCGGCGGGCGCCTCATGTTCTGCCCACTGTGGATCGACGCTTTGCTGTTTCAGCAGTCGGCCCGTAAATGCCCGTTTTTCAGTGAAGGGTAAAACTTCGAGTTGTTGCTTCCAGGCCAGACCACGTTTTTGTCGGTAGCCGTCCCAGAAACCGACGTTGACACCATCATCATAACTGGCCATCAGAATCGCCGGGCCGTCGAGTGCCGGTTGTCCCTGATTGGTGGGCCAGTAATAGGTCTGACGTACTGGCATGTCGGTCACACTACGCCCGGACTCAATCCCGGATTGTTCGACCCACCAGGGCGACTGGTAAGTTGTGAACAGTTTAAACAGCGGTCTGGGTGTGACGCTGCCAGTCAGCGCTTTCACCGCGGGCTGCTGCAGCACCGGGCAGCTGGGTTCCAGTAAATCCAGTGAACGTCGAGGCATCGCAAGCACGATATGCGTTGCTGTACACTGAATCTCGTCAAAAGTCGTGATATCCAGCTCTGTTGTGAAATTCAGGCTAAAGACACCATTCACCTGTTCAAAGCTGCTGAGTTTGTGCCCCATCAGGAGCTCGCCCCCAATCGTCTGAAATTCTTCTGCCAATGTCAGCGGGACTGATTGGAAGCCTTGTTTAAAACCAAAATATTCCACATTGTCACCAAAATCAGTCAGGAACCAGGGAATGGCATCCGCGGCATTCCAGTTCGACATCGTGGAATTATAGCCACCGGCATCTAAACAATAATGGTAATTCTCGCTTGTCATGACGACCTGCAGGACATTCCAGAAACCTTGCTCATAAAGTTTCTTACCGTTGAAATCAGCATTCATTGTCATTTCACGACGCTGTTTCTCGGTCAGATCCGGATTGGTGATTCCGGGAACAATGATATCCAAGGCTTCAATGATGACGGCTCCGGGTGTTTTGGCGAAGGCGTCCGGGCTGGTGTTATATGGGATAGCGTGCGGGTTATTCTGGTAATCCTTGAGTCTAAGCCGGACATCCCGAAGGAAGGCGATGTTGACCGGGGTATCGACCGGGAACGGGTAAAACTCAATGGGATCTGCCAGTGAATGAAACTGATTGATTTCATTCAGCAGCGCGTGAATCAGGGGTTGACGCTGGGCATCCAGAATCCGCATCCCGCCCAGCTCTGCCACCATATTGCTCACATCCGGGGCTTTGACGGATAATAAACGGCCGCCGACGCGATCACTGCCCTCAAAAACGGCAATGCGCTTGCCGGGAAAATTCTTCTTCAGTTTCCAAGCGCTGTACACGCCGGAGACGCCTGCGCCGATAATGGCAACATCATAATGTTCACTCATGGGTCGCTTCCTTGTGATTCGTTGATGATTTAAGACAAGGTGCTGAAATGATTCGGATTGATTTCATCCAGCAGGTCCTTGTGGAAATAATTTAAAGACGGGCGGCGCAGCGGGCTTGTGGATGCCTTCATGTTTGCACTGGACTGAACGGCTGCCGGATCTCTTGCGGTGCGGATATCCAGCACAAATGGTTTGTTCTCCGTCAGCACAAAGGCGATCGCAGCTTTCAGGGCCGCGTTCAGATCTTCGGTTTGTTCGACGACCTGACCCTGCACGCCAGCGCCCATCGCATCGGCGATTTGCTTGAAGTTCAGCGCCGGATGCTGTAGCGACAGATAGTCCACTTCGTAATTGTGATAATCAGCATTGTCGGTGGGATTCGGCTCAACCGGCTTTTTCTTTGGCTCCCAGTCGTACGAGTCTATGACTTCCTCCAGACCGTTTTGCAGCGTATGGTATTCCCGGTTGTTGGTAATGATGTAGAGCACGGCCAGCTGAAATTTGGCTGCAGTCCACCAGACCTGAGGATAAAAGAGTGATGAACCATCCCCCACGGCATTGATCACTAACTTAGGGGTCACGCCCTGAATGGCGGTTTGCTGTTTTTTGATCCCCAGCGAGGCGGGCATTGACCACCCGAGCGACCCCCCGGACACACAGTAATAACTGACAGGGCGGCTCATCTCCCGGTTCAGCGGCATCAGATACTGGAAGCTCGGGCTGTCGGAGACGGCTTCATGAACATAAACAAACTGGTTGGCGAGTCCCTGTTCTGTAATGGCCTGCGCTAGATAGTGCGGGATTAGTGCCGGGTTGATGCCATCGGCCGGGGCCTGTTCCGCCTGATGCAAATAAGCGTCCCAGTCCTGACGACGTTGCTGGCTCAGTTGGCTTAACAATTGATTCCGCTCATCTCTGGCCTGCTGCTGTTCCGGTGTGACGGGTAAACCGGCCATGACCTCGTTCAGTTTTTCCAGACTGGCCCGGATGCCACCCAACACAGCATGACTGCCGTAGTAGTTTTTCCCGATATCCCAGGTGTTATTCGACAGATAAAGAATATCCACTGAAGGGGGATCAGCGGGCCATCGGCATAATTGAATACCGTGACCTGCGCCTGATTGCTCCAGCCAACCAGAAAAGCGACGTCGTGGGTTTGAAACAGTGCCTGCAGCATGGCCTGATTGCCGGGCAACTCGCCCTGCCAGTGAATATCATCGTTGGGGAAATTCGCCAGACTGCTGAACGTTTGCAGTGACACCGGTGCGCCGACAGTTTGTGCCAGAATCCCCAGCTGTTCGGCAGCGTTGTCGTACCCGACGCCGTCACCGGCGATGATGATTGGATTTTTAGCTTCAGAGAATCGTTTGGCCAATCGCTGAATTTCGTCGACATCCCCACAAAAATTGGTTGGAATCCGGGTAATGCCCGGCAGCTTTTCAGGCTGATTGGGCAGTGGGTTGACCATCATGAATTCCCAGGGAATAGAGATAAAGACCGGGCCGCAAGCTGGTGCTTTGGCTTCTTTGAACGCCCGTTGTAACACCATGGGAAATTCATAAGGGGTTCGCAGTTCGTGGGACCACTTACAATACTGTTTGGCAAGTTCGGCAATATTTGAAGACAGCAATGGTTCCTGAGTGACCAGCTCATTTTGTTGCTGGCAACACAAAATCACCAGCGGGGTATGAGAGCGATACGCATTAAATAAGTTACCAATGCCATGGGCAATCCCGGGTGTGATATGTACCACCAGCACACCGGGCTCCCCTGTCATTCGTGCTGCACCCATGGCAGCACCCATGGCAATGTTTTCATGTAAACATTCCACATATTCCACATTGTTTTCAGGGTAAGCAGTGCCGTCGATAATCGGAATTTCGTTGGTGCCGGGAACGCCAAAGATTTGACGAATATTCAATTGATTGAGTGCATCGTAGAGATAATCACGCATGATACGTGGCGGTAGGTCTGACATGAGGTTTCCTTTTTGAAATCGGGGACAACGACCTCCCAATGAAGTTAACTAAATGTTAAATGTGCTTCTGGCCTATCGAACCTAGTTCAGTGAATCTGGGCGTACAAATTTGATTTCCAGCGTTTGAAAAGCAAAGTAATGCATTCAATCGCAATACCGGATTCAGTGAATTAGGCTTATGTGATACCAAGCAGGAAATGGATGAAAATAGAATTAAACCTCTGTTTTTCATTGGAATGTTTTATCGCTTTCACTTGATTTCAATGCTGCTCTCTGTATACTCCCGAACCTTTTCAAAGTTTTATATTGAGAGACAGTTAAATAAAAGAGGCACACGCTGACAGAAAGATTCTCAATGACGCTGGGATTTCAGATTAGAAAAAATAAATAAAATTGATTCGGTCTGGCATTAAAATTAAATCTACATCACAAAAGGTAATGACGATGCGACGGATAAATGTCATCGGAACCAGTGGCAGTGGTAAATCAACATTCAGCAGGAATCTGGCAGCGGCTTTCGGTGTTCCGCATATTGAAATGGATGCTTTGTTCTGGAAGCGGAATTGGGGGGAATCAACGGACGATGAGTTTTTTGCAGCCTTAGAAACAGCAATAACTCCCCCAGCATGGGTATTGGACGGCAACTACCACAGGACAGTGCCCATAAAATGGCGGGAGGCTGATACGCTCATCTGGATTGATTACTCCTTTCTGCGAACACTTGTTCAGGCTATTCGGCGTGCCATCAAACGTTGCCTCAGTCAGGAAGAATTATGGCCAGGCACCGGGAATACAGAAAAATTTCGAAATACTTTCTTGAGTCGTAATTCAGTGGTCTGGTGGACAATCAAAACCTATCATTCTAACCGGGAACGATATCTGAAAATTATGGCGGATCCCGCCTATGCACATTTGAAATTTATACAATTACGCAGCCCGGCAGAGGCCAAAGAGTTTATCCTTCAGCAACAGAAAATTCAGGCAGCGACAATTTCACCTGCCTCAGAACAATCAGGACGATAAACAATGATCAGAAAATTTAAATCCGCAGATATGGAATCCGTACTGAATATCTGGCTGGCCGCATCTTTGAAAGCGCATGATTTTATTGCGGCAGAATACTGGCAATCTCAGGTAGAGAATATGCGAACGATGTATATTCCGGCATCCGAGGTCTATGTGTATGAACACAATGATCAAGTCAAAGGTTTTTACGCGTTATACGAGACCATGCTTGCTGCTATTTTCGTGGCGCCGGATGCGCAAGGGCAGGGGCTGGGCAAAGCTTTGATGGCCCATGCAAAAGTACAGCGCGCTTCACTGACGCTGAATGTTTATCAGCGGAACGAAAACAGCTATCGCTTTTATCTATCACAGGGATTTCAGATCACGTCTGAAAGCACAGATGAGCATATAGGCGAAGCCGAGTGGGTCATGGGATACTCGAGCTCACCCGCTTGCGGATGAGTTTCTGTTGAAAAATCAACCCAATTCATCCATGGTTTGAAGCTGTTACGTGTCGCTGTTCAGGGAATGAAAGGATGCAAAAACCAGCTTTGCTTGCACTGGCCGGACTGTGTGCCGGGTTCGCGCCGTCCTCGTATGCGGTTTCGATGATCGACCCGGTCGATCATATGTTCGATATGGGGGAATATCTTGCAGAAAATGCCTATGGTTTTCTGCCTGTTCCCATCATTATTACGGAACCTGCGTTGGGCGGAGGCGGAGGAATTTTCGGTGTTTTTCTTCATGAATCTGATGCTGAAAAAGAAGCCCGGCGAAAGCTGGCCCTGAACTCACTGGATGGCGGTGCCAGGTTGATCCCACCGGCGATCACCGTGGTGGGGGGCGCTGCGACAGCCAACGGCACCTGGTTTGGGGCTTTGGGCCATCGGAGAACCTGGAATCAAGATCATATCCGGTATCTGGGCGGTGTTGGCTACGGCGATATCGTCATGGATATTTTCAATGACTTTGGGGGGCGTCTGCCCGCCAGTCAGGCCTTGGGGTTTGAAACACAGACGCAAGGCGCAGGCGTCATTCAGAAGCTCCAGTTTCGCGTGCAGGATACCCCGTTACTCTTAGGGATGTCACAGTTCTGGACGCGCACGGAAGTCAGCGCTTCGAACCCAACGGTTGATCAGCTTTTTGAGCGTATTCTGGGCAACAGTACAACCTCGTCAGGTCTGGGGGTGATTGCGGAGTATGACACCCGCGATAATATCTTTTTCCCGGCCAACGGCTATCAGGTTTCTGCAGAGTATCTGTTTTTCCGGGATGGGATTGGAAGTAACTACAACTACGATACGTTTGCTTTGGATGGCCAGATCTTCTTTCCGCTTTCCAAACCACTCACACTGGCCTTTGCCGGGGATTACCAGTCGATCCAGACGGACGATCAAAGCCTGCCGCCTTTAGTGAAACCTTACGTTCAGTTGCGGGGAATTTCGGCTTACCGCTATCAGGATAATTATGTCAGCGCCTTACAGACTCAGCTGATGTGGCACATTGATACCCGGTGGACGGTATCGGGCTTTATCGGCGTCGGCTCTGCAGCCGGAGAAAGTCACGATTTGTATGAGCAGAGTGAAACAGCCTACGGTACTGGTTTCCGGTATCTTATCGCCCGCCGTTACGGCCTGCGTACGGGGATCGATTTCGCTTTCAGTGACGAAGAAAACGCCTTCTATTTTAATGTGGGATCGGGGTTTTGAATTGAATCAATCCGTTTAAGCATCTGGGGTGAGCAAGGAGATGATTCTTCATCTCCTTGAGATGTTGGCCGCGATGATTGCTCAGAAATTAATTGCCAAAGTCAAAATCAAACGTCTGGTAAAAAGCATTCCCCGTATCGGCGACCAACCAAAGCAGCACTACGACGTGATGGCCTTGTTTCAGGTGCGGCAATGCAATTTGATGCTTCGTTTGGGCGGGCAGATCATATTCCCAGTAAGGTACTTCTGGATAGATATTTTCGTAGAAGGGTTTTATTTCAAGCTGGGCACGGGAAATCGGTAAGTCTGGATTCCAGCCATCTTTGGTAATGAACGCAATATATCCACGGGTTTTATGCGCCATGGTATAAACCCACTCTATGTCGATAATTTTATTTGTTGGTACACGAATTTTAGGCCAGGCTGACTTGCCTTCGGCAATGAGTTCACTATCAGTTAAGTTCAGTTTCTGGCGCTCATCCAGACGACCACCACTACAGATGAGGCCATCCGCGGGGGGTGATCGCTTGGCGAGTCCGTGGGTTCATAGTGTGCAGGGCCACCTGACAAATCAGGGAAGTTTTTCCCACCTTCCAGCTCATTGATATGCCATTCCTGGATACCCCACCAGCCTTGTTCCACTGCGTGAAAACCGCGAGAGGGTGGATTGATGACGCGGCCATGTTTCGGGGAAATCTGGCCAACATTTGGAGATTTTTTTGTCATGACTGAAATGCCTCTTGTTGTTGATGGTTGTGGAAGTCATTCAGTTATAGACGGTAAAAAAGATATTATTCATAAGTGTGCATATGGTTGTATAGAAACTATGAAATAGCTCGAAAGTTTTCTGTCTTTCTGTCTGTAGCCTTGACTGGATGATGGGGAATGAGGTTGGTTTGCTCAATTGGGGGTTGATTCCAGAAAGGAGCGGAGTGCCTCATGAAAGATCTCAGGCTGATCCATCATTGATAGGTGTCCCGCTTGCGGGATGCGCTTCAGGATCGCGTTCGGCATGATCGCTGCCGCTTGCTCACCGTGCCTGATGTCGAACAGTCGATCGTGTTCCCCCCAAAGAATCAGCGTCTGATGCTGAATCTGGCTTAACGTTTCTGCCGGCATCGGCGAACCGCAGCACCCCTGCCCCTGCGCCATGTAATAAGATCACAGGCATACCTTCACCTGCAGTGAGATAGGCTGTGTTGATGTCATTCACGATCAGGGCAAGATCACGAACGTTTTTTGAACAAAATAGATCAGTTTGACGATCAAGGCTGGCTGTGATCATATACTCCCCTTTTTACGGGAGTTCCTGATGCATATCGATGCTTTTTCTCAATTCTTTTCAGTGATTCAAGACCCACGGCAGTCAGCAAAAATATCGTACCCACTGTTCGACATTTTGTTTCTGACCGTATGCGCCACCATTGCTGGTATGGAGGGCTGGGAAGATATCGAAGACTTTGGCGAAGCTCACCTCAATTGGCTACAGGACAAAGGACTTTTTCGCCAGGGCATCCCTGTCCATGACACGATTGCCAGGGTTGTTTCTTCCATTGAGCCTGACCAGTTTCAAGACTGCTTTTTAAAATGGATGCAGGCAGCCAACGTCCATTCGAATGGCGAGCTTATTGCTATTGACGGCAAGGTGTTACGCAGCTCCTATAACCGAGAAGATCGGCAATCAACGCTCCACATGGTCAGTGCTTTTGCGACAGCCAACGGCGTTGTCATGGGACAAGTTAAAACCCAAGATAAGTCCAATGAAATCACCGCCATCCCTGAGCTGCTCAAGCTGTTAGATATCAAAGGTTGTCTTGTCTCTATCGATGCGATGGGCTGTCAAACCGATATCGCCAAGCAGATAGTTGAGCAAGGTGGCGATTACCTATTAGCAGTCAAAGGCAACCAAAAAAGCCTGGCTAAAGCAGTACAAAAAGCGTTGGCGCCATTGCTCGAAAAAAGCCCAGCGTGTGACATCGAGCGCGGACATGGGCGTATTGAAGCGCGCGAATACCACGTCATGCCAGCGCAGGAGTTGACGACAGATTTCCCTGATTGGAAAGGGCTTCAAAGCGTCGGTGTTGCTATTGGCTATCGTATTGACTCAGCAGGGAAAGAATCGCTGGAGTACCGCTACTACATTAGCTCTGCGGTGTTCACCCCCGAACGTTTTGCCGATGCAGTCCGAGGTCACTGGGAAATCGAAAATCGGTTGCACTGGGTGCTTGATGTCACGATGAAGGAAGATGCTTGCCAAATCTATCGTGGCAATGCCGCCGAACTCCTGGCTGGTGTGCGTCACATGGCGCTTAACATGCTTCAATTAGAAACAAGCAAAAAGGCGAGCATCAGGCGCAAGCAAAAAATAGCTGCCATGAATATTACCTATTTGGAGCAAGTAATATTGGCGGGAATCCAAGGTTTGGATAAAAACTGAGCATACGTGCTCTCGCCCTGCATTCACGATGACTTCGTTTTGTGTCACGGGTCTGGTGATCAGATCGATTAATGCTAGCCTTGCGTTGTTCATGGAATGCTCATGCGTTACTTTTCGCTGGCGACGGGTGAAGCCGTGAATCCCTGGACTTGGTTTATCACCCTACCGCAAAAACAAGATAAATATGATACTCCCTACTCAAACCCGTTGCCTCAAATCATGCGAGACAAGTTTGAGCAGGAAATGGCAGAAACACCAGAAGATATTGCGTCACAGGAAGCCGCTGAAGACATCAACTTTCCGGGTTGCGATGATTTAGATCCGGGCTACTATCAGATTTCACTGAAACAGAATGGACTTCAGTTCTGGGAAAGAGCCATCGGCGATGGCTGTGAACGGGAGTTTTTCCTGACACCTGAAGCAGCGATGCCTTATGCGAATGCTGAAGGAAAGAAAGCACTCAGCCAGTTTGCGAAACTGATCCAGATGAATCAGGATGGTGATTAGTTGTGTCGCTCATTTTAGTTCCAGGAAAACGGGTACGAGGCAATCGCAGCGTCGTCCGATTGCTGTCCCGTTTTCCCACGGAGGGTGAAAGACTCAGCGAAGATTTTACCTGTCAGAACTGAAACAGCATTTACTTGCCGAGAGCCATGAATCATGCACCAGCAATGATTTCTACACTGACAATGGCGTGATCACTGGAGACTTTCTTTTTGGCCTGATTCCCGTGAGGTTTACTGGTGTCACGGTCGAGCAGGTGGTCATCCCAGACCTGATGCCGGGCGACCCGGCCGCCAGCGTTCAGGAAACTTTCCGTTAAGAAAATATAATCCAGCGAGCTGCCCTTACCGTGATAGTAGTACGTCGGGGCGTTGTCTTTTTGCTCGGCCCGGAGATAGCTACTGTCCAGCCAAAGCTGATTGGCATAAGCTTTGACTGCATGTCTGTCCTCTTCACTGCCATCGGCTTTCGGGATGTCCGGCATGTAGTTTGATGGACTGAGGGCGTCATATTCAACGCTGGTATAGTCGCAGTTCATGTCGCCCAGAACCACGGAAGGAATTTTTGAATAGCGCTGGTCTTTGGCGACATCAGCGGCCAGCAACGCGGCTTCGGCGCCACGTTGTAACAGTGCCGCGATTTTCCCTTGAGCTTGCCCCAGCACTTCCTCAAAAACTTTATCTTCCAGAGCGTCTGCTGGCGAATACCGGGTTTGATATAAAGGTCGTTTACTTTTCAGGTGGGTGACGTATACCTGAATCAGGCCAAATTCTGGCGTATTCAACACCGCTTTGATGGGTGTCCGGCTGAATGCAAAGCCATTGGCCAGGGGCAGGTTTGCCGCAACTTCTCCGGAAACGCCCACTTCAGACAGGGATACAATCGGATGCTTGGAAGCCAGCGCGACGACTGGCCGGGTGAAGACTTGCGGATCCTGCTCGTCCTGCCCGGCACGACCCACGACAGCAAAGTGCTCGAAACCTGCCGCGTTGCACAGCGCCTGCAAAGCGTTTTTACTGAACACTTCCTGAAATCCAACGACATCGGCATCGATTGCACGCAATGTGTCTTGGATCCAACCGGTTTTCTGATCCCAAAGTGCCTGAGAATAAGTATTTTGAGCCGTTTTCTCGTACCACCAGTTTCCCGGTTCCAGAAACTGATAAAGGTTAAACGTTGCGAATTTCATCCCTGTAGCCCTCTGCAATAGGTGAAAAATGAACGGGTGATGTGCCACGAACTGCAAGTGGATTCGATTCATCGTAGAAGGCGGATCCGACAGTGCCAAAAAAGTTGGGCAGACTTGTGGGCCCGGACCATAGAATCGATGAAAACCTGAGGCAGACCTGTCAGATCTGCCTCAGTGAACTGACCGAAGGGAATCACGGGATTTGCGGTTTAATTGCCGGGGGTGATGTTCATTTCAAGGCGATAATCTGCGACTTCATCCCGGCGGGCGGCTGCACGCATCATGTAGACCCGGACTTTATAATCGCCACTGGCCGAGAGCTGACCTTCATATTGATTGCCATTGACGGAGCCGATAAACATCGCCGCTTCATTCTCTCCCGGTGCGAGGATGTTGAAATAGGCGGATGTATTTTGGGTGGCCATGCTGACATTCATCTGCTGGCCTTCTTTGGCGTTCAGCACATAGTCAACAATCTGATAGCCTTTGATACTTCCTTCCACGGTGGCACTACTGGCCCCTTTTTGAACTGAACCCGCTCGGTGCGAATGTCGTTTGCAGAAGCGGTGAATGAACCCAGAAGTAACAACAGACTCATGGCGGATGAGATAACCGGTATCAAGCGAACCTGAATATTCATATGACTTCTCCATCACAGGTTGAGACCGCACCGACCGCAGACAACGGTCGGCACAGGATGGATTCAGTATGGACGGCGTGTTGAAAATACCCAACCCTGTTCAGGATCGAATTATGATTCCGGGGGCGGCCATGGGCCATTAAATTGCAGCACGGGTTAAGCGTGAAATCATGCGCTGAATGGCCTGCATTTGCGGGGCATCTTTGGTGTGGTAGTTGAAGGGCGGTTGCCCCATGCTGCCATAGCCCCAAAAATCCCAGCAACCCCGCGGGTTGTAAGGTACAAATTCGGACTTCTTCACCTGCGGAAACAGCACGATGATGTTGTTGGTGTCTGCAATTTCAAGATAACCGGTTTCTGTCACAAAAGTGGTGCCGATAACGGATATCCCCTGACGGCAGCCATGCACGGCAACGTGAATTTTGCAGGATTCGCTGCGGCAGCCTTTGGGAATATACACATAAGCCGTGTCATCCATACTGGAGAGCGACGAGCTGAAAAATTCACCCTGATCAAAAGCCAGCAACTCCCCGCTCAGGCTGTTCGCTTCTGGTTTCAATGGGCCGTAGATATGTTCGAGGATACGTTGTGCCTGGTGGTGTTCGCAGTGATTGATATAAGGTGACTGGGTGATATCACAGGCGGTATCAGCTGGATCATCGGTAATAAATGCGTGGCCGGCATCTAAGCTTTTGTCGTAATGGATTTGTGCATCCGGCACATCCAGCTTCCGATAAAACGTTGTCGCGGTATCAACGACGCCGGTGACGACGGTTTCATCCAGACGCCCGGAGAACAGATAAATTTGGTCGTCTTTCAGGTTGTCCGGATTGTCAATCCGACCGTTTCTGGCGGTCACTCTCGCTAGTTCAGAAAGATAACCGCTGTTGGGAAACAGGGTTGAGGGGCAGACACCCAAGGTATTTGCGCAGGGATTCATACAGGTTGTCGTGGCATTGACCAGCGGATTGACAAATGGATTATTCCCGGCGCAATTCCAGGGTCCCCCGGCGACAATGCCAACGCCCATCAGGGATTCAGAATATGCAACGTGGAACTGAGCTGCCATGAACCCACCGGACGAGAGGCCGGATATTGAGGTTTGATCGGCCCTGGCGTTCAACGCGGGTAATGGGACCGTCGTCCCCTGCGCTTGCGAACTGCAGAAAAACAGGATGAATAAAAAGGTCAGCTGTGTCAGAGCGTGTATGGTGTTGGATTGCTGCATAGGAGTGCCTCCTGCCGAGATTGTACGTCCTGTCGATGAGCATTATCTTTGGTTGGAGTATAGGTGCGAATATGCGCTTTGTTGTGTAAGTGTGAATTCCGGATTTGTGCGTTTCCGATTAACCCAACTGCATCGCCTGCCGGATACAATCCATGAACCAGACATAACGGGACGGCAGTTCCCGATGACGTTTACGAACAAGGTAGAGTGATTCGCGGACGTTCACACAGCGGTGCAGGATTCGCAGTTGTTGATTGTAAGGAGATTCCTGAATCGTGCGCTCAGGCAAGACAGTAAATCCCAGTCCGAGAGAAACCGGTAACAGAATCTGGCTGAGCTGATTGATATAGCCGTGCACCGGTAATGTTTCGGGTTGTATAGGAAAAGGCAGATCAGGCAGGACGCTATCAAGATTGCGGCGGGCATTGGGGTGATCGATGAAACCAGTTTCGCTGAGTAACGTCTCCGACAGCGTTTCTTTCGGTACAGATGCCGAAAATACAAGACACAGCGTTTCTTCACCGATGCGTTCTGATTCAAAACGAGCCTGAGCCGGCGGTTCCGTCATGATGCCTAATTCGACTTCATCTTGTTCCAGCAAGTGAAGGACACGTTGATCCGGCGCGGATTCAACAGCAATGGTCAGCCCCGGATGGGCCAGTTGTCGTTGAAGAAATAGGGGATAGAGCTGATTCGCCAGCGTCCCGGACATCGCAAAGCGACATGGTCCGGTTTCAGGATTGTCCAGTAACAATGCGGAAGCCAAATGCTGTTCCTGGGCCATCAGTGACTGACAATGCTGGTAAAGCACAGTGCCTGCACGGGTTAACTCAAATTTTTTCCCGATACGTGTCAGCAGTGGTTGACCCAATTGCGCTTCCAGTTTGCGGATATGCTGGCTGACCCCAGGCTGTGTCATGTGGAGCCGGGCAGCGGTTTCAGTAAACTGACCGACATCGACCAGTGTCGAAAACGTATGAAGCCATTGTCTGTTGAGTTTCATGGATAACATTATGTAATGGTAATGAGAATAAATGATAATTTTTAATGCTCATTTTAGCGAATTAAAGTGGAGCCCTGAACAAAAAGAGGGTTCATCATGAAGACAGAAATACAGACGCCTTATCCAAGAACATTTTCCCATATCGGGATTTCAGTGCCCGATCTGGAAGCGGCTGTGAAGTTCTATACCGAAGTGCTCGGTTGGTATCTGATCATGCCACCAACTGAAATCGTGGAAGATGACAGTGCGATTGGTGAAATGTGTACGGATGTGTTTGGCGCAGGCTGGCGTCGTTTTCGGATTGCGCACCTCTCTACGGGGGATCGGATTGGTGTAGAGCTGTTCCAGTTCGAGAACCAGCAACAGCCGGAAGACAACTTTGAATACTGGAAAACCGGCGTATTCCACTTCTGTGTGCAAGATCCGAATGTCGAGGAACTGGCAGAGCGGATCGTGGCTGCAGGCGGAAAAAAACGGATGAAAGCACCTCGCTATTATTATCCGGGCGAGAAGCCATACCGGATGATTTACATGGAAGACCCGTTCGGGAACATTCTGGAAATTTACAGCCACAGCTATGAACTGCACTACGCCAGCGGTGCCTACAGCAAGTGAACAGATTTTAGTTGGCTGAACGCTTTCAGCCAATGTTTACCTCTAAATCTGATTGAATGGTTGAAGAACAGGCCAGTACATAACCTTGCTCTATTTCTTCAGGTGTGAGCGTTTCCTGGCTGGTGGACGACACACTGCCTGCTCGCACCTTACATTTACATGAGCCGCAAATGCCGCTTCGACATGCCACGATCAGCGGCAAACCCGCATCTTCCAGAACATCTGCCAGAACCTGTCCTTTGTTCGCCTGAATACTTTGAGAAAAGTCTGGCACAGTCACCATTACATGTTCATCAGACAGTTGAACATCTTCCCGGGGTGTCGGGGTAAAGCTCTCCTGATGAAACTGATTCATATTGAAATCAAGTTGTTTTAAATATTGCTGAGTATCAAGCATGAATTGATCCGGGCCACATAAATAGATAGTACGTTCTTTAAAATCCGGTACAAGTTGAGTTATCCAGTCCGCGTTCAGGCGACCTTGTGGATGAGAGGTGCCCTGATTGTTTTTGAGCAAGAGCTCAAGATGAAAGTTTGGATAGATGGCATCCAGCGTTTCCAGCTGATCAAAATAAATGGTTTCTTCCGGGCTACGGGCAATATGCAGAAATGCGATATCCACATTCTCCCGGTTATTTAACCAGGATGTTGCCATGGAGAAGACAGGAGTCACTCCGCAGCCAGCACTGATGAGCAGTGCTTTTGCGTGTCCGTTGATTGTTTGTGGCGGATGATCGATACAGTTAAAGTCACCCGCTGGAGGCAGGGCCTGAACTGTGTCTCCCGGTAATAAGGAATCGATAATGTAGTTAGAGACCTTGCCCCCTGCCACACGCTTAATGGTGAATTGAAGGTGTTCATCTTCGACAGCAGAGCTGATTGAATAAGCCCGAAACGCCATTTTTCCCGCAATTTCGACGCCCAGATTAACAAACTGTCCCGGTTTGAATTGAAATAGCAGTGACTCACTGAGTTCAGACAGCCTGATAGTGACAGCATCTTGAGTTTCCGCATATTTGCCAACACAGCGGAGTGTTACAGCCTGATTCGCTTGCCATTCAAAAAACATAATCATCTCTTGGTTGTGGTTGATAAAGCCCCTGAGTTGGGGCTTATTGAAGTCGACTTGTATTACGCGGCCAGAATTGTTTTCAGATCTTCCTGAACATTGCCAATGCTGCGCATATCAAATTTCTCTTGCAGCATTGCAATCAGGTTCGGCGTCAGAAATGCAGGTGCGGTCGGGCCGGTATAAATACCTTTCACACCGAGTGCGAATAGTGTTAACAGGACAACAATTGCCTTTTGCTCAAACCACGAAAGCACCAGAGTCAGCGGCAGATCATTGATCCCGCAGTCGAATTCACTTGCCAGAGCCAAGGCGAGCTGGATTGCTGAGTAGGCATCGTTGCACTGGCCAACATCCAATAAACGGGGAATGCCGTTGATTTCACCGAAGGTGTTTTTGTTGAAACGGAACTTGCCGCAGGCCAGCGTCAGGATCAGGGTGTCTTCCGGTGCTTCTGCTGTGAAATCGGTGTAATAACTGCGTTCCGTTTTGTCGCCGTCACAGCCACCCACGAGGAAGAAATGTCTGATGTTGCCTTGTTTGACTTGATCGATCACAGCCGGTGCAGCATTCATCAACGCATTGCGACCAAAACCCACGGTAATATGATGCTCGATTTCATCATGCTGAAAGCCCGGCAGAGCCAGTGCGCATTCAATCACCTGACTGAAGTCATCCCCTTCAATGTGGGCGACGCCTGGCCAGCCCACGATACTGCGTGTGAAAAGACGGTCTGCATACTGGCCCAGATTGGGATTGAGCAGGCAGTTTGAAGTCATCACAATCGCGCCGGGGAAGTTGGCGAACTCTTTCTGCTGGTTCTGCCAGGCGCTGCCGTAGTTACCAACCAGATGGGCGTATTTTTTCAGCTCCGGATAGCCGTGCGCGGGGAGCATCTCACCATTAGTGTATACCTTGATGCCTTTGCCTTCGGTTTGCTGCAGAATTTTTTCAAGGTCATGTAAGTCATGACCGGAGACCAGAATGCATTTTCCTTTGACGGGTTTGACGTTCACAGTGCTTGGCTCCGGGTGCCCGAACGCGGATGTCTCGCCGCGGTCAAGCATCTCCATAACTTTGTAGTTCATGAGGCCAATACGCATGGAACACTCCAGTAGAGCATTCAAGTCGTCTGGATCCGTGCCCAGCCAGGCCATGATGTCATGATATTCGGCGTAAATGTCATTGCTGGTCTGCTCAAGGACGCGGGCGTGCTCCATGTAAGCGGCAGCGCCTTTCAGGCCATACAGACATAACAGGCGAAGACCGATGACATCTTCATGCAGCTTATCTTTACCGCGGTTAACCGCAACCTGAGGCGCGAATGCAACGATGTCTTCGGCTGTTTGCGGTAGCTCGAAGGTTGCGACGGCAGGCAGTTCAGAAATGGGCTGGTTGGCCAATGCCGCTGCCGCGGTGACTTTTGTTTTCAGGCGTAATTTGTAGGATTCGGCTTGGGATGTCAGTTCCAGAATACGAGCCGGGTCGAAGTTAACGTTGGTCAGTGTCGAGAAGAATGCTTTGGGTGCCCATTGATTGATTTCATGATCCATGATGCCAAATTCGAGCGCTTTTGTTGCCCAAAAAGAAACGCCTTGCAGTGTGTAGACCAGTACATCTTGCAGATCAGAGACTTCGGCCGTTTTACCGCACATCCCTTTTGCAAATGAACAGCCTTTGATCGCAGGGGTTTGAAGTGTCTGCTCGCATTGAATACAGAACATATTGGGTTCTCCAGTGATTTTAACCAGATTTGGTTTTGCATCTCACCAGACTGCACGATGTGTGCCATATCATAATATATTGATTTTATAGCTTTTTTGTTGGTTTTTGAAAGTTAGATGTTGTGATAATCACAACAGCTTCGATGTCTGAATGACATCGAAGCTGGCTCGGTTACTATCGAGTAATTCCAAGTTTTCTACCCATACGATAGAGGTTTCCCCGATCCATCTGTAAAAACTCGGCAGCTTTTGCCCAGACACGGTTCGTTTTGTTTAATGCGTGCTCAATCAGATCCTTCTGATAGTCCTCAACCAGTTCACGCATCGGTTGGCTTGTGGTCGGTAGATGATGTGATGTGATTTTGACATCGTTCAAGGTAAGAGTTGCATCAAAGTGATTGAGCATGATGGTGCCTGAACCTTGCTGGATAGCGTATAAAGCAGCCCGTGTGAGTGTGTGTTCTAACTCACGAACGTTGCCATACCAGGGCAAAAATTCAAATTGTGCCAGTACCTTGGGGTGAACATGGAGGTTGGGTGTATTGAACTGTTGACGCACTTTTTCCAGTAAATATCCGGCTAGCACAGGAATATCGCCGTCTCGGGTGCGTAGTGGCGGGACGTGGATGGGAAATACATTCAAACGATGAAACAAGTCTGCCCGGAAGGTACCATCTTCCACCTCTTTTTCAAGCTGTCGGTTGGTCGCAGCTATGATGCGAACATTTACGATCAAGTGTTGGTCACTGCCGACCCGCTGTAACTCGCCTTGCTGGATAACCCGCAGTAGTTTTGCCTGTAAAATTAAGGGTAACTCACCGACTTCATCCAAGAAAATTGTGCCCCCATCGGCCAGTTCAAACTTACCCGTCCGATGACAGTTTGCGCCGGTAAAAGCACCTTTGACGTGACCAAACAGCTCACTTTCCGCCAGGCCTTCTGGCAGTGCAGCACAGTTCACATAAATCATTGGTTTGTCGCTGCGATGTGATTGTGCATGAACTGAATGAGCAACCAACTCTTTGCCTGTTCCGGTTTCTCCTGTGATCAAGACGGCATAATCTGATTGAGCCACCGTGGCGATATTGCTGCGCAGCTGTTTGATTGGCTGGCTGAGGCCTATGATTTCCCCGTGCTGAGAGCGTGCTTGCCGGATCAGTGTCTGAGTGACATTTTTCTGCTTTTGGTTCTGTGCTTTCAATGCTTTCAGCTGGGAGATATTACGCAGTGTTGCGGCGGTTAATGCTGCGAAAGTTTTGATGGCAACAGGATCTATTTTGTCAAAGGCCCCCACTGAGAGTGCATCCATCGTTAGTACGCCTATCAGCTGATCTTCGACATATAAGCTGAATCCCATGCAATCATGAACGTCGATACACTGATCTGCTGTGAGTAAAGTACCGTCGAAAGGATCCGGTAGCGGGCAATCAGCATCAAAACGAACAGGCTGATGGCTCTGAATCATCGCGTGGAGCCTTGGGTGCGCTTTCGGGAAATATCGTCTTCCTAAGACAGAAGCGGATAAGCCTCTCACTGCCACAGGCGTCAGGAAACCCTCTTCATCAAAGATAAACAGACAACAGGCATCAGAAGGGAATACTTTTTCAATTGTATCAATGATGGTTTGATACTGTTGTTCATGGGAACGATTGGAACTGAGATTTAATGCAATATTCAGCAGCGCTTGATCAAGATTCAACGACATCATCACACCAGGGAAGTGGTTCTGGATGTCAATGCTAGCAAGATGATGTCATTTGAACATCTCCAGGGATCTGGAGAGTGATGTTTTATTGACGACAATCAAGGGCGAGGCAATTATTTTGCTTCAGAAGGCGAAATGATGAATGTTCAGTGCTTTGTGTATCGCTGTCATGAGGCTAGGATCTTATCCGGTATAAAAAAGCCAGCTTCGTAATGAAGCTGGCTTATGCAGTTACTGCAGTCTGGTGGCCTTAAGACAGGACAGGCTCTTCCTGAATGTTTTCCGAGGTGGCCAGATGCAGGAAGTGCATGTGGCGTTCATACTGGCTCACAGCATCCGCAATAATCTGGTCTTTGGTGTAACCCATCACATCATATTGCTGGCCGCCCTGAAGCAGGAAAACTTCCGCGCGATAGTAGTCATCGTAAGATTCATTCGCGTAAGCTGGCAGGGCGAAGTGACGCAGACGAATGCCGTAGGCAAAATCTTCAACGTCTTCTTTCTCAACCACCAGGCGAACCCGGGACTCATCATCCAGAACCTGCAGTTTCGCTGCCAGTCCCTGTGCTTCCATTTCATTCATCAAAGTTTCCAGCGCTGGAATGGCGGTTGTTTTGATGAACTTTTCAGCTTCTTCCTGTTTTGGATGACTCACCAAAGCAGAAATTCGGGTTTTCCAGCTCACACTGGTTTGTGTGTACTGCAGCGTCGTATTGTGGTTCTGAATACTGTTTTGCAGCATGTAGTCATTGCGCAGGGCTTTGAACAGACAGTAGCAGAACAGCAGCATCAGAATCATGATTGGGAACGCACTGGCGATGGTCATTGTCTGCAAGGCAGACAAGCCGCCAGCTGCCAGCAATGCTGCAGCCACAATCCCTTCAATGACGGCCCAGAAGACACGCTGCCAGACTGGTGGCTCAGCCGCACCACCCGATGTCAGGGTATCAATGACCAGAGAGCCGGAGTCTGAAGAGCTGACAAAGAAAGTGATGACCAGTGCCACACCAATGACGGACAAGACGGATGACATGGGCATATGTTCGAAGAACTTAAACAACGCAACCGGCACATTTTCGCTCACCGCCTGGCTCAGATAGGCTGCGCCATGGTTCATGATGGCGTCAATCGCGGTGTTACCGAACGCAGTGAACCACAGGAAACCGAACAAAGATGGGATCAGCAATACACCCACCAGGAATTCACGGATGGTCCGGCCGCGTGAAATACGGGCAATGAACATTCCGACAAAGGGTGACCAGGAAACCCACCAGCCCCAGTACAGCAGCGTCCAGCCGCCGATCCAGTCTTCTTTGGGCTCGTAGGCGTACAGGTTGAACGTTTTGTTCACGATGTCACTCAGGTAAGAGCCTGTGTTCTGAACAAAAGACTTCATGATCAATGCGGTCGGGCCGGCAATAATCACGACGGCCAGCAGCAATACCGCCAGAAACATGTTGATGTTCGACAGGCGCTTGATGCCCCCGTCCAGACCCATCACGACCGAAGCGGTTGCAATCAGGGTAATGGCAGCAATCAATCCAACCTGCACGCCCGTGGTTTGTGGCAGGTCAAACAGATAGTTGAAACCTGCATTCACCTGAACCACACCAAAACCGAGTGAGGTGGCGACACCGAACAGCGTACCAATCACGGCAAAGATATCGATCACATGGCCAATCGGGCCGTAGATCTTGTCACCAATCAGCGGGTACAGTGCTGAACGCGGCAGTAAAGGCAGCTTATGACGATAGGCAAAGTAAGCCATGGCCAGTGCAACCAGCGCGTAAATGCCCCAGGCATGCAAACCCCAGTGGAAGAAAGTGATTTTCATCGCTTCCCGGGCCGCTTCGACACTTTGTGGATCGCCCACCGGCGGTGACGTAAAGTGCATCACGGGCTCAGCGACACCAAAGAACATCAGGCCAATGCCCATCCCTGCGGAGAACAGCATGGCCAGCCAGGAAGTATAGGTGTAGTCCGGTTCGGAGTGATCCGGACCCAACTTGATATCACCCAAGCGGCTGAACATCACGAGAATGAGGAAGATCAGAAAAATTGCAACCGCCAGAATGTAAATCCAGCTTGCTTGCGTAATGACCCAGCTTTGAATGTTTTTGAAATAGGCTTCCATGGCTTGTGGCCACACGACGCCAATGAATGACAAGACAGCAATAAAAATTGCTGAGGTAAAAAATACCGGTTTATTTAAATCTGACTTAAATTCCATAAATCCTTCAAACTTTACGGTGCAATATGTCCGATTAAGGGGGCGCTATCGTAATGGCGCTGGTCAAAGCAAAAATTGATGCAGATCAATGAATCGGACGGCATCGTTGACTGCTTATGAAGCAAAATTATGCAGCTTGACCTTTTGTCAGGCAGAGTTTCAACATTTTCTACCTGCACGAAACCGGCAAGATATTAACAATAAATTGATTAGTGTTCAAAGTGTGATCTGGTTAAAATTTTTGTGAAAATGAGTCAACATCACGGTAATTGGTTGTTTTTAAACATCTATCAACATTTCTGAGATGGTGGAATAAATTTGAGCCCGATTGTTTTGAGCTGTAAGTTTTTGCGCAGGATCGACGAGATTTTTGCATACCAATGCCTGATCCGATCTGCTGATGAATGGGCCTCCTCATCACAAAGAATTTGAATCCGTATTGAGCTGAGCTTGTGCGTTTGCGAAATTTTCCCTGATGAAATGCGATCCGCCATAGAGTTTAGGTCAATTGTTGAATTGCAATGAGACACATAAACTATTTTCGGTTTATGGTCACTTTTTGTTTGCTGTTCATGCGATTCAGGCAAAAAGATAGCAATAGTTATTCTTTTAAGGAATTTGTGCGCGAGAGCCTGCCTGGTGCGGGTTTTCAGATTGAGTGCCTTTCGAAGACCAGTTCGCTTTTGTTGAAAGTGAATCCTATGACTATCGATTTCCGCTGGACCGTGGGCCAGTCACAATCAAAATCCGTGACAGAGACCCAATCAAGAAAGACATCGATCTGGGGGCACTCACGATCGACGAGAGTCAGTATAGTACGTTGAAGGATCTGGGGGCTCAGGTGGTTGTCCTTTCCGGGATGGGAGATACGGAGGCAGGAGAGCAGGGCGCGATTTACTATCTTTGTTACAGTGTGGGTGAAGAAGATTACGCGAAAGCGCCGACACCTGAAGCGCAGGGATACGCGACGTACTAATGCTTCAATTGCCAGAAATGAAATAAAAAGAGCGCATTCAGCGCTCTTTTTGTCATGGCAACCGGGTTTGGATTAGCCACCCCAGCTTCGGCTGGAGCTGGAAGAACTGCTCCAACTGGATTTAGCTGCTGCACTGGAGCCAAATCCACCCCGGGAAATGGTACGGGTCACGGTTGGTTTGGGTTTCATCTGCTCTTTGCCGATGAGCACTTTCGCTTTCTTATAGCGATATGAACCGTAATCGTAACCGTCGGCTGTCATCCAGCGGCCATAATAGCGGCTGCTCGGATACGAAGAACTGAACATGGGCTGGCTGTAATAGCCACGCTGGTTATCAATCAGACGGGCAAACATAAAACCAGCCATGGCTGGCATAAACCAGTTGTTGTTCGGCGCTTCCACACAGCTGTTCATACCAAATTCTTCCGTACAGTCACGGCGGGTTGAGAATTTGGGTGCGGTGCGGGCAGCCTCTTTCAATGCATCTTCATAGGCCATTTCACATTGTGTGGCGTAGCCGGGGTTATCACTTTTACAGTCGTTGAGGGTATGGTAAAGCCGCGCGTCTTCTTTCGTTTCACTACACCCAGCCAGCAATCCTGCTGAAATTGCTGCGGTGACCGGTGCAACAGCAAAAGAGCGCCATTGCTTTCGCATGCCAGGTAGATTGACTTCTTTGGTCCGTTTCATCGCACTTCCCCTCAGTAGGTCATGCAGGCTGCGTTCAGCAGGCCAACGGATACCGAAGTTGCAGCCATCAGCAGACCCGCAGGGATCTCGCCAGCTTCAATGCGCTCGGCAATTTTAGGCATGAAACCAATACGTACAATGACATAAGCCAGCATCTGTGCCAGTAACGCCACGACGCCCCAGATAGCGAAATCCACAAAATTCACAGAGTTGCTGGCAGCACCTGCAACCGCCAGCGAGTAACCCACGATTGAACCGGACAGCGTGATCGCTGCTGCTGTATTTTTCTCTTCTTTCACCAATTTCCATTCATCGTAAGGGGTGACCCGAACGAAAATGATTTTGAACAGCATCAGAAACAGAATCGAAATCGAAAAATAGATTGCAAATGAGCCTAACCCTGCGAGTGATTGTGTTAGTAATTCCATGTAAATCCCTAAAAAATAATAGTTTTTGTGTTATCTGATTCAGCCGATGAGTTTAAAATCGGTTGGGCTGAGATCAAATCCGGTGCTCAAGACCAGGCTTCGTTCGGCCCGGTTATTGAAAATCTTTTCTTCGGCGGCAACCAGCAGTACTTCGGTCGTGGACGGTGCTGCTTCCCGCTCGTAAAGCATGACAAACTGATCCGTTCTGTTGGTGGAACCATTTTGCAGCCAGGTGGTTTCCGTCATCGCAACCGGGCGGCTGTTATCCCAGAGTTTATCGAAGCTGAATTCTTCCAGAGTCCACTGACTTTTGACGATCTGATGATCCAGCTGATGTTGCCACTCACTGTCGGTGTCAATGGGTTTACTGTCGTAGAAATAGAACAGTTTCACCTCACTGACATCGGCATCAGACTCGCCATGGGCCAGGACCTGAACAAAGCCGTCGTCGTCGGTGTAGTACCGAATCAGACGAGTCTGCTCATCCAGCTGGACTTCTCCGACCGCCTGAATCAGATGCGTTCGCGCGGCCCCTTCGATGATCAGCGAGGGTTCGGTCAGACGCAGCTTCAGATCATCCAGCTCAAACGCTCCACCCAGTCTCAGACCGAGGATTTCCGGAGCTTTCGGACCCGTATCCTGCGGCTGATTGCGTTTTTTAAACCAGTCAAACATCAATGCTCCTCGCTGGCTCAGTCAGGCCAGTTGAATTGGTCTATCCGCTCATCCGCGATATAGAAGATATTGGTACCCGGCGTGACTTCCAGATCCAGCGCCGGATTGAGCTCAATCCCATCGCCCCGGTCGATACCGATTAATGTGGCATCATGCTCAGCTTTAAACAGGGTGAACAACTGGCTGATCGGCGTGCTCACACCGTTGGCAGGAAAACGTACTGCGTACTGAGTCATGCCATGATGGGTACTCAGCAGTTCGTGGTGTAAACCGCTTGAGCCCGGGTCAACTGCAGCTTTGGCCAGCATTTCCACGGCCACAGACGGAATACATTCGGCATTCGGACAGTGGCTTTTCAGCAGGTCACTCAGCGTTTCATCATGAAAATAAGCCAGCAGGTGTGCCTGCGGATTCCGGCTGGCACAGTACAATGCTGCAGCCAGAGTCACGTCGTCTTCTTCGTTATCAATGATGATGCAACTGGCGCTGCCGATCCCGGCTCTGTCCATGCTTGCTGTGTCGGTAAAACTGACCACACGCACAAAGTCGATTTCGCCCGGCAGTGGATTTTCCATTTCAGGACGAACACACAGCACAATGTGTCGACGGGTTCGCTCTTCATGTTGCAGCATTTTGATCAGATGCAGGGTTCGCTGGTGATTCCAGCCGAGTACCAGAATGTGGTTCTCCACGTTGATTCTCCGTTTGCCAAGCAGGCTGCTTTTCCAGTAACTGATAAACACGGTGGCCAGACGGCCAATCCCAATGGCGAATAATCCCAGACCGCCCGGAATTACGAACAGGGAAACGACCCATTGACCGGCGATGGTCTGCGGTGAAAAATCACCGTAACCGACAGTCGAGGCAGTCACCACGAGGTAATAAATGAAGCGGCTTGCTGAGTGAGTCAGATCTTGCTCACCCGCCAATTCAAGAAGTATCCAGCTTAACCCGACATAGATCACCAGGGTCATGAGCAGGTTGCGGCCATTGAGCTGATTGAATTGTTGATGGGCCCAGCGACGGACCCACAACCAGATTGTCATGCCTTTCTCCTCAATCCTTCAGAGGCATGGCGCCTGCTTAGCGACCGAGAATACGTGCCAGTTCATCTTCAGCAGAGGCTTGGCCACCGCTTTTGATGCCAGCATCAGCAAGTTTTTTCTCCAGCGCAGAACCGGACTGTTCCTCCGCCATTTCAGCAGAGGCTTCCAATTGTGCCGCTTTTTCGGCCTGACGCTGTTTGATGCGCTCCAACGACGAAGCTGCCGTGTGCATCTTGGTGTTTGCACCGACGTGGCTGGCTGAAACGGCAGACTGTGCTTTTTGCACGGCTTCTGTTGCTTTCACCACATCAACCTGTTGTTCCAGCTGACGCAGTTTGTCTTTCGCCTGTGCGATGTTGCCACGCAGGCTCTGTTCAGACGTGTTGAATTGATCGAGGTACGTTTGTTCGGTTTGCTGCTCGTTCCGCAGGTTTGCCACTTTCTGAGCGCACTCCAGCGCCAGATCCTGCTGACCTTTGTCCATCGCATTGCGGGCATAGGCTTCATACTCGGTAATCCCCAGATTAAAGCTTTCGACTTTTTGCTGGGACATTTTGCGCTTGGCGACAATTTTAACCAGCGCTTCGTCTGAACGGCGAAGCTCTTCCTTCGCTTCACGAATTTCCTGATCAAGGATACGCAGGGCCTGGCTGTCGACGACGGCTTCAGCGGCTTCGTTTGCACCGCCACGGACTGCGGTGAACAGTTTTTTCCACACACTCATGCTGTTTGCTCCTTGAAGTGGTCCTGATACAGATCGATAAAGGCTTCAACGTTACGGAATAGCGTCGCGACTTCAATGACAACACTTTCAGCTTTGGACTGAGACGACAGAGAACCAAAGGCAATGTAGTAATCATTGTCATTGATTGTGTTCAGGCCAATGGTCGACAGCGGGAACAGCTTGTGTGTACGCAGAACTTCGCGGTTCAGTGCATCGGTATCTTTGACCTGAGCGGCATCGAACAACACGACTTCAACCAGAATCTGTTCGCCTGAAACCGCCAGAAAGGCTTCAATGTTGTCTTCATTGCGGATCAGCAGTGCCTGACCCTGTAATTCGACTTGCCAGCCGTCATGCTCAGACAGCAGGGGAGCCAGATCGGAAAGTTGCCACATAGTCAGCATCCTTTGATTAAAAAAACAATTTCAAGAGTCATCCGGCAGCGCGTGCAGCGCTGCAGATTACTATTTCCAGACATTTGACTGATCCCTGCTGATGAAGTTCCTGATTTTAGGTCAGCTTCGCAGCGAACAGCGGGGGATAAAGCGTCTTTATCCTGGGTCTGCATTGACCATTCTCGGGTCAACAAAACCTAATATAAGGCAATTGGGCGACAGAGTATGCCTTTGAACTCATAGAGACAGGTCGATTTTTTGTGGTTGAAGTCCGGTTTTGTGATATTGGCCTGAGAATTAAAACACATTGAATTCGATGAAAAAAATGACAAGTCGGTTAATTCTGATTTCTCGTCTCTTTTAACTGAATATAGCGAGGGTTGCGACAGCTATACTTAGCAGCAGTGCTGACCGCTGAGGAATGACAATGACCAAGAAGAATCTGCTGTTGCGGTTTATCTTGCCTCTGTTGCTGGCGATGGTGCTGGGGGCTGTGGTGCTGAAATTTTATACCTATCACACACGACCCGCAGAGCTCAGCCTGACGGGCGTGGATCTCGCCCCGTTTTCAGATGAAAAATCAGGGTTGCTGAAGCCTGAACTGCTCGCGATCAGCCAGCCCGAATACAGCGCTATGCTGGCGGCAACGTCGCCAGAGGCAGAACAGACTCTTGCCGGTGAATGCCAGCGCTGGGCTGAAGTTCTGCCGTCCTGGTTACTCTGTGATACACCCGGTTATTTGCTGAATACCGATTCACAGGCGCAGTTCAAAGCGCCTAATCAATTAATCGCAGCGGGCAGCCTCAGTGCGAATGCCTTGCAGTCAATGGTGTCTGTTTACCGGATTGAGCGGGATCCCGAGGCTGAAGGCAGCTTGATTTCCCGGTTGGATATCTATGAACACGACGATGGTGTGCCTCATTATTATCGGTACGACACCGCAGGCAAACTCATCAATAGACCGTTGAGTGAGATGCCTCAGCCGATCGCCTATGTGGAGGAGGTGGTGAATCCGACGCTGCAACCCACCTTGCGCTTTACCTTTTCAAATCGTGGGGCCAGAGATGCAACCCTGACCCGTATTCGCAGTGAGCGGATCTTTGTGGTCTTCCCATCCGCGCAGGCAGGATATCTTGGGGAGCAGTTACCGCCCCGGGTCACATTGCAAGCACCGGGAATCAGTCTTGGGCCAGACAATGATGAATCTGTCACCCTCGCTGATCCGGTTGTCATTCAGCCAGAGCGAGAGAAAGCCCTGGAAGTACCGGTGAACATTCTGGATTTGGGAAAAGGGGACACACCGGGATATCTGCTGGTTCGCTTTCTCGTCGATTATTCGGATGGCAGTCAGCAACGCACGGCTTTACTGGGGAACTTTCTGTTTACCGATCATGTCCTGTTGCCTTTGGGGGAATGACATCAGGAGGTATTTCTTTCGTTGCTGCCTGGGAAGAGCCGCGTGATTTTTATTGGGTGCTCACCCTTTGGTCCTGAACTGACGAATGAATGAGGCAGTTTTTACCGAAATTATCGATATGTCTGATCAAACTTTCTTTTTTGTGAAAGCCTTGCATTTGCAAGGCTTTCTATTATTTCCGGTATGCGTATAGTCATACAAAAAATTATATGACTCACAATATTGAAGCAAAGGGATGAGAGAGCGCTTATGAGAAACCCATTGATTTTATTCTTTCTCTTAGCTGTTCTGAGTGGCTGTGCAAGCAATATTCAGCCCACTCGAATGGAGAATCATCAGCCCTTGCCTCCGGGCAATGGTGTGGTGGCTGTTCAGGTTATTAATAATACGGAAGCCCTGGGGGCTTTACATGATCATTGGACCGAAGTTCTGGTGATGCGAACCGATAATATTGAAGCGATTAAACAGGCCGCTGTCGAAAAGTCCGGTGTGAAAGACATTGACCCTGACCTGCTTGAGTGGGAGCCCGATTTTTATTCGCTGGTTCCTTCTACACAGGGCGTGATTGACAGTCAGTTATTTGTCGGGACGATGCCGGAGGGCAGTTATCTGATTACCAAACTGTACAGTTACTACTCAGATGGCAATGTGAGTTCCTGGCTTTCCATGCCTGTGGGTTTCAGTGCAGGCAAGTTCGACGTGCGAAACAATCAGATCACCAATCTTGGCACGCTTGGCTTTCAGCCATTACTGAATGTGAAATCAGCCTCGTTCTGGAATAACACAAGCGCTCAGAAAGCTTATGTCGCCCGACTGGATGAACAGCAGCATCTGGAAAAGTTTGTGCTGAATCAGTACCCGAAAATTGCTGAAACGCTGGATTTGCAGGCCATAGGCAGCTGGCAACAGGACCAGCTGGATGAAATCAGAATGAAGCTGGGTGAGTTATCTCGTGCGAATGCTTATGGCGATGATGCAATTGCGCTGAATCAATTTGCCAGAGGGGCCATCGCTGCGAAATTTGGACAGCTGAGAGTGCTGGGCCACGATGGTCAGTGGTTCCAGGTGGACTTGCCGACGAACGCGCAGGTTGCTTCTGTACTGGAATTGGATCATCAGATTGCCGTGGGCGGTGAGCGCGGACAATTGTTTGTTGCGAATGGCTGGCATGATCACTGGCAAATACTTTCTCCGGTCCCGGCGAGTGAAGCCATTCTGTGGATGGGTAAAGGCAAAGGGAGCTACTACGCATTGACGCGTTCTGCGATGACTCATTCCGTGTATCAGTTCGAGCATATTCAGCATGAATGGAAGAAAATCGGCTCTTTCAATCAAAAACCGGCAAATGGTGGCTGGGTCCAGAACGGGGGGCTGTTTCCGCTGATCAATGCGAAGGGTCAGATACGTATTCTGAACGATAATCAGAAATCGGATTTCGATGTCACCACCGGCCAATGGATTGTTTCTGAATCAGAACCCCTGGTGAAAATGGCCAGACTCAATGATGGTGTTTTAATGGGTCTGTCGGTAAGTCAGTGGGATGGTGTGGGGGATCAGATCATCAGCTTCAATGATGGAGATGCGTGGCAGACGATTCAGCGTCACCTGTATTTTTTGGGTGACGGTAAGACAGAGCGAAGCCTGCCTGCAATGACAGAGGATGGCGTTGTGGTTTCTCTGGGGCGCGTTGTTGCTAACAATGGCGACAGTGCGCTGAAACTGATTTCCGCGAAAAGGGATCGGCTCAGTGATCAAGAGGCATGGCAGCATCATGGTGCTTCTAAAGCGGGTTGTGAAACCATGTTGCCTGAGCTGACTGATAAAAACATGCTGTATTTTTTGTGTGATCAGGGGCAGGTTGTGCGTACGGCTGACTTCGGAGAACACTGGGAAACGGTTGTGCCTATGGATATTGCCGGAATGCAGCAAGAATTCGAGGAATTTATCCGCGTCGCCAAAGAGCAAGCCATGAAAACTGCCGCGACCGCCGAAGGTGAAAGTCTGTAAATGCGTGTCACCGGGAATCGATGATGCACCGAGGATGATGGAAAGCCCCTGTTGTCAGGAGCTTTCTGTTATTTGGGAGAGGAAGAAGGGATACCGGTTATTGTTTCTGGCGGCGGCGAAGAAGGCCCAGTCCGAGAACGCCGAGACCTAAAAAGGCCATGGAGGTTGGCTCCGGCATATCAGTGATCTCTCGACCAAACTTACGGACCAGTGCATCCTGAAAGTCTGAACCAAAGTTACTGGCTTCAAGATAAAAACCTAATGGCGTGTCTGCCGGATTGATCCCGACTAAAGCTTCAAGGAAGCTCTGATCAACGCCACCGACGCCCAGTGCGTTAATGGTGATCCCCAAATCACGGGCTGCATTGGCAGCAATCAGCGCATTCGTACTGGGATCGCCCGGATCATTGTCGGACGTTGGCACACCGTCCGTGGAGATATCAATCACGAACTTGTAATCCTGTGAGCCGATTGAGAATGCAGCCATCGCATCCAGAATCGCGTCTTGTGTGTTGGTCGACCCGCCGGCGTAAGACGCGCCATTCGTCAGGTCGGTTGCAAAGCCAGCCGCTGCGGCATCACTGTCGAGCAGTGTCCAGTCGACGACCTGCACGGCGGTGCCGGAGAAGGTCCATGCGCTGACGTAAACCTCGGTATAAGGGCTTGGATCGATGAAGGTGTTGTAAAAGCCGGCTGAATTTAAAATGTTGGTATAGCCACTGATTTGGTTGGCAAAATCCGTGGAACCTATACTGCCTGAACCATCAATTAACAGGGCCAGTTCTAAAATATCCGCGTTGGCCTGCATGCTGGTGCCCAGTGTTGCGGCCAGTGCAACCGGAATCAAAGCTTTTTTAATCGACAATGACATTAGATTACTCCTCACGTACGACAGAATCGGGGGTGAACACCCAACTAAGTTGGTCGTAAGGGATGAGCAATTTCGGTGCCATCATGCTAAGGCATTAATTCCTCGTCATCTTTGGGATGAGCTTGTCGTCAGATGTAAAAAATACTGACACCTTTTCTCAGTCATCGCAGCCAGGGCGGTCTTTCGCCTGAGAAAGGTGTAAAAAATCCTGACTCACTCACTGAGCTGGCTGAATTCACTGCGGAGCCAGGCCCGCAGGGTCATCACACTTTCCTGTTTTAATTTGTCGCGGTGGCACACGAGAAAATAAGCCTGCTGCGGATTGAGCACCGCAGGCCCGACCTCGGCCAGCAACCCTTGCCGAATATCGTCCCGGACAAACAATCGATGGGTTACCAGCACGCCGAGCCCGCGTAAGGTGGCCTGAACAGCATGCGCCGACGTTGTGAAACATAAGTTCCGTTGCTGGGCGGGCACTCGGTACTGATTGGCCTGACACCAGAGATGCCAGTCATTCTGTCTTCTGGGATTGGTGACGAAGACCGGGGAATGGTGCAGCAGGAGTTGTTCCGGGGTATTGACCGATGACTCGGACAATAAGCGGGGGGAACACACCAGAATCAGTTCATCATCGCCCAGTTTTTCACAATGATAATTTTTCCAGTCGTCGGGACGGCCATGAATCAAGGCGACATCCACGCCCTCTTTGTCGAGATCAAACACATGAGTCAGCGTCGAAATCCGGATATCAATCTGAGGCGCCATCGCCTGGAATTCCGGCACTCGGGGAATCCACCAGTGAAGGGCCAGCGAATTCACCATATTCAGGGTGATTCGCTGCTGGTTCTGTTGCTGTAAGGATTCACCGGCCTCAACAATTTGTTCCAGTGCCGGTGCAACCTGGCGGTAATACTTGCGGCCGTTCCGGTTGAGCTCAACCCGCCGGCCAACCCGCTGGAACAGCGGCAAGCCCAACTGACTCTCCAGCGACTTAATCGCCTGACTGATGGCCGAATGGCTCACACTGAGCACATCGGCAGCGTCGGTCATACTGCCGGTTTCCGCGACGGCGACAAAAGCATAAATAGACTTCAGGGGAATGAATTTTCTCATCTGTAAGTTTTTCTTACGGGTTTGGTTAATATTATTCGCTTTTTTATCATTTGTAACCCGGCTAGACTCCTCGCCAGCTAAGGAGTATTGCATGACCTCAGATTTTCGCCCCCTCTTTTTTATGCTGGCTTCCACTTTCAGCCTGTCTGTCAACGGCCTGGTGTCTAAGTTGCTCAGTGACCAGATCAGTATTGAACTCTTGAGTCTGTTACGGTTTGCCTTCCCTGCATTGTTATTGATGTGGCTGATGTCTTTAACGCAGTGGGCCGTGCCAGACAACCGGAAACTCTGGCAATCGCTGGCAGTCCGGGCGTTTTGCGTGGCGGCTGCACAACTGTGTTTTCTTTTTTCACTCAGTCACTTATCGCTGGTTGAAACCGTGGTGTTGTTCAGTACCGGGCCGCTGTTTATTCCTGTGTTAGAAAAACTGTTATTTAAAACTCAGATTCAGTCACTCACCGTGGCGAATCTGATCATCACGTTTCTCGGTGTCATGCTGATGGCGGGCAGTGGTGACGGATTGACGATGCGGCCGGAATTACTGGTGGGCGTCGCTGCAGGTGTGTTTAACGCCGGATCTCAGGTTAGCTTATACCGGGTGAGTAAAGGCACGATGTCAGCGTTCGGCCTTAATGCCTGGTGTTTTACTCTGGCCAGCCTGATGCTAGTCCCGCTGGTACTGTTCACGCATAACCACGCCATGCTGACCGACAGCTGGCAGCAAATCACTGATTTACAGTCCATGGTGTTGCCCGCGTTGCTGCTGCTGGCTATCTGTATTGTGAATACGCAGGTCTTCCGGGTGAAGGCGTACCGGCTGGTTGAATCCGGTTCTGAACTGGCCCCGCTGATCCTCACCAATCTGATGTTCGCTTTTATCTGGCAGATCACCTTCTTTGAGCAGAGTCTGGTCTGGAATAAGGTGCTCGGTGTCAGCCTGATTGTGCTGGCTATGCTGATGAATACCTTTGGTCCGGTCTGGATCCGGCAGCGACATGCTCGTCTGAGTCGCAGCTGATTCGCTCCCCAAGCCAGTGCAGGGATGCACTATCGCGGAACTTTTTCATCTTCGGATTCGGGCGGGAAAGATCAAGAAAACTAAATAAGCGATTGATTTTAAATGGTTTGATTGATTTGGTGCGACTTTGGCACACAAGATGCAGAGTCTACTCCGTACACGACATTCAACACTTGATACTTTGGTTATTAGGCATTGCTGCCACGTCCTCTCCCGGGGGCGTGGCATTTTTTATGCCTGCGATATGGCGGTGGCAGCACCGCGTAGGAGATGCATATGAGCAGCAGGGTCGCTCCGACTTCCGGATGCCAGCAACAATCTGTGATCAAATCGGCCTGCCCGTATTGCGGGGTGGGGTGCGGCGTTCAGATCAATCCGTGTTCTCGGTCGGGGGCTTCAACCGTTTTGCCAGAGGTCACCGGAGATGCCGGACATCCGGCAAATCAGGGCGCGTTATGTGTGAAAGGCTCTGCGCTGAAAGAGAGCCTGACGATCCCCAACCGTTTGCTTTATCCGCGGATTCTGGGCCGGGAGTCCGACTGGGCTTCAGCGACAACGCTGATCGCAGAGAAACTCAAACAAACTCTGGCCGAGCATGGGCCGGAGAGCGTGGCGATGTATGTGTCCGGCCAGTTGCTGACCGAAGACTATTACGTCGCCAATAAACTGATGAAAGGTTTTGTCGGCTCCGCCAATCTGGATACCAACTCCCGCCTCTGTATGTCCTCAGCGGTCGCTGCACATACCCGTGCCTTTGGTGAAGATCTGGTTCCGGTGCATTACGACGATATAGAAAAAGCAGGTTTGATTGTGATCGTCGGTGCCAATACGGCATGGACGCATCCGGTGCTGTTCCGGCGGATACAGCAGGCACGGGAAGTGAATCCGGATTTGAAACTGGTGGTGATTGATCCGCGGCGAACCCTGACGGCGCAGCAGGCGGATTTACATTTGCCGATAGCCAATGATGGGGATGTGCTGTTGTTCAACGGACTGTTGCGATTCCTGATGGATCATCAGGCTTTGGATGACGTATTTATTGCGCAGCACTGTCAGGGTTTTGAAGCCCTCCGGTCGATCATCCGCCGGGAGGAATACGGATTGAAACGCTGTGCTGAAGCGCTGGGCCTGAGCCGGACCGATCTGCAGACCTTTTTTCACTGGTTCCGTGAAACGCCCCGAACCCTGACACTGTTTTGTCAGGGGATCAATCAGTCGGCTAACGGAACGGATAAAGCCAACGCCATCATCAATTGCCATCTGGCGACCGGACGTATTGGTCAGCCCGGGGCCGGCCCCTTTTCTCTGACGGGCCAGCCCAATGCGATGGGGGCCGGGAAGTGGGTGGGCTGGCGAATCAGTTGGCGGTGCACCGCGGGTTTGATACCGAATCCGTGGCTGCGGTCGGGGAATTCTGGCAGGCGCCGAACATGGCAACTCAGCCCGGCCTCAAAGCGGTCGATCTTTTTGAAGCCATGCATGCCGGCAAAATAAAGTTCATCTGGATCATGGCGACGAATCCGGTTGTGTCGATGCCGGACAGCGCCCGGATCGCGGCAGCTTTGTCGCGCTGCGACTTTGTTGTGGTGTCAGACATTTCACCGGATGCCGATACCGCCGCCTTTGCTGATGTGATGCTGCCCGCCGCTGGCTGGGGAGAAAAAGAAGGCATGGTGACCAACTCGGAGCGGATGATCAGCCGTCAGCGTGCTTTTCTGCCGCCACCGGGACAGGCACGTGCGGACTGGCAGGCCCTGTGCGAGGTCGCGCAGCGGATGGGATATCCGGGTTTCGATTATCCCAGTGCTGCGGATGTTTTTCGCGAACATGCTGCGCTGACTGGGATCAATCGCGGCACGCCTCTGATGTTTGATTTGTCTGCGCTGGCCGATCTGTCCGACGCGGACTATGCACACTGGCAGCCACAGCGCTGGCCACTGGGTCAGACATCCCATCTGTTCCGTGACGGCGTGTTTCCGACGGATAACGGACGTGCCCGTTTCATGGCGGTCTCGTCTGAAACGTTTACCGGGCAAACTGCTGAACACCACGGACCAAATGGCCGCTTGCCTGTCTGGTGGCTCAATACCGGCCGTCAACGGGATCAATGGCACACCATGACCCGCACCGGCCACATCGCCCGGCTGGCCGAAAGCGAACCTGAACCCACCGTTTACATGCATCCGCATGCCGCGCAGCAACTTGAGCTGGATGAGGGACAATTGATCCGGCTGTCTGCAGTCGATGCCCAACCCGCAACGGCACAGTCGGGACAGGCACCACAGTCGGGGCAGACACTGCTGGCGAAGCTGGGGCTGGATGATGGCTTGTCACCGGGTCAGCTGTTTATGTCGATGCACTGGGCTGGCAGGTTTGGCTTCAACAGCCGGGTCAATGGTCTCGTTCCTGCTGATGCGGATCCGGTTTCCGGTCAGCCCGCTCTGAAGTCCGCTTTCGTTGCGATCGCCCCTGAACCTGTCGGCTCTTATGGTCTCTGGCTCGGTGATCAACCGCCACCATTTGCAACCGAGTACCTGAGTTTTCAGACCACAGAGGCCGTGGGTCTCTGGCGCTTTACGACCCGGCATCCCTTGTCCAAACAAGCATGGTCCGACACAACGCAGACGCCACAAGTGGCACGGGCACTGATGCTGGATGGGATGTGTCCGGCTTCGAACAGCTGGGCCGGGCTGATACAACAGGGCAGCACACTGAGTGCTGTCTGTCTGGTCAGTCAGCAACCACTCACGGCGGATGCTATGGCGCTGGCGGCCTTATTCGGACAGGACTTTTCAATTTCCGCATTTCTGGCGCTGATGTTGCGGGGACAGGCACCGTCAAAACTGGTGTGCAGCTGCTTCCGAGTGACAGACCGGCAAATCATCAAAGCCATTGAAGAAGACGGCATCAACACACTCGGTGGACTTCAGGCACAGCTGAAATGCGGCACCAATTGCGGGTCTTGTCTGGCAGAAGTGCGCACAGTGCTGGTGGCGAATCAGACACCAGATGTTCAGGAAAAGCAGAGGATAGAAAGCGACGCTAAGGCCGAGGTCAGGGTGGCGCAGTCTTTGCCTTCAGTACAAGGAGTACAGGGATGAGTGAGATGAATCCGTTCAAAGACACTGCGGAAAAGACAGTGACGATGATACCAGCGATCAGACCGATGGCACAGCGGCCCGCAGTCAGTCTGGTGGGAGCCGGACCGGGGGATCCGGAGTTACTGACGATCAAAGCACTGAAAGCCATTGAACGGGCAGACGTGCTGGTTTACGACCGGCTGGTCAGTGAAGCGATTCTGAAGCTGGCGAATCCGGACGCGGTACGGATTCATGTCGGCAAACGCTGCGGTGAGCCCAGTATGAAGCAGGAAGCCATCAATCAGCTCCTGATTGAGCAGGCGGGCACGGGGCAATATGTTGTGCGGTTGAAAGGGGGCGATCCGCTGATCTTTGGCCGGGGCGGCGAAGAAGGGCTGGCGCTGGCCGCTGCCGGAATTCCTTTTGAGTTTGTTCCGGGCATTACCGCTGCAATTGGCTGCGCGGCGTCGGCATCTATTCCGCTCACCCATCGCGAAATGTCCCGTTCGGTCACGCTGGTGACCGGGCATGTGGTGTCAGGGGCTTTACCGGCGTGGGCGCAGCTGATCGGCGCCGGGCAGACCATTGTTTTTTATATGGGACTGGAACAGGCGCGGGAAATTCAAAGCGGCCTGACACTGGGCGGGCTGAGCACCGATACCCCGCTGGCTGTCGTCATCAAAGGCAGCACGCCGGACGAAGTGGTGCATGTGTCGACATTGGGCAAGCTCACCAAACTGGGGCAAATCTTCAAGGGACAGTCACCGGCGCTGCTGGTGATTGGCGACGTGGTGCGTCTCCGTGAGACGCTGAATCAATCACTTACGTCAGATGTTGATTCGATGGATACCCCCAAAGAGGTATTTTTTGGTTGAGCTGGCCGCTGTGGCCGTTTCCTTGCTTGAGTGATGGTGTAGTGAGTGAACGGTCAGGGACAGGGAAGTCGACAGGGATGACAAAATCAGATGCGCGACAGAGTGAGCAGCAGGCGGCAGCCCCCCGACAGATCCTGGTGTGCAGTGACTGCACCCGCGAACAGGCGAGGCTGACCCGAGAACTGGCAGCGCATTACGACGATGTGATCGGTTGTCAGTTCAGCCAGCTTTCCGGGGTGATCCCACAGGCATCATCGCGGGTGCTGGTGATCAGCTGGGCCAGGGCGGATGCCGAACTTCGTCTGCTGGTGACGCAGGCGGGCAGTCAGCAATGGCCGCTGGTGGTGATGATCCGGCAACTGGACATTCACGATATCGAGCGTTTACCCGCCCCGGACGGTTATGTCCTTCTCCCCGGCGACTCGGCAACGGCGCTGTGTGTCTGGGTGGAAAGGGCCGAACAGGTCAGGGCGCGGCAACGCAGGATTGAGCGAGAGTTTCAGACGCTGAATCGCCGTCTGGAAGACCGGCGGCTGGTGGAGCAGGCAAAAGGGTTGCTGATGAAGCAGCATGGTCTGGCGGAGGCTGAAGCTTATCAGATGCTTCGCAACGCAGCGATGCAGCACAGTCAGTCGCTGGGCCAGATTGCGAAGAACGTGTTGCTCCGGCTGACGCGAGGTTAAAAGGACCGGACGAGCAGAATGAACATGGCTGAAAGGTGAGGCAACGACGCCTGACTTTTCGGCCCAAAAATCAGACATCCATGAATCACACAGCAACGCTGCTGCTTCCTTTGGGAAGGGCAGCGTTTTTTTATGGGTTCAGGCATTGGTTTCGACTTGAGGAAGAGGATGAGACATGGAACGAGGAAAACGAAAGGGAATTGCCGTTGCGGTGGCGCTCAGCCTGTGCTCGCTGTCGGCGCAGGCCGACGTGGGGCCACCGGAGAAAGATGAACTGAAGTTTGGGTTTATCAAACTCACCGATATGGCGCCGCTGGCCGTGGCCTATGAAAACTTCTTTTTTGAAGACGAGGGCCTGTACGTCACCCTGGAAGCACAGGCGAACTGGAAAGTTTTACTGGATCGGGTGATTGACGGCGAGCTGGACGGTGCGCACATGCTCGCCGGACAGCCCATCGGAGCCACCATTGGCATTGGGACTCAGGCCGACGTGATCACCGCTTTCAGCATGGATCTCAACGGCAACGCGATCACGGTGGCGAATCACGTCTGGGAAGCGATGAAGCCGAACGTTCAGCGTCAGGCGGATGGCAGAGTCCGGCATCCGGTGACGGCAGATCTGCTCAAGCCGGTGATCGCGTCGTATCAGGCGGAAGGGAAGCCCTTTAATATGGGCATGGTGTTCCCGGTGTCAACGCATAACTACGAGCTGCGTTACTGGCTGGCAGCCGGCGGAATTCATCCCGGTTTTTATGATCCGGCGCACGGAGATAACAGCGGGCAGCGTCAGGCCGATGTGCTGCTGAGTGTCACCCCGCCGCCGCAAATGCCCGCCACGCTGGAGGCTGCCACCATTCAGGGCTACAGCGTGGGTGAACCCTGGAACCAGCAAGCTGTGATGAAAGGCATTGGTGTGCCCGTGATTACGGATCACGATATCTGGCGCAATAACCCGGAGAAAGTGTTCGGGGTCAGCAAAAGCTGGGCAGAGGCCAATCCCAACACGCATATCCGGGTGGTGAAAGCTTTGATCCGCGCGGCGCACTGGCTGGATGAGGGTGACAATGCCAACCGGTCGCAGGCTGTTCAGATGCTGGCGCGCAGTCAGTATGTCGGAGCGGATGCCAAAGTGATCGCCAACAGCATGACAGGCACCTTTGAGTATGAAAAAGGCGATCAGCGTCCGGCGCCGGATTTCAATGTGTTCTTCCGGTATCACGCCACTTATCCCTATTACAGCGATGCCGTCTGGACGCTGACACAAATGCGGCGCTGGGGCCAGATCCCGCAGGCCAGACCGGATGGCTGGTACCTGTCTGTTGCGAAGCGAGTTTACCGTCCGGAGATCTACCGCCAGGCTGCCGAAGCCCTGATTGCCGAAGGCAAAATGACCCCCTCGGACTTTCCGGATTTTGACCGCGAAGACGGGTTCCGGCCCCCGCAGAATGGCTTCATTGATCAGATCACTTTTGACGGCCGTCAGCCCAATGCGTATCTCGACAAATTCGCCATTGGTCTGAAGGGCGACGACCGCTTGTAAGGAGGACAACAGATGATAGCTTCAATGATCAATGTTCGCGTGTTGCCGAAATCGGCACAGGTGATTCAGCACTGCCGGAACCTGGCCTTACCGGCCTCAGGAATCGTCATTTTTCTGCTGATCTGGCATCTGGCAGCCAGTCAGGTTCAGACGTCTTTAGGCACCCTGCCGGGACCGGTTCAGACCTGGCAGCAGTTCACCAGTCTGGTGGCTGAACATCAGCGTGAACGGGAGCGCGAAACAGCCTTTGATGTACGTCAGGCAGCGCGGAATGCCGAACGGCTGGCTCAGAATCCTCAGGCCGAGATCCGGATTCGCGATTACACCGGAAAGCCTACTTTTTTTGACCAGATCGGCACCAGCTTGCTGACGGTCGGTGCTGGCTTTCTGCTGGCGACACTGATTGCAATTCCGGCCGGGATTTTGCTGGGGCTGAATCAGAATCTCTATGCGGCGCTGAACCCGATCATTCAGCTCCTCAAACCCGTCTCCCCACTGGCCTGGCTGCCGATTGTCACCATGGTGGTCAGCGCGCTGTATGTCAGCGATGACCCGCTGGTGGCGAAATCCTTCTTAAATTCCCTGCTGACTGTCGCGATGTGCAGTCTGTGGCCCACCCTGATCAACACGGCCGTCGGTGTGACCGGGGTGGACAAGGATCTGCGCAATGTCAGCCGCGTGCTCAGGCTGTCCCGCTGGCAGCATGTGCGCACCATTGTTCTGCCGTCGGCGATTCCTATGGTGTTCACCGGATTGCGGCTGTCGCTCGGAGTGGCCTGGATGGTGCTGATCGCGGCAGAGATGCTGGCGCAGAATCCGGGGCTGGGCAAATTCGTGTGGGATGAATTTCAGAATGGCAGTTCGGCTTCACTGGGACGCATTATGGTGGCCGTTGTGACCATCGGCTTCATCGGACTGCTGCTGGATCGCGGGATGCTCAGTCTGCAACGTCATTTTTCATGGAATCAACAACTGAGCCAGCGCTAAGCGGTTCAGGTGAAGGAGAAAGCAATGTTGTCGAAAGCGAAGTTGTTGAAAAACCGGTTCACCCAAACGTCGTTATCTCAATCACGGGTGCCGAAGCAGGTGCTGACGTCAGCCGGGACAGTGCCTCAAACGCCGTCGAGAGCCAAGTCCCGGGATTATCTCCTGCTCAGTTATCTGGGGATGCGGTTTCCCACGCCACAGGGCGAGTTTGTTGCGCTGAAAGATGTCAATTTTGCCATCCGGCAGGGGGAGTTTATTTCGCTGATTGGCCATTCCGGCTGCGGGAAATCCACGGTGCTGAATCTGGTTGCCGGGTTACATGAAGCAACCGATGGCGGGGTGATTCTGGAAGGACGTGAGATCGATGGCCCCGGCCCGGAGCGCGCGGTGGTTTTTCAGAACCACGCACTGCTGCCCTGGCTGACGGTCTATCAGAACGTGGAACTTGCCGTGAAGCAGGTCGAGAAGGGGAAGGCATCGGCCGCAATCCGGGATGCGGTGATGCATTACCTCCGGCTGGTCCAGATGGATCATGCCCATGATAAACGGCCCGATGAAATTTCCGGCGGGATGAAGCAGCGGGTCGGGATTGCCCGGGCTTTGGCGATGAAGCCCAAAGTGCTGCTGATGGATGAGCCCTTCGGTGCGCTGGACGCCCTGACCCGGGCTCATTTGCAGGATGCGCTCATGGCGATCCAGGCGGAGCTGAACAACACGGTGATCATGATTACCCATGACGTAGATGAAGCGGTGCTGCTTTCGGATCGTATTGTGATGATGAGTAACGGCCCGGCAGCCACCATTGGTGAGGTGCTGGAGATTCCTCTGTCGCGGCCCCGGGATCGGGTCGCACTGGCGGATGATCCGGTGTATCAGCAGCTGCGCCAGCGGGTGTTGCGCTTCCTGTATGAGAAGCAGCGCAAGGTCGAGCCCATCACCCCGCAGAAAAAGAACCCCAAAGTGGCCTGAGCCGCGTGATAAACAACAGAATTCAGGAGTGCAGGATGTTGATGCAACGGGAAAAATTACTGGTGGTGGGAAACGGCATGGTCGGCCATCACTTCATTGAACAGCTGGTGGCACAAAATGCACAGCAGCGATATCAGATTATTGTGTTGGGTGAGGAGCGGTTTGTCGCTTATGACCGGGTCCATTTGTCTTCGCTGTTTTCCGGCAGTGATCATCAGGATCTCTTACTGAGTCAGGAGGCATGGTATCAGGATCAGGGCATTGAGTTGCTGCTGGGGGAGCAGGTTGTCGCGATTGATCGTGACAGACAGCGTGTCACGCTGGCCAGTGACAGCCAGCTTGCTTACGACAAACTCGTGCTGGCGACCGGGTCTTACCCTTTTGTGCCGCCGGTTTCGGGGAATGATCGCGCGAACTGTTTTGTTTACAGAACGCTGGATGATTTATCTGCCATTAAAACGGCCTGTGAAGGCGCGAAAACCGGTGCTGTGGTCGGTGGCGGACTGCTGGGACTCGAAGCGGCCAACGCATTGCGTTTACTGGGACTGGAGACGCACGTCGTGGAGTTTGCGCCGCGGCTGATGCCGGTTCAGATTGATGATGCGGGGAGTGCATTGCTGAAAAGTAAAGTGAGTGAACTGGGGGTTCGGGTTCATACCAGCCGCGCCACCACAGCGATCACCGATGGCGAGACGGCATATCACCGGATGAACTTTCAGGATCACGCGCCGCTTGAAGTTGATGTGATCGTGTTTTCTGCCGGGATCCGCCCGCAGGACACACTGGCCCGGCAATGCGGACTGGCCATCGGTGAGCGGGGTGGGATTGTGATCAACGATGCCTGTCAGACCAGTGATCCGGCGATTTATGCCATTGGTGAATGTGCGCTTTGGCAGCAGCGGATTTTTGGTCTGGTTGCACCGGGTTACCGGATGGCGCGCATTGCGGCCGATCAGATTCTGGGTGGGGAGGCGACCTTTGACGGTGCGGATATGAGCACCAAACTCAAACTCATGGGAGTTGATGTTTCTGCCATCGGCGATTCACTGGGGCAGGGTGAAGGCTGTCAGGAAATGGTGTTGCAGGATATGCGCGCCGGGGTCTACAAAAAGCTGGTGGTGAATGAGACCGGCGACAAACTGCTGGGGGCGATTCTGATTGGAGATCATCAGGACTATGACGCCCTGCTGCAGTGTTATCTGAATGAAATGCCACTGCCATCGCATCCGGCCGAGCTGCTGTTCGACTGCTCTTCTTTGCAGGGCAGCAAAGATGCCGGTGCGATCATTTGTTCCTGCCACAATGTGAGCCGGGGGGATATCGCAGCGGCGGTTCAGGCCGGGGCGCATGCGTTGTCTGAACTGAAAAGCTGCACCAAGGCCGGCACGGGCTGTGGCGGATGCAGTGCGCTGGTGAAATCTGTGCTGGATGAAGAATTGGCCGCTCTGGGCATGGCAGTGAATCATCACTTATGTGAGCACTTTGCCCACACCCGTCAGGAACTCTTTCACCTGATTCAGGTAGAAGAGATCAAAAGCTTTACGGATCTGATCAGCCGCCATGGCCGGGGGCTTGGATGCGATGTCTGTAAACCCGCTGCGGCGTCGATCTTTGCCTCGCTGTGGAATGAGCACATTCTGGCCCCGCAGCATCAGCCGTTGCAGGACACCAACGATGCCTTTCTGGCCAACATTCAGAAAGATGGCAGCTACTCGGTGGTTCCCCGGATTCCCGGCGGTGAAATTACGCCGGACAAACTGATTGTATTAGGGGAAGTGGCCAAAGCATTCGATCTCTACACCAAGATCACCGGTGGTCAGCGGGTGGATTTGTTCGGGGCGCAACTGGAACAGCTGCCGGATATCTGGCAGGCCCTGATTGATGCCGGGTTTGAAACCGGTCATGCCTACGGGAAATCGCTGCGAACCGTGAAATCCTGCGTGGGGTCGACCTGGTGCCGTTATGGTGTCGACGATTCCATGGCGCTGGCGATTCTGCTGGAGAACCGGTACAAAGGATTGCGTTCACCGCATAAGCTCAAGTTTGCTGTTTCCGGCTGTACACGGGAATGCGCCGAAGCGCAGAGCAAAGATATTGGCGTGATTGCGACGGAAAACGGCTGGAATCTTTATGTGTGCGGCAATGGCGGGATGCGTCCGCGTCATGCGGATCTGCTGGTGTCTGATCTGTCTACCGATGAGCTGGTGACCATGATCGACCGGGTGCTGATGTTCTATGTCCGGACAGCCGACAAACTGCAGCGCACTTCAGTGTGGTTACAGAATCTGGAAGGCGGACTGGACTATCTGCGCAGCGTGGTCGTGGCGGATAGTCTGGGCATCAATGCAGCGTTGGAACAACAGATGCAGCATGTGGTGGACACCTATCAGTGCGAATGGAAAACCACCTTGTCGACGCCGGAAAAACTGGCTCGTTTTCGCCGATTTGTGAATGACAATCCGTCGGAGACGGAATCGATAACGGTTCCGGTAACGGTTCCGGTAACGGTCCCGATAACGGTGCGTGAACGCGGTCAGCGTATTCCGGTGCAGTGGGTCGAAGCGCAACCACAAAGGCTGCCGGAAACAGAGAAGGAGGGCCTATGAGCTGGCAAAAAATCTGTCATATCGACGACCTGGTCGCGCAATCCGGCATGGGCGCATGGGCGGGCAACCAGCAAATTGCCCTCTTTTATCTGCCCGCTCTGACGCCGGAAGTGTTTGCGCTGGATAACTGGGACCCGGTCGGGAAGGCCTATGTGATGGCGCGGGGAATTCTGGGAGATATTCAGGGCGAGCCTTGTGTGGCATCGCCGCTATATAAACAACATTTCAGTCTGCACTCGGGGCAGTGTCTGGAAATCCCTGACGTCAGCCTGAAAATCTGGCCGGTGAAAATTGAACAAGACATGGTGTGGGTTGAGGTTGCCACCTGATTTCCCATGCCTCTGTAAAATAATCGGCAGTTCCTACACGCCTAAAGCAAGGTTTCGCAGAGAACCAACGCGATAAGCCGTGAAAGCGGTCCTACACGCCAGCTGTGTCGTCGATCAGCTGGCTTTTTTTATGGCTATATTCGTCAATTTATTGACAGTCGCCACCTTGCAGCAGTTCTGAAAATTGCCAGATTTTCGGGGTATTTTATCCGATGATTTGTATAAATTTTGAACACTCTCATAAATTCATGTTCGCTGAGTTTCATTCCCGCCATGCTCATCTATGCATAGATTGGATGAGATTCACAAAAGCACCCGATGACTGGCAAATGACGCTGTTCAGCAAGCCCAAGAGTGAACAGCAGCCTGTTTGGTGTGACAAGAACAATCTCATGTGTTTTTAAAGACTTCCCGGTCGTAAAAAGACGACAGTTATACCAATCAAAGTCAGTCAATGATCAGAAATAGCGCAGGGGAAATGTTTGAGAACAAGGCAGACTTTTTAGATCAGTCCTGATTCTACAATCAAAAAATCTAACGCAGTGATCGAACATTTGAACAAGCTAGGATGACCAGTGATTGACTGCGATTGGTATTACACCCATAGGAGAAATAAAATGAAGACCTGGTTTTCTGGTTTCAGTATTGCTGCTCGGATATGGACGTTGCTGGCTTTATTTGCCGTCGGGCTCGTGGTGAATACGGTGCTAAATGCCAGTAAATCGCGTGAGTTCATGCGGGAAAATTATGAACGGGGGGTGGTGAATCTGGTCGAGAGTGCTGTCGGCGTGATTGAGCACTACCACGGGCTCAGTCAGTCCGGTGTTCTGACCGAATCTCAGGCCAAATCAGACGCCATTGCGGCCATTGCTGCGATGCGGTTTGATCAGGGGAACTATATCTTTGTCAATGATCGAAACGGCATTCAGCTGGCAGGCGTGAAGACGCTGATTGGCACCAATACGATGGATCTGGAAGATGCGGAAGGCTTCCGGTTTGTGCGCCAGCTGTATGTTGAAGCCAGAAACGGCGGAGGCTTTGTCGATTATGCCTGGCACAGTGGCCAGAGTACCAGCGCATCAGAGCCGAAAACCAGTTATGTTCTGGAGTTCGGCCCGTGGCAATGGCTGGTGGGCAGTGGCATGAATATGCAGGCGCTGCAGACGGATGTGCGGAAAGCAGAAATGATCTCACTGACAAATGCCGGGATCATGCTGGCTGTGTTGTCTGTCCTGATTGCATTGATGATCCGGTCGATTACCGTACCCTTGAAACAAACCGTCGATGCGATGAAAGCGCTGTCCCGTGGTGAAGGGGATCTGACACAACGCCTGAATGAGTCTGGCCGGGATGAACTGGCGGCGTTATCGAAGTATTTCAACCAGTTTGTCGCCTCAATCCAGTCGATTTTGCAGCAGATCAATACTTCCGGGACTCAGGTGGCTGCGGCCGCGAATCAGGTTTCATCGTCGATTCATACCGTCGATCATAATCTGAATCAGCAGCAAAATGACGTTGAGCAACTGGCCGCAGCCATGACGGAAATGCTGGCCACGGTGGAAGAAGTCAGCCGTCGCACAGTAGAGGCCAACGACGCCAGTTTGTCGGCGGCCAAAGGCACAAAAAACGGAAAGCTGATTGTGGACCGAAACGTTGAAGAAGCGAATCAGCTGGCTGACAACATCGCGCAGGCCAGTCAGGTGGTCGAGCAATTGGCAACCGACAGCCGCAACGTGGATACCGTCCTGGAAGTCATCCGGGGCATCGCCGAGCAGACCAACCTGCTCGCCCTGAACGCCGCGATTGAAGCCGCCCGTGCCGGGGAAGCAGGCCGCGGCTTTGCCGTGGTTGCCGATGAAGTCCGGACGCTGTCGCAGCGCACTCAGGAATCGACACTGGAAATCCAGAAAATTGTAGAGCAACTCCAGCATGGCGCCGGAAATGCGGTGAAAGTGATGGAAACGGGCACAGAAAAAGCCAGTAACGCGTCGAAAATCTCCATCGAAGCCGGTGAAGCCCTGAACATCATCAATGGCGAAGTCCAGACCATTCAGGCCATGAACCAGCATATCGCCACTGCCACAGAGCAACAAACCCTGACCCTGAACGACATCAACTGCAATGTGGTCAGCCTGAAGGACATGTCCCTGTCGGTAGCCACCGAATCCGGCCAGATGGCCCAAGCCAGCGATGAACTGCTGCATGTGTCGGCGGATCTGATGAAGATGATTAACCGCTTTAAGCTGGCTTAGTCGATAGGAGTGGCTTGTGAAACATATGGAATTTGTTTTTGCGGTGAGTTTTTGATTAACGCATCGATTTAAAGCTAGAAATCGAAATAAAGCTAGAAAATGTCATCCCCGCCTCTCCCTGTCATCCCCGCAAAGGCGGGGATCCAGTGATGGTGGAGAACACAAATGAGGGTTGGATGAAAGCATCCGATCTTCGATTGCTTCAGTTACCGAGCCATATGGATTTCCATGTTTACTGAGGTTATGGGCTTAAGTTGATGATATATATGTATAAATTGTCATCCCCGCGAAGGCGGGGATCCAGTGACGGTGGAGAACACAAATGAGGGTTGGATGAATACATCCGATCTTCGGTTGCCTCAGATACCGAGCCATATGGATTTCCATGTTTACTGAGGTTATGGGCTTAAGTTGATGATATATATGTATAAATTGTCATCCCCGCGAAGGCGGGGATCCAGTGACGGTGGAGAACACAAATGAGGGTTGGATGAATACATCCGATCTTCGATTGCCTCAGATACCGAGCGACATGGATTTCCATGTTTACAGGGGTTATGGGCTTAAGTTGATGATATATATTTATAAATTGTCATCCCCGCGAAGGCGGGGATCCAGTGACGGTGGAGAACACAAATGAGGGTTGGATGAATACATCCGATCTTCGGTTGCCTCAGATACCGAGCCATATGGATTTCCATGTTTACTGAGGTTATGGGCTTAAGTTAATGATATATATGTATAAATTGTCATCCCCGCGAAGGCGGGGATCCAGTGACGGTGGAGAACACAAATGAGGGTTGGATGAATACATCCGATCTTCGGTTGCCTCAGATACCGAGCCATATGGATTTCCATGTTTACTGAGGTTATGGGCTTAAGTTGATGATATATATGTATAAATTGTCATCCCCGCGAAGGCGGGGATCCAGTGACGGTGGAGAACACAAATGAGGGTTGGATGAATACATCCGATCTTCGATTGCCTCAGATACCGAGCGACATGGATTTCCATGTTTACAGGGGTTATGGGCTTAAGTTGATGATATATATTTATAAATTGTCATCCCCGCGAAGGCGGGGATCCAGTGACGGTGGAGAACACAAATGAGGGTTGGATGAATACATCCGATCTTCGGTTGCCTCAGATACCGAGCCATATGGATTTCCATGTTTACTGAGGTTATGGGCTTAAGTTAATGATATATATGTATAAATTGTCATCCCCGCAAAGGCGGGGATCCAGTGACGGTGGAGAACACAAATGAGGGTTCGATGAAAGCATCCGATCTTCAATTGCCTCAGTACCGAGCCATATGGATTTCCATGTTTACTGAGTCGGTGGCTATTCAGTTATGGGCTTAAGTTGATGATATATATGTATAAATTGTCATCCCCGCAAAGGCGGGGGTCCAGTGATGGTGGAGAACACAAATGAGGGTTGGATGAAAGCATCCGCTCTTCGATTGCTTTAGATACCGAGCCATATGGATTTCCATGTTTACCGAGGTTATGGGCTTAAGTTGATGATATATATGTATAAATTGTCATCCCCGCGAAGGCGGGGATCCAGTGACGGTGGAGAACACAAATGAGGGTTGGATGAAAGCATCCGATCTTCGATTGCTTTAGATACCGAGCCATATGGATTTCCATGTTTACCGAGGTTATGGGCTTAAGTTGATGATATATATGTATAAATTGTCATCCCCGCGAAGGCGGGGATCCAGTGACGGTGGAGAACACAAATGAGGGTTGGATGAAAGCATCCGATCTTCGATTGCTTCAGATACCGAGCCATATGGATTTCCATGTTTACTGAGGTTATGGGCTTAAGTTGATGATATATATGTATAATTTGTCATCCCCGCAAAGGCGGGGATCCAGTGACGGTGGAGAACACAAATGAGGGTTGGATGAATACATCCGATTTTCGATTGCTTCAGATACCGAGCCATATGGATTTCCATGCTTGCAGAGATCGTGTGTTTAAATTATTGATATATAGGTATAAATTGTCATCCCCGCGAAGGCGGGGATCCAGTGACGGTAGAGAACACAAATGAGGGTTGGATGAAAGCATCCGATCTTCGATTGCTTCAGATACCGAGCGACATGGATTTCCATGCTTACAGAGGTTGTAGATTTAAATTATTGATATATAAGTATAAATTGTCATCCCCGCGAAGGCGGGGATCCAGTGACGGTGGAGAACACGAATGAGGGTTGGATGAAAGCATCCGATCTTCAATTGCCTCAGTACCGAGCCACATGGATTCCCGCCTTCGCGGGAATGACGACTTAAACATCTGATATTAATATAAAAACACCTCCAGAATGGTCGAGGTGCAGTCCCAGAATACAACCCGAAAAGTTCAAGTAAGTCATTGACTGGGAGGGAATGTGCGACAGGCTTTTGCCCCATTGTTGGTTAGAGGGACAGTGCAGTGCTTGTCCGGGCATTTTTTGTGGCCCGGTAAAGCGGGCAAACCTTTCAGGTTAAGTTAACCCAGACGAGCGTATTTTCAGGTCGCTCGTCTGCGGTGAAGACATTGCAAAACAAAGCCGTTGTACTGATTTTTTGCCTGAAATCACACTGTGGTTGATTCAATACAGCAACCCTGAAACCGTGTCCTAATCTTGGAAACGGGATGTTTAGGGGTCTTGATAGAGCGCTTTGTCGGTAGCATGGTTTGGGGTAATTCTGAGGATTTTGCGGGTATGTCGCGCTTCCGTTTAGTGGCAATCTCACCATTTCCGGATGCGCGTCAGACAATGATGAGAGAAGCACAGAACTCAAGCGCGACATATGATCAGCAAGAGTTGATGTCCTTTTAAAGTGGTCCGTGGATCAACACCTTGCCTTGATGATCTTCACCGTGGATGCTGAAGCTATGTTCGGCTAAATCAATGCTATAAATAGAATGTGCCATGGTGGCCTCCGGTAGTTACAAGATAAGACTTACCAAGTGTGGCAGAGCCTGATGAGGGGGAGCCCATGTCATTCGTTATGCAGATTAGGAGAGCGCCATGTCGCTTGTAATTCACCATCTCGCCCCCGACGACATCGGCTTGATGGAAAGTATGTTGGTCATGTTCGGTGAAGCCTTCGGCGATATGGATACTTACACCGGGAATCGCCCACACGCGAGCTACCTGGGCCGACTGTTGGGCGGTGACTCTTTCATCGCACTGGCAGCTTTGAAGGGTGGGAAGGTGGTAGGTGGTATTGCCGCATATGAGTTAAGAAAATTTGAGCAAGAGCGCAGCGAAGTCTATATCTATGACTTAGCTGTACTAGAAGGGCATCGACGAGAGGGGATTGCGACAGAACTAATCTCAAACCTAAAAGGGGTCGCGGCAAAACGTGGCGCCTATGTGATCTTCGTTCAGGCCGATCAGGGCATCGAAGATGAACCCGCGATCGCGCTTTATACGAAGCTCGGAGTGCGTGAAAATATCCTCCACTTTGACATCGCAGTCGAAGAAGCGCATAACAAAGCCAAGCACGGCGACCGTTAAAGCGGCGCGTGTTGGCAACGTTAACTCCTAGAAATTTTTAATCTGAAACTGACGAGTTAGAGTTAAGGCTTTAACTCGGAAATGTTCAAAAACGATTGATTCGTTTGAACGCTCCCAATCCCACGACATCCCCCTCAATCTGTTACCTTTCTTCAAAACTTGACTGAAAGATTGTGATGACGTTTTTTCCGTGCAAGGATCTCGCTTATCGTCGTAGTTCCGGAGCGTTTCAACACAGCACCTCTGATGTATCAGATGCGCCCACGGCGATCTTGTGATTCACATTCGTTATGTTATAACAACCATTTTATGTCGGTCAGCAATACGCACATGATTCAATTACACGGATTACGGCAACATTTTGATGGATTCAGGAAAGGTTTCCAGCGGTGTCTCTTGGCCTTGGCTGTGTTAGTCGCGCCAGCAGTACAGGCGCATCCTCATTCCTTTGCGGATATGAAGACGTTCATCCAGGGAAAGAATGACGAGATCACCGGTTTTCGAATGGAATGGACGTTTGATGCGATGACGTCCGCTTATATGCTGGACGGTGAAGATACTTCCCCGGAAAACCTGCAGCAAACTTTTCGCAAGATGGCGGCATCCATGCTGGAAAACATTCAGGGTGATCAGTATTTCACCCATTTTTATGACGGTGACCAGCCGCTTCAATTCAAACCGGCCCATGGCGGACAACTCACGCGTGACCGGGCAAAACTGGTGCTCAGCTTTGTGCTGCCTCTGTCCCACCCGAAACCTCTCACACAGGAGACATTACGGCTGTTCGTGTTCGAGCCGAGTTTTTATCTCGGGATGACATGGGATGCTGCCGAGGATGTTGTCTTGTCGGATGAACTTGCCCGTGATTGCCGGGTTGCGCTGATTGAGCCGGACCCGACGCCGGAGCAGGTGAGTTATGCCATGTCTTTACCTGCAGATGCGAATCCGGATAACACGCTGGGGAAGTTGTTCACGCAAACCGTGCAAATCCATTGTGAACCAACGACAGACGAAAAATGAATCGATTCATCAAGCTGCCGGAGACAGCGCAAGGTGAAATCGTTGATTCAGTTGAAGTGAGAAAGACAATGAAACAAAGCAGAATTGATCCGCGACGCTGGTTTGTCACTGCGGCCTTTGTATGCGTCATGACGATTTGCGGTTACTCATTGTGGTCGATGTGGCCAATCTTGGTGGTGGAAAGCATTCAGTGGCAGCGGAAAGTGAACGCTCAGTTGGCTGATTTGTTATACGATGCGAAATCCAATCCGTTGATTGCCGGCGGTTCGCTCGCAGGGTTCAGTTTTATTTACGGCATGTTGCATTCGCTGGGGCCGGGGCATGGCAAAGTGATTGTGACAACCTACCTCGCGACACATCCGACAAAGGTGAAAGCCAGCCTGATGCTGACCGTGATTTCAGCTTTTATTCAGGCCCTGGTTGCCATCGTTCTTGTGAGCGTGCTGGTTTGGGGATTTCAGGCATCCATGCGCGTTGTGAATGAGAAAGCCGCTGTATTCGTGTCGTTGAGCTTTGCGCTGGTTGTGGTGTTGGGCGGATTGATCAGCTGGAAAGCAATTCAGCAAATTTACCATGCCTTACGTCATGCTCATCGCCACGCTTCATCCTTGCCGCCGATGTCATCCGCGTTCCCTATGATGCGCTCAGCCGCGCCGCAAGCGTTCGCTTTAAAGTCAGCGATTCACCGCCCGGCGATTCGTCCCAGCGTACATATACAAACCGCTCACAACCATGATCACCATGCGGACTGCGGATGCGGCCATTCCCATGTCGCAGATGCGGAAGCAATCAACCGGGCTTCAACCTGGAGGGAGTATGCTGGGATTGTGGCTTCGATTGGGATCCGGCCCTGTACCGGGGCTGTGATGGTCCTTCTGTTTGCCAATCTGGCCGGGTTGTACTGGATGGGAGTGGTCAGTGCCATCGTGATGGCGGCCGGGACAGCGTTGACGACGTCCCTGATCGCAGTCATGACCTTAACCGGAAAGCAGTTGATTCAGCGCTATCTGATCACGGAGAACAGCCACAAAAAGGGTGGCTGGCAATTCGCGGGTTACTCGCTGAAGCTCCTTGGCGGCATATTGATGATGGTGATTGGCATGTTGCTGATGGGCGGGCAGGATACGGGTCTGTCTCCGATGTTTTCGGTGTAAGCGAAGCCGGTTTAATTTGAACATGTTCGTATATGTGGATGATGATGCGCTGGAAACACAGATGCTGGCTTGAACCTTGGTTTAGGAGCGTTCAATTCGGTGTGAAGTCGTACGGAATCAGTCATGAAGATTTTTATTCTGTATTGGATTCAATTCGCCAATTGGAATAGATTTGTATTTTGAAATTGGCGTACAAGCATCTTGTGGTGCTTCGTCATGAAAAGAATCAAAGTATAAGTAAATTTCAAGTAAGAGAAGATGAATACACTTCACCTGAAAGCTTTATTGTTATCTATCGAAACGGGCTCAATTTCTGCCGCAGCACGTCAGTTAAATAAAAAACAGTCGCAGGTCAGCCAATGGATTTCCGATCTGGAGGTTGATCTGGGTGTGCGCTTTTTCGACAGGACTGGCAATAAAACGACATTAAGCCAAGATGGCGAACGCTTACTGCCCAATCTGACTCACACACTGAGCCAACTTGAAAAGTTTGTCCAAAGTGCAGAAAATCTGGCAAAAAATGAGCCGACGTTATTGGTGATAGGGATTGAAAATTTTGTCCCGGACATAATTTTTACGAAATCACTCGCTTTGATTTTGAACATGCCCTTGTTGAGTGTGGTGGTCTATCGTGATGAAAAGGCCCAATTAGAGCAAGCGTTACGCGACGGGCATGTCGATATTATTTTGACCCATGAATCAACGACGATTCATCACAAGGATTTCGACTACTGCCGCTTAGGAAGCTATCAGGAAATTTTAGTGTGTAGTCCAGAACATCCTCTGGTTCAACGACTTCCTATTCACAGCCATGATTTGAGTGAATACCGCGAGTTAGTCTGGGGGGAATCCCATGCTGGAGACAACGACGGTTTCAGCCCGTATTATGCCATTTTTTCTGATATGGCTTGTCTCATCACGATGCTCAAAAACAATCAAGGGTATGCATTTTTGCCAAAAGAAAGTGTTAGTGCTGAGATTGCAAATGGTCAGTTGACTGCCATTCGTTGTGAGTTCGAGTTGTCTGATACGATTCGAAACGTTGAACTGTGTTGGCGTCATGGTTTTACTTTTTCTGGCGTTGGAGATCAGGTGATTGAACAATTTAAAAATCACCATCGGATCATTGAATAAATCATCAAAAGGATTTCTCGGAAATCAATGGTATTCATCCGTCGAATTGAAAAACACGTATTTCGAACCGGGTCTGAGACAATCAAGCATGGATATATGATTTGTTTCAGACCCGATTTGATGTCGATTTATCCTTCATGCTCCCGAAATTATCAAAGTTGGGAACATTTCTTATATGAAAATTAGGGCTCTGATTCGTAAACCACATTCCCCTGTAAAATTGTCATTAAGATATTGGTGTCAGCAATCTCTTCTGGCTCTAAACGAGTAATATCGTGTTCAAGAATGACAAAATCTGCTGATTTTCCTATATCGATAGAGCCTGTCATTTCACTGATTCCTAAGCTTTTTGCAGCGTTGATTGTATAAGCATTAATGGCGGAATGAATATCAGGCAGCCCCGTTTTTTCCATGATAAGGCTATTGGCAATCCCAACTAATGGGTTAATGTCATGGACATTCCAGTCACTACTTAAAGTGACATTTGCGCCAGTATCAAAGATTGTTTTCAGGTTCATCATCGATCGGGTGCGTTTTTCGCCAAGAAAAGCGGTTGCCCATTGATGGTCATGACTGGCGACATAATCAGAACCGACCTGAAAATCCGCAGTGACCCCCAGCTTTGCAAAACGTGAGATATCTGTTGAATTCACTAACTCGACATGAGTGAGAGTGTAGGGCTTCTTTACCCCTTGGTTACGGACAGATTCGATAGCATTCAATGATTCCCGAATTGCACCATCACCAATGGCATGAATATGCGCGCTATAGCCAATGTTATTGAGTTCATTCAGCCAGGTTTTCATTTTTCCTGGTGGAATATAGTGAATTCCATATGGCTCATCAGGAATGTAGGTTTCCAGATAAGGGCTGAGAACTTTTGCTGTGCCATTAATGAAAATACCATCGCTGTACATTTTTACCTGATCAACGATTAATAAACGGGATTTATCATGGGATTGAATTTTCTTTAGGAATTCTAGTTGAGGGGCGATGGCGTCAGTCGGATAAATCCATGGACGCAAGGATACACGAGCTGTCAGTTTTTTATCTTTCTCGGCTTGCAGCCATACGTCATACCAGCCTCGTTTCCAGTACAGCCGACCATCACCAACTGTTGTGATTCCGTGAGCAGATGCTTCTGCAAGGCCAGCCATTAAGCCGTTGTAGCTTTGTTCAAACTGGTTTTCTAAACTGTTCCATGCCATCTCCATCACAATATCGCCCGCATTATCAAGCAAGATACCATTCAGTTCACCGGTTTCTTCGTCTTTGAGAATTTTGCCGCCTTGTGGCTCTATGGTGTTTTTACTGATTCCTGCTTCAATGAGGGCGGCGGAATTCACCCACATGGAGTGGGAAGTCTGCTCCATGATGATGACGGGCTGATTCGGGAAAATTTCATCAATCACTTCTAAGGGCGTTTGATGATGTTCTGCATCAAGAATTGCATCTAAAGAAAAACCATATCCGATCAACCAGTGGCTTGTTTCATATTTCTGACGACATGCTTTTAAATAAGGTATCTGTTCTTTCAAGGAGGCATCAGCGCTTAATTCACAGTTGCCTCCTGCCGCTGAGGCTGCTTCAAATATATGATTGTGGTTATCAATGAATCCAGGTAAGACAAAGGCTTGATCTATATTGATGATTTTAGTATTTGAGGAGCGATAAGCGGGTATTTCAGAATTATTTCCAATAAAAATGATATTGCCATCGTGTATTGCAATAGCATTTTCATTCCCGTAACCATAAATGTTTGCGTTCGTAATGATCACGTCCGCTTTCATTTCGGCTAAAGTACTTTTGCTGATGATGAAAATTGTGATGTAGAAAATGAATTTGAGATGATTCATATTTTGATCCATATCTTCTTGGAAATTTTTACAATTCACTGTTTGAATTCAGTTAACTTTCGGAAAGTTTAGCGTATTGAAAAAGCAAATGAAAAATAGTGAGTATCATAAAAATTGGATAGTATGGAGCAGTCAGGTTTCATCAGACTCACTCGATCATGAGTTATTTTATGGCGGGGACGAATTTTCCTGCTATTTCCACCGTAGACTCTATTTCGCGCAGCGGGGGGGGGGGAGAGAGATTCAGCTTCCCACGCAGCGCGAGTCGGTTTTGACTGTCTTGACTTGTGTTGATACAGGACTTTATTCGATAACTGGCAGCACCAACCCCGCCAGATACAATCCCACCCCAAAAGAAGTATGAGCCATCAGGCTGCGCAGTCGGGCCGTATTGGGCTGTGGTGTTTTAGAGGCAGCAATGCCTGCGCCCATGCAAGGCTGCATCAGGAAAAAGGGGGCGACCACCGTCGCCACACCAATCATCAAAGCCGGCAGTAAGGTTGGCGAGGCAACCCAAGCTTCTCCCCAGCCCAGCAGCAGAATCCCGGCAAAAGCGATCCCAATCAGATAATGGGCTGTCCAGCCGATGATGGCTTCCCCATTGACGGGCGTTGCCTGCGCAATATTGAGATGGGTGAACTGACCCTTTGGAAAGTGCCCAATCCAGCGGCCAACCATGGCGTAGTTCAGCGAGGGGATATTGAAACAGGTTTTCAGGAACAGTGCCCAGAGGTCCATCACCAGCGTGGCACCGACGCCCAGTGCAATGGCGCGAACAATAAAATCAGGTTCCATTTGGGTTCACTCCTTGTTGTCGTATCTCGTGACCTGATTCACGAGAGAAATGCTCTTGAATCGGGCCGTGATCGTTTCAATTGATGGTTGATGTTATATAATTCAATAAATTGATTGAATGATGGGGCAGTTAAACTTTGATGTCAACGATAAACAATGCGTCTCATATGTATGCTGATCTGGCTGACCTTGCGCGGCCGCTGGGAAATGCCCACCGGCTCATTTTGCTGGAGCATATTGCTCAGGGGGAGAAGCCGGTTGAAAAGCTGGCAGAACTTGCGGATCTGACAGTGGCAAATGCTTCTCAGCATTTGCAGCAATTAAAAAGAAATGGCTATGTTCAGACGCGTCGGGAAGGAAAGCATGTTTTTTATCGCTTGAGCGACGCACCGGTTGTCGAACTGCTGATGGCATTGCGTCAGTTTGCCGAGTTTCATCACTCGGAGATCAGAAAGCTGGTTCAGGGGACTTTGCATCATCAGCAAGGGCTGGAAGGCATTTCCCGGGAAGAGTTGTTTGCTCGTTTGCAGGAAAACAGTGTGACGTTACTGGACGTCCGACCCGAAGAAGAATTTGAGCAGGGTCATCTGCCCGGGGCGATCAATATTCCGCTGGCCGAACTTGAAGCACGCCTTGCAGAGCTGCCCAAAGCACAGGAAATTGTGGCGTATTGTCGCGGGCCGTATTGTACCTTGTCGCTGACCGCCGTGAATACGCTTCAAGACAAAGGCTTATCTGCCCGTCGTTTTCACGAGGGTGTTCCAGAGTGGAAAGCCGCGGGATATCCGGTTGGCTGAGTGCATCACCGGCGATTTGGTTTGATTGAGCCGGAAGCCATCGCCTGAGCCGGGCGATGTGCTGTGCCTTTTCTGAGCTTCTGGCCTGAACTGTTGTGGCGGGTGACGCCGCCCGATGAGCGACATTCCTGTTGACAGATATGAGCAGACACACATACTCTAAATATCATTCAATAATTCAATTGAATGATATTTTAACGGAGAAAGGTGTGCTGGTTGATTTGGAAGCCGCGACCATGTCCGAGAGAGGAACAGACAGTGCAGACAACAAAACGGAACTTGAACAAGGCTTTTGCCTTACTTGCCCTGATACAGGCTACCTTGATTTTCACGATTGTGATGATTGGCATTCCATTACCGGAGATAGGGGTTGAGTTTGGGATCCACGAAGCGGATTTACTGCTGGCCAGCACAGCCTATGGCTTATCTTTCAGTGGGTTACTTTTATTTGGCGGGCGCTTAACAGACAGGTTTGGCGGCAGAACACTGCTGACGATCGGATTATGCCTGTTCGGTCTGGCTTCTGTGGGGGCTGCTTTGTCGTTCCACTTTTCTGCGATGGTGCTGATGCGATTTCTTCAGGGCGCAGGCGCAGCGATGACTGCACCCGCTGCTGTGGCCATCCTTCGGCATTTATATCCTGAGCCAGAAGATTTCATGCGTGCCATGGCCACCTGGGGCGGCGTTTCTGTGTTGGGCGGGGGTGTTGGTTTTCTCGCATCCGGTGTGGTGACCACCTGGATTTCATGGCGTTGGATGTTTGCTGTGCCTGTCGGGGTGGCCTTGATGGGCTTGATTGCCGTCGCAGGGTTTCTCCCCAAAGCGGCGCAGTCGCGGCCATCGGTACAATCTGGACTTGATCTTATCGGTGCTGTGCTGGCCACGCTGGGGATTGCGCTGGGCAGTTACGGGCTGATCGCCAGCGGCGAATTTGCCTGGTCATCACCCGGTGTTTACGGGCCTTTGCTCAGTGGTGTGGCGCTGCTCAGCCTGTTTTTTGTGGTGGAAAGACAGGTAAAATCGCCTTTACTGCCTCCCGGCTTTGTGCGTGAGCCATACCGTATTGTGGGCTTGATGGGCATCCTTCTGGCCTCGGCCAGTATGGGGCTGGTGACTTTTCTGTTGTCATTATTCCTGCAAATTCAGCAACACTGGACGCCACTTGAAACGGCGGGGGCTTTTGTGCCTTACACCTTCACCCTGCTGCTGATGAATCGTGCAGCCAGCGGTATTGTCAGTCGTTTCGGGCCATTGAAAGTGACCTGCTTCGGTCTGCTGATTGGTGCGGCCGGGCTGGCATGGCTGGCCGGTATTCATTCGCAGATTGAGTACCTATCTGGGCTGTTGCCCGGGATTGTGATTCTGACAACCGGAACGTCAATGATGTTTGCGGGTGCTGCTGTCCTGTCGACCATGCATGTGTCTCCGCATCAGGCCGGTTTGGCTGGTGGGGTGATGAATACATCCATGGAGCTGGGACCGACATTGGGCCTGGCCTCTCTCATGGCTGTGGCAGCTTTGGCACCGGATGTGGTCCGCGGATACAGTCTGGCCTTTGGCACGGCAGCCGGGGTGTATCTGGTTGCTGCGGGGCTTGCGTGGTTTCTGACACGCGATAAGCTTCTGCAGACGGACACTGTGGCGGCAGATAAAGTGCAGTGAACCGACGACGAACATGCATCGCGGCAACATCTGTTTCAGCCGGATAAAATGACTAATTCTTCAGGCAGCGTCCGCTGAAAGGCGGCTGCCTGTCTGCGAATCCAGTCGCAGAAGAGTTTCACTTTATCCCGTCTGAAATATCCTTCCGGGGCGCACAGGTAATAACTGAATGGCGGCCGGACAGCCACGTTTCCAATCCGGATCAGAGTGCCTTCTTCAAGGTAACGCTGTGCCAGACTATGCCTTGCCAGCGCGACGCCCTGAACGGCGAGGGCACCCTCCAGCACAAAGTTGGAGCCATCGTAAGACAGCTGACTTGGCCCGCCTGTGACTCCCACAGTCGACAGCCAGCGTTCCCAGTTCATATCGGGCCAGAGATCGCCAATCAGGTGAGCGCGGTGCAGATCCTTGAGATCGTCAATCTGATTTTCTTTCTGATAGAGCGGATGACACACCGGAAAGAGCAAGTCATCCATCAGCCAGAGGCTGCTGAGGTTGGGATATTCCCCTTTGCCGTAGCGGATACAGAGATCAAGCGGAGACTGCTCGAAATCAACCAGCTCAACTCTGGATTCGATGAGCAGCGAAATATCCGGCTGTTCGTCTCTGAATGAGGTCATTCTCGGCACCAGCCAGTGCTGCGAGAGAGAAGGCAGCGTCGACAGAGATAACCGATGCGGGTCCGGATCCTGATTCAGCAAGCGGATGCCTTGCTGGATGTGCTGAAAGCCTTTCTGGCTCTGCTCAAACAGGATTTGTCCTTCCGGGGTCAGCACAACTTTCCGGTGCTGACGGTAAAACAGGGGCGTACCCAGCCAGTCTTCCAGTAACCGGATTTGCTGACTGACCGCTGCAGCGGTGACGTGCAGTGTTTCTGCGGCGTCCTTGAAGCTGCCGCAATGGGCTGCCTGATAAAAATAATAGAGTCCCTGAAGCGGCGGCATCCGATGCTGGTTTGACATTAGCTTTCCTTAACTGAATGACAGGATCTATCGTTTGAGCGTTTGAGCGCAGTGGTCAATGATTAGCCCATGACTTTCAGATGATAGGTTGATGAAATGCGTATGACAACGGCCAGCCCTAAATTACCGACGGTGGATGAAGTGATCAGAACAGTTAAGTTCGTCTTTTCTGAATACAGACAATGGCGTTTGCGGAAACGCAGCGAACGGTGCCTGAACGATCTGCCCGACTATCTTCAGGATGACATTGGCTTTGATCGTGGGCACCACAATCAGAGATAAATGATTGTCCTTGCGTATTGCGCCGGTATAAAAAAACCCGACGATGACGTCGGGTTTTGTATGTTCAAATCGTCTGACTTACGCCAGCAGCTCTTTCGCGGTGCTGACCACGTTTTCAGTGGTGAAGCCGAACAGCTTGAACAGCTCGCCAGCCGGTGCTGATTCACCGAAGCTGGTCATGCCGATGATGCGGCCGTCAAAACCAACGTACTTGTACCAGAAATCTGCGATACCCGCTTCAATGGCGATACGTGCAGTCACATCTGATGGCAACACAGACTCGCGGTAAGCCGCGTCTTGCTTGTCGAATGCATCGGTCGATGGCATAGAAACCACACGGACCTGCTTGCCTTCGGCACTCAGTTCAGCGGCAGCATTCACAGCCAGCGCCACTTCAGAACCCGTCGCAATCAGGATCAGCTCAGGCTTGCCTGCGCAGTCTTTCAGGATATAACCACCCTTGGCGATATCTGCAACCTGTGCGTCGTTACGCTCCTGCTGAGCCAGGTTCTGACGCGAGAAGATCAGCGCGGTTGGCGCATCTTTACGCTCGATGGCCAGTTTCCAGGCCACGGCAGACTCAACCTGATCGCAGGGACGCCAGGTGCTCATGTTCGGGGTCAGACGCAGAGAAGCCATTTGCTCAACTGGCTGGTGCGTTGGACCGTCTTCACCCAGACCAATTGAATCATGGGTGTAAACCTGGATGTTCTGCACTTTCATCAGCGCAGCCATACGCATGGCGTTCCGGGCGTATTCCATGAACATCAGGAAGGTGGCGCCGTAAGGCACGAAACCGCCGTGCAGGGCGATACCGTTGATGATGGCCGTCATCCCGAACTCACGCACACCGTAGTGGATATAGTTACCGGAGGCATCATCCGCCGTCAGTGACTTGGAGCCCGACCACAGGGTCAGGTTGGAAGGTGCCAGATCTGCAGAGCCGCCCATGAATTCAGGCAGGATCTTGCCGAAAGCTTCCAGCGCGTTCTGAGAGGCTTTACGGGAAGCGATGTTCGCCGGGTTTGCCTGCAGATCAGCGATGATCTGACGGGTGGCTTCTTCCCACTGTGCTGGCAGTTCACCGTTCACACGGCGTTTGAACTCGGCAGCCAGTTCCGGATGCGCGGCTTCATAAG